>NZ_JAOPXQ010000157.1 GCF_025965075.1 Aeromicrobium sp.
CGGTCGTGGCGATCTCCTCGGTCTACGAGACCGAGCCCGTCGGCGGCCCGGAGAAGGCCGGCAAGTTCCTCAACGCCGTCGTCCTGATCGACACGACGCTGACGGTCCACACGCTGCTCGACCGCGCGCTGGCGATCGAGGACGCGTTCGGTCGCGAGCGCGCCGAGCCGGGCGCCCCGCGGACCCTCGACGTCGACGTCATCGTGGTCGGCGACCGGGTCGCCAATGACGAGCAGCTGGTCCTGCCGCACCCGCGAGCGCACGAGCGCGGCTTCGTGCTCGTCCCGTGGCTCGAGATCGACCCCGAGGGCGAGATCCCGGGCAAGGGCTTTGTTGCCGACCTCATCGCCAATGTCGACACCAGTGGCGTCGTCAAGCGTGAGGACCTCGAGATCATCCTGTGATCTCGAACCCATGACGACCCGGCCATGAGGCACGCCAAGCCGACATCGACCCTCCTGGTCGTCGGGCTGATCGCCGCGGGCCTCATCGGGGGCCGACTGACACCGCCGATCATCACCCGGCTGGGCGGCAGCACGCCCCGGATCAGCTGGACGGCGCCGCTGGCGCTCGCGGTCGTCGCGGTGGTCGTCGGGATCTTCGCCTGGAACACGTGGCAGAGCCTGCACAAGCAGCACGAGCGGATGACCGCCGACCACGGGATCCTGATGCTGTCGCTGGCGAAGTCCTGCGCTGTCGTGGGCGCACTGGTCGCCGGCTACTACGGCGGCTTCGCGCTGGCGTTCATCGACTCCCTGGACTCGATGCTGGGCAAGGAGCGCTTCGTGCGGGGCCTCGCCGGGGCCGTCGCGAGCCTCCTGCTGCTCACCGCGGCGCTCCTGCTGGAGCGCGCCTGCCGCCTGCCCGATGACGACGACGAGGACGGCCGCGGGTCCAAGGGCAACGGCGAGGGCAGCCCCACCCCCGCCTGACCCCCGTGCATCAGTGGGGGAGGAGGGTCGTGCGCAGCGTGCCGAGGCCGATGCTGCCGACCGACAGCGCCCGGCGGTGGAACTCCTTGAGGCCACCCGCGCTCGGGTCGGCGCCGTTCGCTGCGACCCAGTCGTCGCGGAGCTGCTCCCACATGCGCTGCCCGACCTTGTAGGACGGGGCCTGACCGGCCCAGCCGAGATAGCGGTTGACCTCGAAGCGGACGAAGGAGTCGTCCATGTTGACGTGCTGCGCCATGAAGCCGAACGCGTCCTCACCGGTCCACGTCCCGGACCCGTCCGGCTTGGGCTTGCCGAGGTGGACGCCGATGTCGACGACGACCCGGGCGGCGCGCATCCGCTGACCGTCCAGCATCCCGAGCCGGTCGGCCGGGTCGTCGAGATAGCCCAGGTCGGCCATGAGCCGCTCGGCGTACAGCGCCCAGCCCTCGCCGTGCCCGGAGTTCCAGCTGAGCCGCCGCCAGCCGTTGAGCTCGGCGGAGTTGTACGTCGCGAGGCCCAGCTGGAGGTGATGGCCCGGCACGCCCTCGTGATAGACCGTCGTGAGCTCGCGCCACGTGTCGAAGTCGGTGACCCCTTCCGGCACGCTCCACCACATCCGTCCGGCGCGCTCGAAGTCCTCGCTCGGCGCGGTGTAGTAGATCCCGCCCTCCTGCGTCGGCGCGATCATGCACTCGAGGCGCCGCATCGGCTCGGGGATGTCGAAGTGGGTCCGCCCGAGCTCCTCGACCGCCCGGTCGCTGGTCTCCTGCATCCACCGCTGCAGCGCGTCGGTGCCGTGCAGCTGGCGCGACGGGTCGGCCTCGAGCAGGGCGATGGCCTCGGCCACGCCGGCGCCGGGCCGGATCCGGTCGGCGACCTGCTCCTGCTCGGCCACCATCCGGGCGAGCTCCTCGACCCCCCACTCGTACGTCTCGTCGAGATCGATCTCCGCGCCGACGAACCCGCGGGACGCCAGCGCGTAGTGCTCGCGTCCGACCGCGTCGGCCTCGCGGGCGTGCGGCGCCAGGTCCTGCTCGAGGAAGTCGACCAGCGTCGCGTACGCCTCGGAGGCCGCCCGGGCACCCGAGCGGAGGTCCGCTGCGAGGGACTCTGGGACGTCGGCTCGGTCCGCCAGGGCGGCGAAGAAGCTGTCCGCGCCGGTCTGCTTGCGGGCCTGCGCCGCGACCTCCCGGACCTGCCGGATCGCGGGGGTGTTGCCGGCCGCGATCCCGATGCGCAAGGAGTCGAGCCAGCCCGCCATCGCCGCGGGGACATGGTGCATCCGGCGGGCCACGTGGTCCCAGTCCTGCTCGGACTCGGTGCCCATCAGGTCGAAGATGTCGCGGAAGTCCTGCGCCGGCGAGGCGATGACGTTGAGGTCCCGCTGCCAGAAGCCCGCCTCGACCTGCTCGATCTCGAGCTCGAGCGTCCGGATCATCTCGTCGCGCGTGATCGCGTCGGTGGTGTCCTCGGGGGTCGCCGCACGCACCGCGGCGAGGGTCGCGCGCGCCGCCTCGGCGAACGCCGCGACGCCGTCGGGAGACCGGTCGCCGTAGTCGGCCTCCCGGCCGGGTCGACCGAGGTGCACGTGCAGCTCCGGCTGCAGGTCGAGCAGGGTGTCGAGCCACTGCTCGGCGAGGTCGTCGATCGGGGTCGGTACGCGCGCGTCAGCCATGAACCGACCCTACGACCTACTTGTCGATGTCTCCCACGACGAAGAACATGCTCCCGAGGATCGCCACGAGGTCGGCGACCACCGTGCCGCTGACGATCTCGGGCAGCACCGCGACGTTGTTGAACGACGCGGTCCGCAGCTTGAGCCGCCACGGCGTCTTCTCGCCGCGGGAGACCAGGTAGTAGCCGTTGAGCCCCAGCGGGTTCTCGGTCCACACGTACGTCGAGCCCTCCGGTGCCTTGAGGATCTTGGGCAGCCGGACGTTGACGGGTCCCGGTGGCAGCTCGCCGAGCCGGGCCAGGCACGCGTCGGCGAGGTCGAGCGACACCTTGGTCTGCTCCAGCAGCACCGCGAACCGGGCGTGGCAGTCGCCCTCGGTCCGCACCGGGACCCGCAGGACGTCCTGCAGCTCGCCGTACGCCAGGTAGGGCTCGTCACGCCGCAGGTCCAGGTCGAGCCCCGACGCCCGGGCGATGGGGCCGGAGACGCCGTACGCCTCGACGAGCTGCGGGGACAGGACGCCGACGCCGACCGTGCGGGCGCGGAAGATCTCGTTGCCGAAGATCAGGTCCTCGAGCTCGTCCAGCCGGGTCCGCACCGTCGCGATCGCGGCGGACGCCCGCCCGGTCCAGCCCGCCGGGATGTCCTCCTTGAGCCCGCCGACGCGGTTGAACATGTAGTGCATCCGCCCGCCGGAGACCTCCTCCATGACCTCCTGGATCGTCTCGCGCTCCCGGAACGCGTAGAAGATCGGCGTGATCGCGCCGAGCTCCAGCGGGTACGACCCGAGGAACATCAGGTGGTTGAGCACGCGGTTGAGCTCGGCCAGGAGCGTCCGGATCCAGGTCGCCCGCTCCGGCACCTGCATCCCGAGCATGTCCTCGACCGCCAGCACGACGCCGAGCTCGGAGGAGAACGCGCTGAGCCAGTCATGGCGGTTGGCCAGCACGATGATCTGGCGGTAGTCGCGCACCTCGAAGAGCTTCTCGACGCCGCGGTGCATGTAGCCGATGATCGGCTCGCACGCCTGCACCCGCTCGCCGTCGAGCGTCAGCCGGAGCCGCAGGACGCCATGCGTGGCGGGGTGCTGCGGACCGATGTTGAGCACCATGTCGGTCGTGTCGAAGCCCGTCCCGACGCTCGCGGTGACCTCGGTCATGAGCGGCGGAACCCGCGCTTGAGCCGGCGGACCAGCCGCCCGGCGAGACCGCGGAGCGACCGGCGCTCGAGCTCCTCGAGCCGCGCCGTCAGCCGGTCGATCTGCACCTTCTGCCGCTCGATCCGCTGGTCCTGGGCCTTGATCGTCTCGGTCGTCCGGGTCTGCAGCCGCGCGATCCGGTCGGTGGTCTGCCCCTGGAGGCGGGCGTGGCGGCTGCCGGCCCCGTGCCAGCGCGGGTGCTCGAACGGGTAGTCGTAGCGCTGGGGGTGCCGGGTGATGTCGAGGACCATGCCCTGGCGGATCCACGCCAGCCGGGACGCGATCTCGTGACCGTCGGGGGCGACGAGCGGGTGCACCGGGGGCGGGAACGTCGCGGCGGCCAGCCGTTCGGCGAAGTCGCCGGTCCCGTTGCCCTCGGTCCAGACGTGGTCGAGGCCGTTGCGGTCGAGGAATGCGGTGTAGCGGTCGAAGCCCTGCGGCAGCTCGGCGTTGAACGCGGCCATGTCGGTCGCGGCATAGAGGTCCTCGGCCCGCACGTCGTCGGCGAGCTGCGGCATCGAGATGCTCGGCATGCGGTGGTAGTCGGCGAGCTCGGTCGTGCGGGAGTCGTGCGCCAGCAGCATCGCCGGCGTGCCGCCGAGCAGCGCCGCGACGTTGCCGTGGAAGCGGGTGCCGTAGGCGAAGTCCTGCGTCGCCATCCAGTCGTACCAGGACCACGTGTCGAGGAAGAGCCGCATGCGGTCCTGCTGGTAGAGCGGGTGCTCCAGGTGCACCGGCACCAGCGGGTCGTGGACGTGCGGGAACGGCGTGCCCCACAGCAGCAGCCGCAGGTCGTTGGCGTCCTGGCCGACGTACGTCAGCCGGGGGTGACGCGCGGCCTGCGCCGTCGCGAACGCGCCGATCCCGGGCACCTCGGGCGTCAAGTTGAGCGCCAGCGGGCTCTCGGCACCGATCGCGTCGACCCGCTTGGCGACCCGGAAGTCACGCCCGTGGAGGAACAACGAGGGGCAGCCGATGACGTCCACCGACGACGCGGGGAAGCCGAGCCCCACGAGGTACGCCTTCGTGAACTCGCCCCGGACGCCGATCGACGCCGACCGGTCGAGGACCGCGCCCACGAAGCGGCGGACGGTCTCGTTGATCGGCTGCATCGCCTCGACGCCCTGCCCGTGCGGGGCCTGCGCCCCGATGCCCACGACGGTGACGGGGATCGTGAGCTTCTCGATCATGTCGGTGAGCCGGTCCAGCCGCGGTGCGAAGTCGGCCCGGAACGCGTTGGCGAGCGGGACCACGAAGTGGTCGAACTGGTCCTCGACGAGGGCCGCGACGTCGTCCGCCGGGGCGCGCCGCTCCACCAGCGTCCCGTTGGAGACCAGCTCGGCGTCGTCGGTCGCCAGGGCCTTCCACACCGCGTGCTGGAAGAGGTAGTTTCCGCTGTTGCTGTTGAACACGTCCTGGGTCAGCGTCGACTCCGCGACCACCGGGGTGAACGGGTCCTTGCCTGAACGGATCAGCAGCCGTCGGCGCTCAGTCATGGCGCCAGTGTTCCATGACCGAGGGTGTCTGTGACGATCCACCAGAAGTCACCGAGGCCGCCCGTCGCGAGCAGCTCCCCGGCCTCGCCGGCCCGCCCCAGCGCACGGACGTACGCCGTGGGGTCCCGGTGCGCCAGGTCGAGCGGCGGCCGGCGGCCGTCGACCCCCAGCCGGGTCAGCGCCTCGCGTTGCCGCAGGAGGGTCCCGCCGACAGCGTGGGCGACCGCGTCGACCGCGACGTGGGCCGTCACGTCCCGGGTCCCGTCGGGCCGGACGTCGACCTCGCGTCCATCGACGTACGACCGCAGGCTCCCGAACGGGGGCCGGTCGCCCCGCAGGTGCCCGTAGTCGATCGCGACCGCGGTGCCGTGCACCCGTGACACGGCGTCGGCCCACACGACGTCACGCGCCGAGCCGACCTCGGCGCGCTGCCCCGGCTCGGTCATGGGCCACCACGTGCGCAGCCAGGACGACCCGTGCGGGTCGCCCAGCGCCTCCTCGCCCGTGGCCGGGTCGACCAGTAGCTCGCGGGGGACGTGGTGGTCGTCGAGCTCGACGACGTCGCACGGCACGTTGTCGAGCCACTCGTTCGCGACCAGCAGCCCGTCGATGCGTTCTGGCAGCGTGTCCCGCCACTCGATGTCGTCGGCCAGTCCCTCGGGTCGATGGGCGAGCTCGACGCCCGTCAGGCGTACGCCCGGCAGCTCGGCCCGCAGCGCCGTCAGCAGCTCGCCGCCGCCCGCCCCGAGATCGACGACCGTCGCGGCACCGGCCCGCCGGGCGAGCTCGGCCACGGCTCCCGCGAACGCGCCGACGTGCGCGTTGGTGCGGAAGTGGTCTGCCGGTCGCGACGTGCGGAAGAATCCCGCCTCGGAGTACAGCGCCCGCTCCCACGCGTCGTGCCAGGGGAGGGGCCGGTCGGACATGGCTCCAACCTAGTGAGCCGTCGTCCGGTGTGAGTCAGCGCACAGGTCGCTCCCCTAGGCAGGAGCAGGCGCGGAGCTAGACTGAAGTCGTCAATTTGTCTGGTACCCGCGAGGGACTGGAACGAAAGGCACCATCATGCTGCGTCTGTCCATGGGCGTCATCGGAGCGGGCCGTGTCGGCTCCGTGCTCGCCTCGCGCTTCCGCGCCGCCGGATTCCCCCTCGCGGGGGTCAGCGGTCGCTCGCAGGCCTCCCGCCTCCGCATCGCCACGCTGCTCCCCGACGTCGATGTCCTCACCCCCGTCGAGGTCGCCGCGGCGAGCGACATCCTGGTGCTGGCCGTCCCGGACGACAGCCTGATCGCCGTCGCGGAGGAGCTCGCCGCCTCGGGCGCGGTCCGGCCCGGCCAGTACGTCCTGCACACCAGCGGCCGCCACGGCCTCGACGCGCTGGCGGCGCTGACCCGCCTGGGCGCGCGTCCCATCGCGTTCCACCCCGCCATGACATTCACCGGCACGTCGGTCGACTTCGAGCGCAACCCGGTGTTCGGGCTCACCGCCGCACCGGCCGACCGGGCCCTCGCCGAGGAGCTCGTCGCGGCCCTCGGGGGCGTCCCGATGTGGGTCGCGGAGTCCGACCGCGCGCTCTACCACGCGGCGCTGGCCCACGGTGCCAACCACCTGGTGACCCTGGTGGCCCAGTCGATGGACCTGCTCACGACCGCCGGCGCGAGCGATCCCGCCGCGGTCCTGCGCCCGCTGCTGACCGCGGCCCTGGACAACGTCCTGGCCTACGGCGACGCGGCCCTCACGGGGCCGGTCGTCCGCGGTGACGTCACGACGATCCGCGCCCACGTGGACGCGCTCGCCGCGGCCGACGTCGACGACGCGACGGTCGACGCGTACCTCGAGCTGGCCCGGGCCACGGCGGGTCGCGCCGAGGCCGACCGCCGGCTCGCCCCGGCCGCCGCCGGCACCATCCGTCAGGTCCTCGACGAGGCGGACTGGGACGCCATGGCCGAGATCGCTGCCGGGATCTGAGTGTGACCACCACCCCGGTCATCGCCCGCACCCGGGCCGAGCTCGCCGCCGCCCGCGGCGGGTCCAGCGTGTCCTTCGTGCCCACGATGGGTGCCCTGCACGACGGCCACGTCCAGCTGCTCAAGCACGCCCGCCCGCTCGGCGAGACGCTCGTCGCCTCGATCTTCGTCAACCCGACCCAGTTCGCGCCCGGCGAGGACTTCGAGGACTACCCGCGGACGTTCGACGCCGACCTGGAGCGGTGCGCCGAGGCGGGCGTCGACATCGTGCTCGCCCCCGCCGTCGCGACGATGTATCCCGCCGGCCTCGTCGACACCGTCACGGTCGACCCCGGCCCGCTCGGCACGATCCTCGAGGGGGCGATCCGGCCGACCCACTTCCGTGGCGTCCTGACGGTCGTCTCGAAGCTGTTCGGCCTGGTCCGGCCCGATGTCGCGGTGTTCGGCGAGAAGGACTACCAGCAGCTGACCCTGATCCGGCAGATGTCGCGCGAGCTGGCGCTCGGTGTCGACGTCGTCGGCTGCCCCACCGTCCGGGAGGCCGACGGGCTCGCGATGAGCTCCCGCAACCGCTACCTGGCCGACGCCGAGCGCCGGACCGCCTCCGCGCTGTCCGCGGCCCTGCGCGCCGGTGTCGCCGCCGCTGCCGAGGGTGCCGACGCGGTGCTGGCCGCCGCCCACGCCGTCCTCGACGGCGCCGACCTCGACCTGGACTACCTCGCCCTGACCGATCCCGAGCTGGGCGCCGCGGTGCCCGGCCACGAGGCCCGGCTGCTCGTCGCGGCCCGGGTCGGCAAGCCCCGCCTGCTCGACAACACCGGCCTGACCCTCGGAGGAACACGATGATCCGCACCATGATGAAGTCCAAGATCCACCGCGCGACCGTGACCCAGGCCGACCTGCACTACGTCGGGTCCGTCACGATCGACCAGGACCTGCTGGACGCCGCCGACCTGCTGCCGGGCGAGCTCGTGCACATCGTCGACATCGACAACGGGGCACGTCTCGAGACGTACACGATCGCCGGCGAGCGCGGCAGCGGCGTCATCGGCATCAACGGTGCCGCCGCCCACCTCGTGCACCCCGGCGACCTCGTGATCCTCATCGCGTACGCCCAGATGGAGGACGCCGAGGCGCGGACGTTCGAGCCGCACGTCGTGTTCGTCGACGCCGACAACCGGGTCATGGCCACGGGTCACGATCCCGCCGAGGCGCTGCCCGGCACCGGCCTGGTCCGCGGCGACGTCATCGCCAACCCGCTGGTCGCCGCGCGATGAGGTGGCGGCCGTGATCCTGCTGTGCCTCGACGTCAGCAACAGCCACACGTCGATCGGCGCGTTCGACCTCTCGCGGCCCGACGAGGCACTCCTGGACCACTGGCAGGTGTCGTCGGACGAGCGGCGAACCGCCGACGAGTGGCAGCTGCTCGTCACGGGGCTCGTGGCCCGCTCCGGCATCGACGCGATCGACGCCGTCAGCCTGTGCTGCACCGTCCCGATGATCCTGGTCGAGCTCCGCGCGATGCAGGAGCGCTACTACGCCGACCTGCCGGTCGCGATCGTCGGCCCGGGCGTGAAGACCGGTGTCCCGATCCACACCGACAACCCGCGTGAGGTCGGCGCCGACCGCATCGTCAACGCCCTCGCGGCGGCCGAGCTCTACGGCGGCCCGGCCATCGTGGTCGACATGAACGGCACCGCGACGATCTTCGACGTCGTCGACGCCGACGGCCGCTACCTCGGCGGAGCGATCGCCCCGGGGGTCGAGCTGTCCCTCGAGGCCCTCGCACGCCGGGGCGCCCAGCTCCGCAGCGTCGAGCTCGCCGTGCCGCGGGACGTCGTCGGCAAGAACACCGTCGAGGCGATCCAGTCCGGGCTGGTCTACGGCTTCGCGGGCCTGGTCGACGGCATCGTGACACGCATCATCGACTCGCTCGAGGAGGACCCCGACCACGTCACGGTCATCGCGACGGGGTCCTACCCGGAGTCGGTCGTCGACAACTGCGCCACGATCACGACCCACGACCCGTTCCTGACCCTGACGGGCCTGCGCCTCGTCCACGAGAAGAACCACGGCTGAACCGGGGGAGGACCCGGGAGGGACCCGAAAATCTGGGTTTGTCCGCCCCGGCGCGGGCAAACCCACATTCTCCGGTCCCTCCGCGCGCCACTAGGCTTGACCCTCGTGAGCGATGCGACGAGCACCCCCGTGACCGAGGACGACCTTCCCGAGCAGGTGCGCGTCCGACTGGACAAGCGGCAGCAGCTCATCGAGCGCGGCGAGGAGCCCTATC
>NZ_JAOPXQ010000160.1 GCF_025965075.1 Aeromicrobium sp.
CGGCGGCGGCCGTCGGGACGCTCCAGCACCCGCCGGGCCAGCTCGCCGTGGCCGGACGTCGCCTCGAACACCGCCGCGATGCCGCGATCGCGCAGCAGGTCGGCGAGGTCGCGGATGCGGGTGGCCACGCGATCGGTCAGGGTGTCGGCCTGGGCGACCAGGTCGGCGGGGCCGTAGCCGAAGAAGTCGGTCAGCGCCGCGGCCCGCACCCGGGCGCTGCTCTGCGGGCGCTCCATCGCCTCGAGCAGCGTCAGCCAGGCGTCGCCCGCCGGGCTGGCGTACACGTTGCTGCCACCGGCCAGCACCGACGCGAGGCCGTGCTCGGCCAGGGCGTGCTGCACCAGCTCGGCGTGCCGGCCGGACTGCACCAGCACCGCGACGTCACCGGCCTCGAGCGCCCGGTCGCCGAACCTCGTCCCGGCGGCCAGCAGCCCGCCGATGTCGATCGCGAGGTCATCGGCGATGCGGTCGCGGGCCCGGGGCGCGGAGACCAGCTTGGTGACGCCGAAGTCCTCCCGGGTCAGCACCCGCAGCCGCAGCGGCGCACCCGACGGGGCGCCGACCAGCCGGCTGGCCTGCTGGGCCGCCTCGACCGGGTGCACCACGATCCGCGGGTCGCCCAGCGCGGCACCGCCGAGGGTCACCCGCAGCGCGTCGACCAGCGGTGTGTCGCTGCGCCAGTTGGTCGACAGCGTGGCTTGGGTCGGGGCGGTCTCGCCCGCCGCCAGGTAGGTCACGACGTCACCGCCGCGGAAGGCATAGATCGCCTGCTTGGGGTCGCCGATCAGGATCATCGTCGCGACGCCGGAGAAGGCCCGGTCCAGCACGTCCCACTGCACGGGGTCGGTGTCCTGGAACTCGTCGACCAGCACGACCTTCCAGCGGCGGCGCATCTGGTCACGGGCCGGGGCGTCGTCGCCCTCCAGCGCCGTGGCGAGCCGGCTCAGCAGGTCGTCATAGCTCAGCAGGCCGAGGGTCCGCTTGCGCCGGTCCAGCTCGTCGCGGGCGTCCCGGGCGAACGCCGCCCGGTGCCACGCCACGCTGTCCGGGTCCGGCTCGTCCGGGATGATCCGGGCCTGCGGGTCGCCGACCGCGCGACGGGCCAGGTCCAGCGCCTGGTCCCGGCTGAACGGGACCCGGGGGGTGTGCCGGTAGCGGGCGAGGAAGAGGTCGTCGACGACCTCGACCAGCACGTCGTCGAGGCTCTCGACCAGCTCGGCGCCGGCGTCCGCGTCCCCCGCGGTGCCGAGGCTGCGGAGCACGATCTGGCAGAACTGGTGGGTCGTGGCGATCGTCGCGCCGTCGAAGTCGGCCAGCGCGACCCGCAGGCGTACCCGCCGCCGCTCGACCGTCGCCGGGTCGCCCTCGGCGAGCAGCCGGATCAGCTCGTTGTCGTGGGCGGCGGCGGCCGCCGGGTCCGCGAGGGCCTGCTCGGCCTGGACCAGCTGCTCGCGGACGCGTTCGCGCAGCTCGCGGCTGGCGGCCCGCCCGAACGTGATGATGAGCAGCTCGTCGAGGGTCGCGTGCCCCTCGGCGACGTAGCGGGTCACGAGCGCGCCGACGGTCCAGGTCTTGCCGGTGCCGGCGCTGGCCTCGAGCAGCGTCGTGCCAGTGGGCAGCGGGTCGCGGATGCTGAACGGCCTCACAGCGGTCCCACCTCGCCGGCGGCGAGCAGCGGGTCCCACAACCGGTGCGCGAGCGCCGCGAACCGGCCGTCCTCACCGACCAGGTCCTCCAGCGGGGCGTCCTGGCCCCACACCACGACGTGGTGGGCGTCGTCGCGCTCACCGGGGATCGTGAACGTCGGCAGCTGGGCCGGGTCCCACGCCTTGCGCGCCGCCTCGACCGCGTTGGCGTGGGGCTGCCGGGCGCTGGTCTCGGCGTACGCCAGCGAGGTCTTGAGCGGCAGCGGGAGCGGCTCGCGCAGCCCGGCGTCGCGCAGCGCGACCAGGTCGCCGAGCAGGCCGGGCGCGGCGTCGCCGACCGGGCGGACGAAGGCGTGGGTGCCGCCGGACTTGTGCTTGCCGATCGCGTGCGCCTCCCACGCGGTGCCGGGGTGGGCGGCGGTCAGCGCGAGCAGCTCGAGCCAGGACCGGAGGCGGTGCTTGGCGGCCAGCGAGGAGTAGGTCACCGTGACCAGCCGCTCCTGGTGGACGTCGTCGACGCTGCCGACCAGGCGGCGGCCGTCCGGCAGCACGATGTCGACGTCGACCGCGCGGGACCGGCCGTGGCGCAGGCCGGCGGTGTTGAGGACCAGCGGGGTGACCGCGGCGGTGACCTCGTCGAGCAGGCGGCGGCCGAGCTGGCCGGGTGGGACGAGCCCGCGACGGTATTCGGCCTGCACGGCCTCGCCCGGGTCGGCGCCGGCCAGCGCGTCGCGCAGGATGCGGTCACCGACGCCCCACTTGTCGAGGTTGCCGAGCTCGATCGGGACGCCGTCGGCGACGGGATCGTCCTCGCTCAGCACCGAGACGTCGAGCCGCTGGCGCAGGAACGCCTTGACCGGGTGGGCCAGGAACGCGACGAGGTCCGGCAGCGACACCTCGTCCTCGGTGACCGGGTCGAGCGGTCCGTCCAGGAATCGCGGCTCCGCCACCGCGACCGGGCCGGCGGTCGCCCGCGCGCCGGCGAGGGCCGCGGGGTCGAAGGTGAACGGCTGGCCGGGGATCAGCGCGCCCGGCACGACGTTGCGCCGGTCGAACGGTTGCAGCGGGTGGTGGGTGACGACGTCGGCACCCCGGGCCGTCCGGCCGACCTGGTCGATCAGCTCGCCGAGCGGGACGGCGGGCGGGCGGGACTGGCCGGTCCGTTCGTCGGCGCCGGTGTAGGTCAGCACGAGGGTCTCGGTGGCGGCCATGATCGCGTCGAGGAACAGCTGCCGGTCCTCGCTGCGGACGTCCCGCTCCCCCGTCATCGGGTCGCGGGCCAGGACGTCGTCGCCGTGCACCGCGCCGACCCTGGGGAACTCCCCGTCGTCCAGCCCCAGCATGCAGATCACCCGGTGCGGCACGGACCGCATCGGCACCATGGTGCAGACCGTCAGGGTGCCGGTGCGGAAGCTGGACCGGGTCGGCCGGGAGCCGAGCCGGTCACCCAGCAGCGTCGCGACCTCGGCGAGCCGCAGCGGCGTGCCGGTGCCCTGCGCGGCGTCGTCGAGCCGGGCCAGCTCGCGCTCGAGCTGGTCGACCTGCCAGTCGTCGCGCCACGGGACCGACGCCAGGCCCAGGACCCCGGCGCGGAGGATCTCGACCCACTCCGACACCGGGTGCTCCAGCACCATCGCGTCGATCGTGTCCCGCAGCCGGTGCACCAGCTCGGCGAGCCGGCCGGCCAGGTCGATGTCGCCGCTGCTGACGTCGTCGAGCGGCAGGACCGCCTCGATCCAGCGGCCGCGCTGCTCGGCGACCGCGGCGCCCATCAGCACCCGGTCGAGGCCGAACTCCCACGTGTTGGGCACCAGGTCGCCCAGCCCGAACGGCTCGCGGTGCACCGCGTCGAGCCCCCAGCGGACACCGGAGCGGTCCACCCAGCGGGCGATCTTCTCCAGGTCGTCGTCGGACAGGCCGAACCGCTGCCGCACGGGCGCCATCGCGACCAGGTCCAGCACCTCGGTGGCGGTCATCCGGCCGCTCTCGGCGAGGGTCAGCAGCGTCGTCGCAACCTGCAGCAACGGGTTGGTGCTGGCCGAGCCGCGGTCCGCCAGACGTACCCGCAGCTGGTGCGCCGGGTGCCCGTCCGCCACGACGCCGCTGAGCCCGAATGCCGCGTGGATCAGCGGGGCGTACGTCTCGATGTCGGGGCACATCACGAGGATGTCCCGCGGCTCGAGGGTGGGATCGTCCTCCAGCAGGCCGACCAGGACCTCCCGCAGCACGTCGACCTGGCGGGCCCGGCCGTGGCAGGCGTGGACCTGGATGCTGCGGTCCCGCTCGTCGTACGTCCGACCGTCCGCACTTCCGCCCGCGCCGCCGTCGGTGACCAGGTCGTGCTGGAGCCAGCCGAGCAGGGTGTCGGGCCGCGGGTCGCCGGCCGGGAGGTGCTCGTCGTGGACCTCGCCGGCGAGGTGGAGGGTGCGCTGCAGCTCGCGGGAGTCGCGGCCCAGCGAGATCAGCAGCGGGTTGGGGGCGTCGACGGGGGCGGGATCGTCGCTGCGGCGGACCGGCCCGGCCGCGGCGCGCGGGGCCAGCGCGTCCCACAGCGCCGGAGACGGGTGCGGCAGCCACAGGTGCACGTCCCGGTGCTGCCCCAGCGCGTCGAGCAGCATGACGTCCGACGTGGCGAGGCGGGTGTGCCCGAGGAAGGAGACCCGGTCCGGCAGGTCGAACGACGCGGGCTCGTCCCGGAGTCGCTCGACGGTGTCGGCGAGCCGCACGTCGGGCGTGGGCGCCACGATCCGGGCGACGAGCCGCCGATAGAGCTCGGCCTGCCACCGCACGTCCTCGTCCAGCTCACCGTCGACCCCCGCCGCCCACTGGGCCAGCATCGCCGGGCGCTGCGAGGCGTACGAGCCGAGGAGCCCGGCGACCCGCCGCGCCACGCCGTAGCGACGGTTGCGCCGCAGCTCCCGCTCGACGCCGACGTGATCCTCGCCCAGGTGCCGCCCCAGCGCCCGGCACCACGGCTCGCCCAGCGAGGCGTCGATGACCTCGAGCAGCGGCCAGACCAGCCGGTCCGGGTCCCACGGGTCCTCGTGCCGGGTGCCGAGCAGCTCGGCCATCAGCGACCGCGGCGAGGTGAACCGGATGCCGGCGCACACCCCGTCCTCGCGCCCGGCGCT
>NZ_JAOPXQ010000167.1 GCF_025965075.1 Aeromicrobium sp.
GATCGTCGCCGCCGACGGCACGACCGAGATCGTCCCGACCTATCGCGGAGAGGGCATGAACTTCGGATGAGCAGCCACCAGCCGGCGGCCCGCTGGCAGAACTGGGGTCGCAGCGCCGAGGCGCATCCCGTACGCATCGCGCACCCCGCGTCGACCGCCGAGGTCGTGTCGATCGTCCGGGAGGCCGCCGCGGCGGGGTTGACGGTCAAGGCCGTCGGCGCGAGCCACTCCTTCACCGCGATCGGGGCCACCGACGGCGTCCTGCTCAAGCTGGACCGGATGTCCCGGGTCCTCGCGACCGACACCGCGCAGGGCCGGGTCCGGGTCCAGGCCGGGATCTCGCTGCACGACCTGAACCCCCAGCTCAAGGCCCGCGGCCTCGCCCTGGCCAATCTGGGTGACATCGACCCGCAATCGGTCGCCGGCGCGGTGTCGACCGGCACCCACGGCACGGGCGGCCGCCTGTTCGGCATCTCGACGTCGGTCGTGGGCGTCCAGCTCGTGACCGCCACGGGCGACGTGCTGGAGATCGACGAGCAGCACGAGTGGTTCGGCGCGTCCCGCGTGACCCTCGGGGCGCTCGGCATCGTCACCGAGGTGACCCTGCAGTGCGTGCCGGCGTTCCTGCTGCACGCCCGCGAGGAGCCCATGGCCCTGCCCGAGGTGCTGGGCCGGGTCGACGAGCTCGTCGACGGCAACGATCACTTCGAGTTCTACTGGTTCCCGCACACCGAGAAGACCGCGGTCAAGCGCAACAACCGGGTCCCCGAGGGCACCGCACGCCGTCCGGTCGGCCGGTTCCGGCACTGGCTGGATGACGAGTTCCTCAGCAACACCGCGTTCGAGGGGATCAACCGGGTCGTCGCCCGCCGCCGCTCGTGGATCCCCCGGGTCAACTCGATCGCCGGGTCGGCGCTGAGCGCCCGCGAGTACGTCGACGACTCCTACAACGTGTTCGTCTCGCCGCGCACCGTGCGGTTCCGGGAGTCCGAGTTCGCGATGCCCCGCGCGGCGCTGCCCCACGTCCTGGCCGAGCTCGCGGCGTGGTTCGGCGCGGGGCACGAGAACATCTCGTTCCCGATCGAGGTGCGCTTCGCCGCCGCCGACGACGTCTGGCTGTCGACCGGCCACGAGCGGGACAACTGCTACGTCGCGGTGCACCAGTACTGGCGCAGCGACTACGCGGCGTACTTCGCCGCCACCCAGGACATCTTCACGGCGCACGAGGGACGCCCCCACTGGGGCAAGATCCACACCCTCGGGGCCGACTACTTCTCGCGGGCGTACTCCCGCTTCGACGCCTTCGTCGCGATCCGCGACGAGCTCGACCCGGCGAGGACGTTCAGCAATCCGTACCTCGACACGGTCCTGGGCTGACCCGACGGGCGCGCTGAATCCCGGGGCGGTGGAGGATCCACAGCCCCGGACATTCGAACGCCGATGAGGTCAGCCTCGGTGCTGGGAGATCGCGTAGAGCGCGATGCCCGCCGCGACGCCCGCGTTGAGGCTCTCGAGGCCGGTGCTCATCGGGATCGAGACGATCTCGTCGCACGTCTCGCCGACCAGGCGGGACAAGCCCTTGCCCTCGCTGCCGATCACGACGACCAGCGGGCCGTCGATCATCTGCGACTCGGCGACGTCGACCGTCCCGTCGGCAGCCAGGCCGATGACCATGCAGCCATCCTCCTGGAACTCCTTCAGCGTGCGGGTGATGTTGGTGACCCGCGCGACCGGCACCCGGGCCGCCGCACCGGCGGAGGTCTTCCACGCCGCTGCGGTGATCTGCGCGGCCCGACGCTCCGGGATCACGACGCCGTGCGCGCCGAAGCCCGAGGCCGAGCGGATGATCGCGCCGAGGTTGCGCGGATCCGTGATGCCGTCGAGGACCAGGATCAGGGCGGGCTCGTCACGCTCGGCCGCCAGCGCCATCAGCTCGTCGGGCGAGGCGTACTCGTACGCGTTGAGCTTCGCGGCGATGCCCTGGTGGACGGCTCCACCGGTGAGCTTGTCGAGCTCGAGGCGACCGATCTCGAGCAGGCTGACGTGCTGCTCGGCGGCGAGCTTGAAGATCTCGCGGATCTTCTCGTCGCGGTCGGTGCCCTCGGCGACGTACAGCGCGTGCACCGGGACGGTCGCCTTGAGCAGCTCCAGCACGGAGTTGCGCCCGGCGACCCACTCGGCGGCGTCGCCGACCTTGCGCTTGGGGCGGGCCGCATCGCGCTTGGCGCCGGCGTTCTTCATCTTGTAGATCTTGTGGTTGGGGCGGTCCTCCGCGCGCGGCGTCGGCCCCTTGCCCTCGAGGCCCTGACGACGGCGTCCACCCGAGCCGGCGGTGGGGTTGCCCTTGCCGGTCTTCTTGATGGCGCCCTTGCGCTTGCTGTTGCCTGGCATGGTCCTAGCTACCCTTCACGGACCAGCGCGCACCCTGCGGCGTGTCCTCGATCTCGATGCCGGCCGCTGTGAGCTGGTCGCGCACCCGGTCCGCCGTGGCGAAGTCCTTGGTGGCGCGTGCCTCCTGGCGCTGCTCGAGCATTCCCTCGACGAGGGAGTCGATCACCTGCGCATAGGCCGCATCGTCACCCCCACGATCCCACGTCGGGGACAGTGGGTCCAAACCGAGCACGTCGAGCATCGAGCGTACGTCCGCCAGCGCCGTGGCCAGGTCGGCCGATCCGCCGCCCGCGAGCAGCGAGTTGCCCTCCGACACGCGCCCCTGCAGGACCGCCAGCGCGGCCGGGACGGAGAGGTCGTCGTCCATCGCCGCGGCGAACGCATCGGGCACGCCGCCGAGGTCACCGGGGCCCGTGATGCGGGCCGCCCGGCGGACGAATCCCTCGATCCGCTGGAACGCCGTCGCGGCCTCGGCCAGCGACTCCTCGGAGAACTCCACGATCGAGCGATAGTGCGACGCCGCGAGGTAGTAGCGCAGGTCGATCGGGCGCACGCGCTTGACGACCTCGCTGACCATCAGGGTGTTCCCGACCGACTTCGACATCTTCGCGCCGGACAGGTTGAGCATCGCGTTGTGCATCCAGAACCGGGCGAACCGCTGCCCCGCGGCCCGCGACTGGGCCAGCTCGTTCTCGTGGTGCGGGAAGCGCAGGTCGAGCCCACCGCCGTGGATGTCGAACTCCTCGCCGAGGTACTTCGCCGCCATCGCAGAGCACTCGAGGTGCCAGCCGGGACGGCCGGGCCCCCACGGGGTCGGCCAGGAGGCGGACTCCGGGTCACCCTCCTTGCGTCCCTTCCACAGGGCGAAGTCGCGGGCGTCCCGCTTGCCCTCCGGCGGGGCGTCCTCGGCCGGCAGCATGTCGTCGACCTTCTGGTTGGACAGCTCGCCGTAGGACGGCCACGACCGGACGTCGAAGTACACGTCACCCGACCCGTCCGTCGCCGCATAGGCGTGCCCGTTGTCGATCAGGGTCTGCATCATCGTGATCATCTCGGGCACGACGCCGGTGGCGCGGGGCTCGTACGTCGGCGGGGTGCAGCCGAGCACCTCGTACGCCGCGTGCAGCGCCCGCTCGTTCTCGTAGGCCACCGCGAACCACGGCCGATCCTGCTCGAGGCCCTTGGCGAGGATCTTGTCGTCGATGTCGGTCACGTTGGCGACGATCGTGACGTCCAGGCCCGAGCGCTCGAGCCAGCGACGCAGGACGTCGAACACGACCTCCTTGCGGATGTGGCCGATGTGCGGCGGCCCCTGCACCGTCAGCCCGCAGTGGTAGATCGAGACCTGCCCGGGACGGACCGGGACGAGCTCACGGATCTGCCGGGACGCGGTGTCGTAGAGGTGAAATGCCACGGGCCCAACCCTATCGGCTCGTCGACACCCGGCGCCCTCGTACGGACGAGGCCCGTTCGTCACAGCAGCCCCATGAGTCCCATCCGTCACCTACCATGGGTCGATGCGCCGTTCCCTTCCCCTGCTCGCCGCCACCGCACTGCTTGCCGCCGCCCTGCCGGCCGTCCCGGCCAGCGCCGCGTCCGACCCCGCCGCGTTCGCGCGCTGGACCGAGACCACCGACTTCGCCAAGGGCGACTCCTACGGGCTGAAGGCCGGCAGCGGCCGGGTGGCGCTCGGCGCCGGCACCGTCGTGGAGAAGTTCGACGACCCGCGCGTGTCGGGAGGCGCGAAGTCGTTCGACCGCGGCTACTGGCGCAGCCCGTGGCAGAAGACCGGCTTCGCCGCCAAGAGCCTCATCCCGTCGTGGAGCATCGACACCCCGGGCGGCACGTGGGCCCGGATCGACGTGCGGGTCCGCAGCGGCTCGACGGTCGGCAGCTGGGACACCGTCGGACGCTGGGCCAAGGGCTCGTCGAGCATCCAGCGCACGTCGTACCCCGCGCAGACCGACGACCTGGCCAAGCTCTCGACCGACACCCTGGTCGCCAACGCCGGCAAGTCCTTCGACCAGTGGCAGGTCCGGGTCATGCTGTTCAAGCCCAAGGGCGCCGCGACGAGCCCGACGCTGCACGCCGTCAACGGCATCGCGTCGTCGTACGTGACCCGCGCGGCCAGCGCCACCAGCGCCACCACCATGACGGCGACGAAGGACCTCGCGGTGCCGATGTCGTCGCAGATGATCCACAAGGGCGAGTACGCCCAGTGGGGCGGTGGCGGCGAGGCCTGGTGCTCGCCGACCTCGACCTCGATGGTGCTGCGCTACTACGGCAAGGGCCCCACGAAGGCCGACTACTCGTGGTCCAAGTACGCCGAGTCGTGGGTCGACCACGCGGCGCGCTACACCTTCGACCACCGCTACGACGGCACCGGCAACTGGCCGTTCAACACCGCGTACGCCGCGGGCTACTCGCTCGACACGTTCGTGACCCGGCTCGACTCGCTGCGGGACGCCGAGGCGTTCATCAAGGCCGGCATCCCGCTCGTCGCGTCGGTCGCCTTCGGCAAGGGCGAGCTGACCGGGGCGCCGATCTCCTCGACGCCGGGCCACCTGCTCGTGGTCCGCGGGTTCAGCTCGACCGGCAAGGTCATCGCCAACGACCCGGCCGCCTCGAAGAGCTCGACGGTCCGCCGGGTCTACTCCCGGGCGCAGTTCGAGAAGGCCTGGCTCCGCGGCAGCGGTGGCGTCGTCTACGTCATCCGCCCCATCAGCAAGGCGCTCCCCAAGGACACCGCGCGCTGGTAGGTCAGCCGACCGTCACGTCGATCCGCGGATAGCCCGTCGCCCCGTCGGGCAGCACGCCGGCGGTCTCGGCGGTCTGCGGGTCACCGTCGGCATCGGTCGCCCGCGCCTCGATCGTGTGGTCGCCCTCCTCGGCGTCCCACTCCCCCGACCACTGGACCCAGGTGTCCACGGTAGGAGCCGCGGCGAGGGTCGCCGTGCGCCACGGGCCACCGTCGACCCGGAACTCGACGCCCGTGACGCCCACGTGCTGCGCCCACGCGACGCCGGCGACCGTCACGGTCCCGGCGCCGATCGTGGCCCCGTCGCGGGGCACGTCGATCCGCGACTCGGTCTTGATCGGCCCGCGCTCGCCCCAGCCGTTCTGCGTCCAGTACGCCTCGAAGTCCGCGA
>NZ_JAOPXQ010000033.1 GCF_025965075.1 Aeromicrobium sp.
CCCGCGAGGGTCTCCTTCGACTCCTTCTCGGTCTGGAACCGCGACAGCGGCTTCATCGTGACCGGGAACTGGCCGAACCGCTCCGCGAACGTCGCGTAGTGCTGCTGCACCAGCAGCGTCGTCGGGACCAGCAGGATGACCTGCTTGCCGTCCTGGATCGCCTTGAACGCCGCGCGCACCGCGATCTCGGTCTTGCCGTAGCCGACGTCGCCGCAGACCAGCCGGTCCATCGGGACGGTCCGCTCCATGTCGCGCTTGACCTCGTCGATCGTCACCATCTGGTCGGGCGTCTCGACGAACGCGAACGCGTCCTCAAGCTCGGCCTGCCACGGGGTGTCGGGCCCGAACGCGTGCCCCTTGGTCGCCTGCCGCGCCGCGTAGAGCTTGATCAGCTCGCCGGCGATCTGGCGGACCGCCTTGCGAGCCTTGTTCTTGCGGCTGGTCCAGTCGGCGCCGCCCAGCTTGTCCAGGGACGGCGACTCGCCGCCGACGTAGCGGCTGATCTGGTCGAGCTGGTCCATCGGGACGAACAGCCGGTCGGCGGGTTGGCCGCGCTTCGACGGGGCGTACTCGACCACGAGGTACTCGCGCGCCGCGCCCTGCACGACCCGCTGCATGAGCTCGATGTAGCGGCCCACGCCGTGCTGCTCGTGCACCACGAAGTCGCCGGTCTTGAGCTCGAGCGGGTCGACCTGCTTGCGCCGGCGGGCCGGCATCTTGCGCTCGGTGCGATCGGCGGTCCGCTGGCCGACCAGGTCGTCGTACGTCAGGACGGCCAGCCCCATCGGCTTGGACACGAAGCCGTGGTCGAGCTCTGCGCAGCTGACCTGGACGACCCGGGCGGACGGAGCCGTGACCTCGTCGTCGAAGGCCGCCGCGACGCCGGCGTCGGTCAGCCACTCGACGGTGCGCTGCGCCTGGCCGTGCCCGGGGGCGACGAACACGACCCGCATGTCGGCGGCGACCCAGGCCTGGATGTCGGCCAGGGCGGCGGTCGTGTCACCGCGGTAGGCGGCGGCGGGCTCGACCTCGATCGCGCGGGTCCGCTCGTCGAGGTCGAGGCCGAACGGGGACTGGGTGAACCACGTGTGCCCGAGCGCGAGGGTCTCCAGGCGTACGTCCTCCAGCGTGCGGAACGCCGCGGAGCCGAGGTCGATCGGCGCCTCTCCCCCGGTGGCGGCCGCGGCCCACGACGCCTGCAGGAACTCCTCGCTGGTCGCGACGAGGTCCTCGGCACGGGAGCGGATCCGTTCGGGATCCATCAGGACGATCGCGGACCGGGAGGGCAGGAGGTTGACGAAGCCCTCCATCTCGTCGGTCAGGACCGGCGTCAGCGACTCCATGCCCTCGACCGCGTGGCCGTCGGCGAGCTTGCTGAAGATCTCGGCCAGCGACGGGTGCTTCACGGCGAGCTCGGCGGCCCTGGCCCGGACGTCGTCGGTCAGGAGCAGCTCGCGGCACGGCGGCGCCCACACGTGCGTGATCTCCTCGAGCGTGCGCTGGTCGGCGACCGCGAAACGCCGGATCTCCTCGACCTCGTCGCCGAAGAACTCGATGCGGAGCGGGTGCTCCTCGGTCGGCGGGAAGACGTCGATGATGCCGCCGCGGACCGCGAACTCGCCGCGACGCTCCACGAGGTCGACCCGGGAGTACGCCGCACCGGCGAGGTCCCGCACGACCTGGTCGAGCGGGGCGTCGTCGCCCTTGTGCAGCTCGACAGGCTTCAGGTCGGCCAGGCCCTTGACCTGCGGCTGCAGGATCGAGCGCACCGGGGCGACGATGACCCGCAGCGCGCCGGTCGCGGTGTCGGAGTCGGGGTCGACGGTCGGGTGCACGAGCCGGCGCAGCACCGCGAGCCGCCGCCCGACAGTGTCGGATCGCGGTGACAGGCGCTCGTGCGGCAGGGTCTCCCACGCCGGGAAGTGCGCCACGGCGTCGGGGCCGAGCAGCTCGCCGAGCTGCGTCGTCAGGTCCTCGGCCTCACGCGCGGTGGCCGTGACCGCGAGGACCGTCGACTGCTGCGCGAGCGCGTGCGCCACGAAGGGTCGCAGCGGCTCGGGTGCCTGGAGATCCAGGGTGTCGAGGCCCGCGGCGCGATCGGCCAGGACCGAGGCGAGCGTGGGCTCGCGGTCGACCAGGGCCGCCAGTCGGGTCAAGGTCATGCGGGGCTCTTCCTCGTAGATTCCATCTACCGGTTGAACGCGCTCTGGGTCTGATCCAGTCCCACCGTGATGAGGCTCTCCACCGCGTCGGCGGCCTCCTCGACGTACGTCGCGAGGTCCTTGCGCTCGGTCGAGCTGTAGGGCTTGAGCACGAAGTCGTGCACGTCCTGGCGGCCCGGCGGGCGACCGATGCCGACGCGGACCCGGAAGTAGTCGCCGGTGTCGAGCGACTGGCGGACGGACTTCAGCCCGTTGTGGCCGTTGTCGCCGCCGCCCCGCTTGATCCGCAGCATGCCGAAGTCGATGTCGAGCTCGTCATGGATCACGACGACGTGATCGGGCTCGACGCCGTAGAACTTCGCGAGCGTCGAGACCGGTCCACCGCTCTCGTTCATGTACGCCCGCGCGCGCCCGAGCACGACGTGCTCACCGACGAGCCGTCCCTCGACGACGTCGGCACGGCCGGACTTGTGCTTCTTGAACGATCCGCCCATCCGGGCGGCGAGCACGTCGGTCACGAGGTAGCCGACGTTGTGCCGCGTGCTGGAGTACGTCGGGCCCGGGTTGCCGAGCCCGACGATCAACCAGGTCACTCCGACTCGGTGCTCTCCGCGCCCTCACCCTCGGCGGCAGCCTCGGCCTCTTCGGCGTCGGTCGCGTCGTGCTCGATGCCGGCCTCGGCCTCGGCCTCGGCGAGCTCGGCCTCGACCTGGGCCTCGGTCGGCGCACCGGTGACGTTGACGATCAGGAGGTCCTCGTCGACCGCGAGCGACGCGCCCTTGGGCAGCTCGATGTCCTTCGCGAGGATCTGCGCACCCGCGTCGAGGCCCTCGATCGAGACCTCGAACGACTCGGGGATGTGGGTCGCCTCGGCCTCGATGGACACCGACGCGTTCTCGAGGATCACGAGGTTGCCGCTGATGGCGTCGCCGATGACGTTGATGCGGACGTCGACGACGACCTTCTCGCCCTTGCGGACGATCAGGAGGTCAGCGTGCTCGATGAAGCCCTTCAGCGGGTCGCGCTGGACCTGCTTGGGGATCACCAGGTGCTGGTCCGACCCGAGGTCGATCGTCAGCAGGGCGTTGGAGTTCTTGAGGGCCAGCATGAGCTGGTGACCCGGGAGCGCCACGTGGACGGGGTCCGTGCCGTGGCCGTAGAGGACGGCGGGCACCTTGTTGTCGCGACGGATGCGGCGGGCGGCGCCCTTGCCGAACTCGGTGCGCGACTCGGCGGCGATCTTGATCTCGGCCATGGGATATCTCCTGAGGGAAGGGTGACGAACGTCGAAAGGCTGGAGTCGCCCGGCTCGGAGGCGCTCGACACAGCACTCCTGTGGAGCGCCCTGTCGATCACGGTCCGTACGGACCCTCGCCGAGGCAACTGCCCGAGTCTATCGCAGCGGTTCCCCGGCGAGAAATCCGTGCGCTGGGATACGCTGCCCGCCATGAGGGCGTCCCGGTTCCGCCCGCGCGAGCCCGAGCGCACCGCGACCAGCTACGGCGACAGCGTCTTCCGTTCGCAGGCCCTGCTCGCCGGCGCCGTGGGGCTCGTCGTGTGCATCACGGTCGCCCTGTCCCCGCGCAACTTCGACGACAGTCCGCCGTTCTTCCTGGGGCTCACGATCGTCGCGTGGTCGACGATCGCGGCGGCGGTCATCCCCTGGCTCCGGTTCCCGATCCCGTGGCAGGCCGTCATCCCGCTGCTCGACATCACCGCGATCGTGGTGCTGCGCCTTGCCGCCCCCGAGAGCGGCTTCGAGATCCTGCTGATCTTCCCGGTCATCTGGCTCGCGACCTCGCTCGGCCCGGTCGGTGGCCTGCTCGGCCCGTTGTACGCCGCCGCGCTCCTGTGGGGACAGGTGAGCCTGGCCCACATCGGGATCGGCCTGGCGCAGAACACCCCGGCCGCGAGCCCCATCGCGGCGGCGAGCCTGACCGTCGCCCTGGCCTTCGTCAGTGGCGTCGTCGGCCTGACGTCCCGGCGCGTCGCGTCCCAGCGCGTCCTGCTGCGCCGCCAGACGTCGATGCTGGAGAAGGCGCTCCACCGCGCCCGCATCCAGGAGGCGACGGTCCGCGAGGCGTTCGACGCCGTCGAGTTCGCCGTCATCGGCCTCGACCTGGACGGCAGCACCACGACGGCCAACCGGGCGACCCGATCGCTGCTGGCCCAGCTGGGCCTGCCGGAGGACACCCCCTGGAGCCGGTTCCCGCTCTACCGGGCGGACAAGGTCACCCCGGTCCCCGCCCACGAGCTCCCCCACCTCCGGACCCTGGCCGGGGAGACGGTCGACCACGAGACGTACGTCATCGGGCACCGCACCGGCACCCGGTTCACGATCAGCGTCAGCGCCCGGCTGCTGCACGACGAGACCGAGGGCGCCGACCGGGTCGTCCTGGTCCTGCGCGACGTGTCGGCGGAGTTCCGGGCCATCGCCGACCGGGACGACCTCGTCACCTCGATGTCCCACGAGCTCCGGACGCCCCTGAGCTCGGTCCTGGGGTACGTCGACCTGGCGCTCGAGGTCGACGACCTCCCCGACGAGGCGCGGGCGATGCTCGACATCGCCCTGGCCAACACCCAGCGGCTCAACTCCCTCGTGACCGATCTCCTCGCCGCCCGGTCCACCAGCCCGGAGAACTCGATCCGGGTCGTCGTCGAGGACTGCGACATCTCGATGCTCGTCGCGGAGTCGATCGACGCCCAGCGCATCATCGCCTCGGAGCGGCTCATCCCGATCACCCTCGAGGCCGACCAGCACCCCGTCCACGCCCCGGCCGACGCGTTCCGCCTGCGTCAGGTCGTCGACAACCTGCTCTCCAACGCGATCAAGTACAACCGCGTCGGCGGCCGCATCACGGTCTCGGTCCACGACGTCGTCCGGCCCAGCGGGTCCGAGAACGTCGAGATCCGGGTCACGGACACCGGACGCGGCATGACGATGGAGGAGCAGCAGGGGCTGTTCGAACGGTTCTACCGCGCCGAGTCGGTCCGCGGGTCGACGACGCACGGCACCGGGCTGGGCCTCAGCATCTCGCGGGAGATCGTCGTCCTGCATGGCGGCACGATCGAGGTGGCCAGCCAGCCGGACCACGGCACCGAGGTTCTCGTCTCGCTGCCCAAGGGCCGCCCGCCCGCACCCCGCCGCCCAGCCGTCCCGACCCAGGAAGCCCGCGCCCATGGATCCTGACCTCCCCACCCTCCTCGCCGCGTGCGCGCTCGCGGTCGGCATCGTGACGATCGTGTTCACGACGACCGCCGCCCTGCGGCACAACGACGAGTCCAACCGGGCCTGGGTCGCTGCCTTCGCCGGCGCCCTGTGCATGACGGGTCTGGCCGCGATCTACGGGATCGACGACGCGACCCCGCCCGTCGTCCTCGCCACGATCGACACGTCCTCGGTCTTCGCCGTCGGCGCCCTGTGGTCGGGGTGCCGGCTGCTCGACGGCCGGTCCCGGTCGCTGATCCTCCTGGTCCTGGCGGCGGCGCTGGCGGCGGCCGTCCCCGCGGTCCTCGGCGGGACGGCTCCTGACCTCGCCCTGGCCTCGGCCGTCCGACTGGGCGTGACGGGCGGCTTCGCCTGGCTGTGCGCGATCGAGCTGATGCGCGGGCCCATGCGGCGCAACCTCAACTGCCGCATCCTGCAGCTGGCCCTGTTCGTCGTCGGCGGCTGGTTCGTCGCCGCGGCGGCGCTGTTCACCGCCGGTACCGATGACGCCGCGGGCCCCTCCCTCGCGAGCACGATCCCGGCGTTCACGGCCCTGTTCGTCGTCGCCGCGATCTGCCTCACGGCGATGCGCGTCGAGCGCACCGGCAACTGGTGGTCGATGGGCGCCGAGGCCCGCCGCCAGTCGGACCTGCCGGTCCTGGCGGCCGACTCGTTCCGCGAGGACGCCCGCGACCGCATCGACCGCGCGGACATGATGGGCCGCCACGTCGCGCTGGTCCTGGCGGAGATCAGCGACCTCGACGAGCTCAACTCGGCCTTCGGCCGCGAGGCCGGTGACGGGGCCCTGATCCACTTCACGCAGCTGCTGCGGTCCCACGTCCCCGCTTCGGCCCTGATCGGCTATCTCGGCGCGGGTCGCTTCGGGGTCCTGACCGTGTCCTCGACGACGGACGCGGCGGCGACGGTCGTGGCCGCGATCCGCACCGGGCTGGTCGACGCCACCCTCGGCGACCAGATGGAGATCCGCACCGACGCCCGGTTCGGCACGACCGGGTCCGTCGCGGTCGCCACGACGTTCGAGGGGCTCCTGGCCGACGCGACCGCCGACCTCGATCGGGCCCGCGTCCTCGAGAACTGAGCCAATCTTGAGGTGACGTTGCGCAAAGCCTGATCCGGGCCCGCCAGGCTGTCTGCAAGGACTCGTCGGAAGTCCTGGGCAGCAAGGAGCAGCACGTGAGCGACGATGGCATCGGATACGCCGATCGCACGTCCACGGTCGATCCCGGGATGGACCGCTACGCGGACCACTTCATGGCCGGCATCGAGGCACTCCCGACATACCGCTCGACGGTCGGGTGCGTGATCCCCGCGTACAACGAGGAGGATGCCATCGCCGGCGTGCTCGACTCCTTGCTCGCCCAGACCCTCCTGCCGGACGCTATCCACGTCATCGTCAACAACACGTCGGACGCGACGGTCGAGATCGCGAGCCACTACGCCGGGCTGCACACCCGCGGCGAGGGTCGCGACGAGCAGATGACCGAGATCTTCGTCCACGACATCGGCGAGAACCCCGACAAGAAGGTCGGTGCCCTCAACTACGGCTACACCCTCGTCGAGGGGATGGACTACCTCCTGGGCGTGGACGGCGACACGACGGCCGACCCCCGCGCGATCGAGTACCTCGTCACGGAGATCCAGGACGACGAGCGGATCGGCGGCATCTCGGCGATCTACAGCATCGACGACAGCGGCCTGGACTCCGTGATGGGCAAGTTCCTCATCGCCGGCCAGCGCGCGCAGTTCGCGGCCTTCAACATGCAGAACCTGCTGCGCGGCCGCAACATGGCGGTGCTGGGCGGGCAGTTCTCGATCTTCTCGACCGAGGCCCTGCGTCAGGTCGTCGTCCAGACCCACCAGCGCTATCCGTGGGTGCGCGACAGCGAGATCGAGGACTCCCTGCTCTCGCTGCAGATCAAGAGCGCCGGCTACCTCACCAAGATCAGCGCCCGGGCCCGCGCCAACGTCGGCGGCATGACCTCGATGCGTGCGCTCGACGCCCAGCAGGTCAAGTGGAACACCGGCGCGATCGACCTGATGTGGCCCGGCCAGCGCGGTGACACCAAGGGCCAGCCGCTGCACCCCAACCTGCGCCTGCGCTGGTTCGAGAACATCTCGATGGCCACCAACGGCTTCACCCGGCTGATCTTCTTCTTCCTGTTGATCACCTCGCTGATGCTGCACGCCTACGTCTTCGCGGCCTTGTGGCTCGTCCCGACCCTCATGGCGACGCTGCTGAACCTGCGCACGGCGCACGCGATGCACAACGCCAACCGGCGGGACTATCTCTTCGCGCTCCTGTTCGTCCCGGCCGAGCTCTACATGTGGGTACGCCTGGGGCACTTTGCCCGGTCCTGGACCAAGTTCGCCTCCAGCTCGCAGACCGACAACTGGGCCCTGCAGGCCAAGGCGGAGAGCGGCGGGGGCGGCCACGCGCACCTGTTCCCCCTCGGCGTCGTCGCGATCGTGCTGGCCGGTGCGGTGGCGATCTGGGCCCAGCTCTCCACCCGCGTGCAGTCCGACGTGCTGCTCGGCGGCTGGACCGTCCTGGGCATCATCACGATCCTCCAGACCACGTGGATGGCGATCAAGCTGCTGAAGCGCTACAAGGGGTTCAAGGCATGAGCCCCGCCCCCACTCCCCCCACCGTCCGATCCATGTCCTCGCCCGCCAGGAGCCTCCCCGTGCACACTCCCTCTCGCCTCCGGGTGACCGTCCTGATGACCCTGCTCGCGGCGCTGCTGCTGAGCGGCTGTGGCAGCCTCAGCGAGTTCGGCGCCAAGGAGTCCTCGACCCCCGCCACACCGACACCGTCACCGACGCCGACCTTCAGCTCGCAGTTCACTCGCGACGGAACGTTCCAGTCGCACGTCGACGTCGACGGGGTCGACTTCGTCTACACGATCTGGCCCACCAAGTCGACGCCCCGGACCAACCTCTGGTACCCGAAGGGCAACAAGTTCTTCTCCTTCACGTTCCAGGCCTACGACCTCGACCAGGAGCTCCGGGACACGTTCAAGACCAAACGCAAGGTCTGGCTCGACCGCATCCGGGTGGAGTCCGAGACGACGACCGAGTCCGGTGCCGTCGAGCGGCCCTACGACCTCGACGCCACGGCGTCCCGCGTCACGTTCGACCCGCAGCCCGTCACGAGCAAGCGCGGCATGATCATCACCTCGCCGAAGGGTGCCTTCGAGCTCCGCAACCAGAAGATCGGGACGCTGGCGATGGACACCCGCGGCCTCAACCTGATCTTCCGGGCGACGGTCCACATCCAGCGGTCGGCCGGCTCGAGGACGTACTACCGGGAGACGATCCGCCAGCGGGTCCCGATCGCGATCTTCGCGTCCGACAGCGAGACCAAGGCCGCCAAGATCCCCGTCGACGCCAACTGATCCGTCAGGCGGCGTCGCGGTCCGAGGCGAGCCGGTAGCCGACGCCGCGGACCGTCTCGATGAAGCGCGGGGTGGACGAGGAGTCACCGATCTTCCGGCGCAGGTTGGCCATGTGGACCTCGACGGCGCGCTTGTCGGCATCGTTGACGTAGTAGGTCGTCACATAGCTCTCGCCGCGCAGGCTCAGCACCAGGTCGGCCTTGCTGCGGACGCGCCGGCCCGTGCTCATGAGCGCCGCCAGCAGGTCGAACTCGCTGCGGGTCAGCTCGACGCCGCGGCCGTCGACCTGGGTCAGCCGGGTCCCGGTGTTGAGGCGCAGGCCGCGGTGCTCGAGCCACCCGTCGCTGCTCGGCGAGGCCGTCCCGGTGGCGGCGACGGCCGGTGCCGGGGCCGGCGGAGCCTCGACGACCCCCGGGGCCGGGCGCTGCTGGGGCACGTGGTGGACGGGCTCGTGGAGCGGCTCGTGGACGGGGGCGGGCGCCAGGACGACGGGCTCCGGGGCGGCGGCGACGAGTGCCGTGGGGGCCGGGGCCGCCTGCGGGACGACACCCGTGCCCCGCTCCTCGGTCCCCCCGGCGCCGGTGCGCTCGCGCGGACGGCGCAGCATGGTCTCGATGCGGGCCCGCAGCTCCCGGGGACGGAACGGCTTGAGGAGGTAGTCGTCGGCGCCGGAGTCGAGACCCTGGACGACGTCGATCTCGTCGGCCAGCGCCGTCAGCATGACGATGTAGGTGTTGCTGAACTCGCGGATCCGCTTGGCCGCGGCGAAGCCGTCCATGCCGGGCATCGACACGTCGAGCGTCGTGAGGATCGGACGGTGGGTCCGGACGGCGTCGATCCCGTCGGCACCGTTGGTCGTCATGATGGTCTGAAAGCCGCTCTGGGTCAGGACGGTCTTCAGCAGATGACGGACGTCGGCATCATCTTCGATGATGACCGCAAGCTTCTCTTCTCCTGAGGACATGGCCACGATCGTATCGGGGAACCAGTGTCATTCGAGGCTGAAAGAAAGCAGACCACCCGAGAGACGCGTCTCACCAGCCGGCGTTGGCCGCGAGCTCGAGGGCCCGCTCGGTCCAGAACTCGCCCGCGCCCGGGCCGCCTCCGCACGTGCCGTCGCTCTCGCCCGGCGGCTTGATCCACAGGTAGGCGTCCAGGATCCCACCCGAGCCGGCGTGCGGCTCCTGGCCCAGGGCCCGATCAGTCGGGTTGCACCACTCGCCGTTGGAGCCGGCCCCGTTGCGTCCCGTGTCGATGACGAAGTGCGCTCCCCCGACGGCCCTGCTGACCTCGGTGGCGTACGTCGTCTCGTCGGCGTCGGACTCATAGCCCGACACGTTGGTGGAGAAGCCACGCGTGCGCTCGACCCCGACCGCCTTCAGCATGGCGGCCATGTCGGACGGTTCGGTCCAGCTCGAGTGGCCGGCGTCGACGTAGACCGCCGGCCCGGCATCCACCAGCCGGTCGACGGCGCCGCCGAGCAGCCGGGTGCGCTCCTCGAGCTGGTCGCAGTCGGCCGCCGTCGCGAGGGCATCGGGCTCGAGGACCACCGCGGCGCGGTCGCCGGCCACGTCGGCGATCCTGCCGACCCAGTCGACGTACTCATCGGCCGGGAGGCCCCCGCTGGACTCACCGCCAACGCAGTCGCGGTCGGTGATCCCGTAGACCACGAGGACGGGGGTGCGCTCGGCCTGGCTGGCCGACTCGACGACATTCATCACGAAGTCGGCGACCTCGGCGGTGGGGTGGGCCTCGGGGGTCACCCACACCGCGGTCGGCACGCCCGCGATGCGTTCGAGGACCTCGCGGTCCGGTCCCGCCGCTGCCTCGGCGGCCGTCGCCGCAGCTGATCGGGCCCACGTCGCCGGCCCCTGGGCGGCGAACGGATTGCGCTCCTGCGACGAGCCGGCGTCGACGGACCCGGCGAGGCGTGCCGCGCCGAAGACGGCCAGGAAGATCAGGACCGGGACGATCACGAGCAGCCCGCGACGCACGGGTGATGGTGTTCCTGCAGCCCTCGTCAACGCCGTCCCCACCCTCGAAGCGCTCGCACGGGCGGCGCGGTTCCTCCTGACGAGACCATCCTACCGACGAGCGGATCCGTCAGCCCGGAACCCGGTTGAGTCACACCACGGCCGATCTGCCCGAACCGGCGGACACGGACCCGCCGATACCGGTAAAATAGTGCCCGCTTCCCGGGCCATTCCTGTCTGGGGTCCGAGGGAGAAAATCACCATGCCGTCTCGCCAGCGCCTGCTCGCGGCCGCCCTGTCCGCCTTCCTGCTCGTCGCCACGCTGGTCGGGCTGTCGGGCCCCGCCCAGGCCGCCGATGACGAGCCGCACATCTACGGCTACGTGACCGGCAAGACCCGCGCGGACAAGAAGCACAAGGCCACGACGGTCGCCGCCTCGACCATGACGGTCCGGCTGTTCCGGTCCGACGCCGACGACACCGGCTGGACCTACCTCCGCGAGGTCAAGGTGAAGTCCTCGGGCATCTACGACGTCGCGACCGACGGCGCAGGCCGCTACCACCTGCAGCTCGTCGACAGCCGTCCCTCGTACGACGTCGACTCCTGGGCCCGCATCCCCGACGTGCCGGTCGACGTCACCGCCGACGGGGCCGTCAAGAACGTCACCGCCAGGATCGGCGGGGCGCTGTACGGCACGATCAAGGCGGCCGGCAAGAAGGCGCCTGCGTCGCTCGTCCGGGCCATCAGCGACACCGGGCAGATCTACGAGGTCGTGACCGACCGCCAGGGCAAGTACGCCCTCGGCGGGCTGCCGCTCGACAACTATCGCGTCTACGCCTACGACGGCAAGAAGCGCCGCGTCGGGGCGAGCAAGCTCGTCCGCGCCGTCACGTCCCTCTCGTTCCGGGGCGCCTCGTTCAACCTCAAGACCAGGCCCAGCGCCTATCGCGGCTTCCTGCGCCTGGGTGGCCGGCTGGCGACCAAGGCCGTCACGGTGACCGCGGTCAACAACCGGACCCACGAGTACTGGGTGCAGAAGATCGAGGGCGGCGCGCTGTCCCTGCGTGGCCTCACCGCCGGCAGCTACACCCTGACCGTGCCGGACACCGGTGGCTACTTCGGCACCACGGCTCAGCTCGCGGCGGTCAAGGCCGGCCAGACCCGGTCCGTCGACGTCGACCTCTCGACCCGGGCCGGGACGTTCACCGGGACGGTCGTGGACGCCACCAGCGGCAACCCGATCCCCAACGTCAGCATCCGGCTCAAGGACGCCAAGGGCGTGACCCAGCAGGAGCTGACGGCCTCGGCCGCGGGCACGTTCACGATCGGGGGGACGCTGCGCGCGCAGACCGGCGTGACGATCGAGATCTTCGCCTACGACAAGATCGGCGAGTACTTCTACGACGCCCGCACCTTCTCGGGGCTGTCCATCGTGGACAACCAGACCCTCGACCTCAACACGATCAGCGGCGACACGACGACCGGCGGGGCGAAGGTCATCAAGCTCGCGCGCACGCCGTCGACACCCGCGCCGGTGACCCCGGCACCGGCCACCCGCCTGCCCACCACGACGGTGCCGGGAGTGACGACGAGCGACGTGCCGTCAGCGGACGTGCCGGCCAGCACGATGCCGTCGGGGTCGTGAGACCCGCCGGGAGGCGCTGACGCGGTCGCGGGACCTCAGGACTTGAAGAGGCTCGTGACCGAGCCCTCCTCGAACACCGCGGCGGTGGCCTGGGCCAGCAACGGGGCGATCGAGAGCACCGTGAGCTTGTCGAAGCGCTTCTCGTCCTCGATCGGGAGCGTGTTGGTCACGATGACCTCGCACGCCGTCGAGTTCTTGAGCCGGTCAACCGCCGGTCCGGAGAACACGGCGTGGGTCGCGGCGATCACGACGTCCTCGGCCCCGTCGGCCATGAGTGCCTCGGCGGCCTGGACGATCGTGCCGCCGGTGTCGATGAGGTCGTCGACCAGGATGCAGACCCGGCCCGTGACGTCACCGACGACGCGGTTGGCCTTGGACTCGTTGGGCTTGCGCGGATCGCGGGTCTTGTGGATGAACGCCAGCGGAGCGCCGCCGAGGGCGTTGGCCCACTGCTCGGCGACCTTGATGCGGCCGGCATCGGGCGAGACGACCGCGAGGTCCTTCTTGCCGTAGCGCTTCTTGACGTGCCGCGTCAGGATCGGCATCGCGAGCAGGTGGTCCACGGGGCCGTTGAAGAAGCCCTGGATCTGCGCGGTGTGCAGGTCGACGGTCATGAGACGGTCGGCGCCGGCGGTGAGGAACAGGTCGGCCATGAGGCGGGCCGAGATCGGCTCGCGGCCCAGGTGCTTCTTGTCCTGGCGGGCGTAGCCGTAGAACGGGAGGATCACGGTGATGCGCTTGGCCGAGGCCCGCTTGAGGGCGTCGATCATGATGAGCTGCTCCATGATCGCCTCGTTGATCGGCGCCGCGTGGCTCTGCAGCACGAAGGCGTCGCAGCCACGGACCGACTCGTCGAAGCGTACGTAGATCTCGCCGTTGGCGAAGTCGTACGCCGTCGTGGGGACGACCTCGATCTCCAGGAGGTCGGCCACCTCCTTCGCCAGCGTCGGGTGCGCACGGCCGGAGAACAACAGCATGTTGCGTGTCGGGGTCCGCTTGGACAGGCTACTCACCGATTGCCTCCAGGGCGTCTGCTGCGGCATCGCGTGCCGCATGGGCTGAGGCGGTGTCGGGACGCTTGGCCTCGACCCACCCCTCAATGTTCCTCTGTGACCCGGCACTCACCGCCAGCGCCCCCGGCGGGACGTCCTCACGGATCGTCGCCCCGGCGCCCGTGAAGGCACCGTCCCCGACCGTCACGGGGGCGACGAACGTGTTGTTGGAGCTCGTCTTGGCGTGCCGCCCGATCGTGGACCGATTCTTGTGGACGCCGTCGTAGTTGGCGAAGATCGTGCCGGCCCCGATGTTGGCCCCCTCGCCGATGTCGGCGTCCCCGACGTACGTCAGGTGCGGCACCTTGGCGCCGGCGCCGATCACCGAGTTCTTGACCTCGACGAACGTCCCGATCTTGCCGCCCTCACCGAGGTCGGCGCCCGGACGCAGATAGGCGAACGGGCCGACCGTCGCGCCGTCGCCGATGACGGAGTCCGAGCCGTGCGTGCGGACGACGGTCGCGTCCCGCCCGACCTCGACATTGCGCAGCGTCGTGTCCGGGCCGATCGTCGCGCCGGTCGCGACGACCGTCGCGCCGAGCAGCTGCGTCCCGGGCAGGATCGTGACGTCGGCGGCGAGCGTCACGGCCGAGTCGATCCACGTCGTGGCGGGATCGACGATCGTGACGCCCTCGGCCATCCAGTGGTCGGTCAGCCGGCGGTTGAGCTCGCGACCCAGCCGCGCGAGCTGCCCGCGGTCGTTGACGCCCTCGGTCTGCCACACGTCCTCGAGCACGTGCGCGCCGACCAGGAGCCCCTCCGCGACGGCCCTGGCGACGATGTCGGTCAGGTACAGCTCGCCCTGCGCGTTGTTGGCCTCGAGGCTCGCGACGGCGCGGCCGAGGAACGCCGCGTCGACGACCAGGATGCCGCTGTTGATCTCACGCAGCGCCAGCTCCTCGGCGGAGGCGTCCTTGTGCTCACGGATCGCCGCGACGGCGTCGTCCCCGTCCCGCACGATGCGCCCGTAGCCCGTGGGGTCGTCGACCTCGGCGGACAGGATCGTGACCGAGCGGCCCGCGACGCGGTGGTCGACGAGGAGCTCCGAGAGCGTCTGCGACGACAGCAGCGGCACGTCGCCGTACGTCACGACGACGGTGCCCGCGGGCGCCGCGTCGAGCGACTCGAGCGCGACCCGTACGGCGTGGCCGGTGCCGTTCTGCTCCTCCTGGACCGCGATGACGGTCGCGGGGTCGTACGCCCTGACGGCCTCGGTGACCTGCTCGCGGTCGTGGCCCACGACGGCGACCGTCGTGCGTACGCCGGCGCCGGACACCGCGACGAGCGCGTGCTCGAGCATGCTGCGGCCGGCGATCTCGTGCAGGACCTTGGCCCGGGACGACTTCATCCGGGTGCCGGCACCCGCGGCCAGCACGATGGCTGTCACTTCCTCGCTCAACGTGACTCCTTCGTCGACGGTTGCGCTGGAGCTGCTGTGCTCCCCGGGTAGGAGTCGAACCTACGTCGCTTGTCCGCATTCAAAGTGCGGCGGGCCCTGCCGGCAGACCAACCGGGGATTGCGCATTCCCCCAACTGGGGATTGCAGAAAAGACAGTACCGGAGTCAGGAGGCCCGGCGGGCGACGACGAAGGTCCGCAGGAACGGGAAGACCGTCCCGAAGGACCGACGCGGGTAGGCCTCACGCAGGGCATCCCGGTAGGCGAGGACGAAATCCTCGCGCAGCTCGTCGGGGAGGGCCTGGAGGTAGGGCCGGGCGCCGGTGCCCGAGACCCAGTCGAGGACGGGGTCGTCGCCGGGCAGCACGTGGGCGTACTCGGTCTCCCACAGGTCGACGTCCCAGCCGAGGTCCGCGAACAGCTCGAGCCAGGCGTAGGGGGCGGTGCCGCGGTCCGCGACGATGTCGCGGGTGTGCTCGGCGTACGGCGGCTCCGCCGCGATGTCGCGCAGCAGGGTGTGGCTGGGCGAGCCGTAGTTGCGGGGCACCTGGAGCGCGAACGACCCGCCCTCGACGACGTGCCCGGCCAGCCGGGTCACGACCGCGAGCGGGTCGGGCACCCACTGGAGCAGCGCGTTGGACACCATCAGGTCGACCGGCCCGGAGGGGCTCCAGGTCGCGACGTCGGCGAGCTCGTACGTCACCGAGTCATCGACCGTCGAGGCGAGCGCCCGCTCGATCATCTCCGCCGACGAGTCGACCCCGTGGACCGTGGCGTCGGGCCAGCGGGACTGCAGGACGGGGGTCAGGTGGCCGGGGCCGCAGCCGAGGTCGACGATCGTCCGGGGCTCGCCCTCGACCCGGGCGACCAGGTCGACGAACGGGCGTGAGCGGTCGTCGGCGAACTGCAGGTAGCGCGTCGGGTCCCAGGTCGGCATCAGGCACCCATCCGCTCGAGCTGGCCGGCCAGGGACATCAGCCGCGCGTCGTCTCCCCGGCGGCCGACGAGCTGGACCGCCAGCGGCAGCCCCGGTCGGTCCGCGCCGACCGGCATCGAGACCGCGGGGACGCCGGCATGGTTCCACTGCGCGGTGTAGGGATAGAACGCGTTCATCGACAGCACGGTCGCGAGGCCGCCCTTGCCCTTCCAGTGCTCGACCTCGGGCGCCGGGCCCGACATGACCGGGGTCAGCAGGATGTCGACGTCGAGCGAGTCGTGCACGCGGTCGCCCCACTCCTGGCCCTTGCGCTTGGCCCACGCGACGGTGCGACGGCCGAACGGCCGGCCGAGCCGGGCGATGGCGCGGGTCCTCGCCTCGAGCCGGCTCGGGTCGGCGACGCCGTCGGCACCGTCCCGGATCCCGGCGAGGTAGCGGATCGTGAGCGCCTTGGCCGCCACCCCGTACGGGACGTCCACCTCGACGACGGTGTGGCCCGCGGCGGCGAACGTCTCGGCGACCGCGCCCATCGCGTCGCGGACGCGGGGGTCGAGCGGCAGCGCCTTGGTCGCCGCCGACGCGCTGAACGACAGGCCGATCCGCAGCGGGACCGGATCGGCGGCCGCCGCCTCGACCAAGGAGCCCGGGAAGGTGCCGAACGTGTCGAGGAACAGCGCGCTGTCGACGACCCGCCGCGCCAGCCCGCCCTGCGTCGAGAGGTCGTGCCAGTCGCCGGAGCTCGGCATCGTGCCCTGGGTCGGCTTGAAGCCGACCAGGCCGCAACAGGCGGCGGGGATGCGGATCGACCCGGCACCGTCGGACGCCGTCGCGATGCCGACGGCTCCCGCGGCGACCAGCGCGGCCGAGCCGCCCGACGAGCCGCCGGTCGTGTGCGCGGGGTCGCGGGGGTTGCGGGTGACGCCCGTGAGGTCGGACTCGGTGAACCCGAAGATCGCGAGCTCGGGGAGCGTCGACTTGGCCACGATGACCATGCCGGCGGACCGCATCGCCGCGACGAGCTCGGTGTCCCGGTCGGCGACCCGGGTCGCCCCGCGGCTGCCCAGGCCCGTGACCTTCCCGGCGACGTCCAGGTCGTCCTTGACCGCGACCGGGATCCCGAGCAACGGGCCGGTCTCCCCCGCGGCGCGACGACGGTCGGCGTCGTCGGCGGCCGCCAGCGCCTCCCCGGCGAAGACCGCGACGGTGGCGTTGAGCGCGGGGTTCTCGCGCTCGATCGCGTCGAGCGTCGCCCGGGTCAGCTCCCGGGCGGTGATCGTCCCGGCGGCGAGCAGCTCGCCCTGCCGGGTGGGTCCTGCGGCGACGGCCTCGGAGAGTTCCATGCGCCCGACCGTACAGCGAAAACAATCTCGACATCAAGAATCTTGATAGAGTCGGCGCCATGGAGGACGATGTCGATCGGCTGATCGCCGCGTGGCGCCGGGAGCGCCCCGACCTGGACGTGTCCCCCATGCACGTCCTCAGCCGGGTGACCCGGCTCGCGCTCCACCTCGACCGGGCGCGCAAGGAGGCGTTCGCCGATCACGGGCTGGAGCCGTCGGAGTTCGACGTCCTGTCGGCGCTGCGCCGCACCGGCGAGCCCTATCAGCTCTCCCCCGGCCGCCTGGTCCAGGAGACCTTGGTGACCAGCGGCACCATGACGAACCGGGTCGACCGGCTGGTCCGCAAGGGACTGGTCGAGCGCCGCCCCGACCCGGCGGACCGTCGCGGCGTCCAGGTCCGGCTGACCCCCGAGGGCCGGGCCGCGGTCGACGGCGCGCTGGACGCCCTCATCGGCCGGGAGCGGGACCTGCTGGCGGGGCTTCCTGCCGCGGACGCCGCCGTGCTGGCCGACTCGCTGCGCACCCTGTCGCAGCCGTTCGACCACTGACCGGCGGCCGTCGCTCCCCCGCGTGGTCACGGCCTTGTGCTGCGGCACCTAGACTTCTGCGGTGGCTCATCTCCTCGGCGTGGAACAGATCGCGCTCGACTTCCCGACCAAGACCGTCTTCGAGTCGGTGACGATCGGCATCGACGAGGGTGACCGGATCGGCATCGTCGGACGCAACGGCGATGGCAAGTCGACGCTCCTGCGGATCTTCGCCGGGCTGCTCCAGCCGGACTCCGGCCGCGTGACGACCCGCGGCGGTGTGACGATCGGGATGCTCGACCAGACCGACACGCTCGACCAGGCCGGGACGGTGGGGCATGCGATCGTCGGCGACCTGCAGGACTACGAGTGGGCCGGCAACGCCAAGATCCGCGACGTCATCGCGGGCCTGGTCGCCGACATCCCGTGGGACGCGACGGTCGGGACGTTGAGCGGTGGCCAGCGGCGCCGGGTCGCCCTGGCGGCGCTGCTCGTCGGCGACGACGACGTCCTGTTCCTCGACGAGCCGACCAACCACCTGGACGTCGAGGGCATCACGTGGCTCGCGGGACACCTCAAGGCGCGCTGGTCGGCCAACGCCGGCGGGCTGCTGGTCGTGACCCACGACCGGTGGTTCCTCGACGAGGTCTGCACCGCGACGTGGGAGGTGCACGACGGGATCGTCGAGCCCTTCGAGGGCGGCTACGCGGCGTACATCCTGCAGCGCGTCGAGCGTGACCGGCATGCCTCGGCGACCGAGTCCAAGCGGCAGAACCTGATGCGCAAGGAGCTCGCCTGGCTGCGCCGCGGGGCACCCGCGCGCACGTCCAAGCCGAAGTTCCGCATCGACGCCGCCAACGAGCTGATCGAGAACGAGCCGCCGCCGCGCGACCCCATCCAGCTCAAGCAGATGGCCACGTCCCGGCTCGGCAAGGACGTCGTCGACATCCTCGACGTCTCCGTGTCGTACGAGCACCCCGTCCTCAAGCACGTCGAGTGGCGGATCGGGCCCGGCGAGCGGACCGGCATCCTCGGCGCCAACGGGGCCGGCAAGTCGACCCTGCTGGGCCTCGTGACCGGCAAGGTCGAGCCCGACTCCGGCCGGGTCAAGAAGGGCAAGACCGTCAAGGTCGTCACGTTGACCCAGGAGCTCGACGAGCTCAAGGACGTCGGCGACGACCGGGTCAGCGACGTCGTCGGCCGCCAGCGCACGGCATACGTCTCGGGCGGCAAGGAGATGACGCCGTCGCAGCTGCTGGAGCGGCTGGGCTTCTCCAGCGCGCAGATGTCGACCCCGGTGCGGGACCTGTCGGGCGGGCAGAAGCGCCGCCTCCAGCTGCTGCTGATCCTGCTCGACGAGCCCAACGTCCTGGTGCTCGACGAGCCGACCAACGACCTCGACACCGACATGCTGGCCGCGATGGAGGACCTGCTGGACTCGTGGCCCGGGACGCTGCTCGTGGTCTCGCACGACCGCTACCTGCTGGAGCGGATCACCGACAACCAGTACGCGATCCTCGACGGTCACCTGCGGCACCTGCCGGGCGGCGTCGACCAGTACCTCCGCCTCCGCAAGGAGCAGGACACCCCCGCGGCGTCCAACCCGAGCACCGCGGGGCACCCCAAGGCGTCGAAGCTGTCGAGCGCCGAGGAGCGCAACACCCGCAAGGAGATCGCGTCGATCGACCGCAAGATGGTCAAGCTCTCCGGGCGGATCGATGCCCTGCACGTCGAGATGGCCCAGCACGACCCCAGCGACGGCCAGGGCCTGACCCGGCTCGCCGCCGAGGTCGCCGACCTCGAGGCCCAGGTGGCCACCCACGAGGAGCGCTGGCTCGAGCTGACCGAGCTGATGGACGCCTGACCCCAGCGCGGGTGGGTGTCAGGTGGTGTCGGTTTACCACGGTCCCTCGGCAAACCTGCTCCTACCGCAGGAAGTTTCCCCCGGGAAGAACAGGTTTGCCGAGGGACCGTGGTATTCCGTCACCGGTTCACAGCTCCCGGCATGCCGGCGTGATTCCCACACGGTGATTGCTGCGCCTTCCGGGCACGGTGTTCTCAGGTGCAGGGTCGACCCATCGAGACCGTCGTCCGTGCTGGCCGGTTCGACCAGGCTGCGGGTGGACCGACCCCACCTGGGAGACCCGACGGCGTCAGCTCAGCCGGGCTCCGGGTACCGGCCCGCGGGACTGGACGACGTCGGCGCATCCCGCGGCGCTGCCGAGCGCGAAGGCGATGTCGAGGGCGTGCTGCTCGTCGGAGGCCAGGAACAACGCCGTCGGCCCGGACCCGGACAGGATTGCGCCGAGCGCGCCGGCCTCGATCCCGATCTCGAGGGTGTCCTCCAGCTCGGGGCGCAGCGACAGGGCGGCCTCGGTCAGGTCGTTGGACAGGGCCTCGCCGAGGGCCACGGCGTCACCGGCCCGCAGCGCCGCCAGGAGGGCGTCCGGCACCTGCGGATCGGCGACCGTCGACCCGGCGTTGAGCCGGTCGAACTCGGCGTAGACCGCCGCCGTCGACAGCCCTTGATGGGCCATCGCGAAGACCCAGTGGTACGACCCGCGGGCCAGCACCGGGCTGATCGTCTCGCCGCGTCCGCCGCCGACCGCGTTGCCGCCGTGCAGCAGGAACGGCACGTCGCTGCCGAGCTTGGCCGCCAGGACCTCCAGCGCCGCCCGGGACAGCCCCGTCCCCCACGCCTCGTTGCAGGCGACCAGCGCCGCGGCGGCGTCCGCCGACCCCCCGGCCATGCCACCGGCGACCGGGATGACCTTGCGGATCGCGAGGTCGACGCCGAGGTCGACGCCGGTCCGGTCCCGCAGGAGCCGGGCGGCCTTGACCGCGAGGTTGTCGTCGTCCTCGGGGACGTCGGCGGCCTCCGTCCGCGCATCGAGGTCGGCGTGGACCACGACCGTGATCTCCCCGTCCTCGCGGGCCGTCGCGCGCACCTCGTCGTGCAGGTCCACGGCCTGGTAGACCGTCGCCAGCGGGTGGTAGCCGTCGTCACGAACCGGCCCGACGCCGAGGCACAGATTGATCTTCGCGGGAACGCGGACGTTGGCGGAAGTCACCCGATCAACCTAGTGGCTGGCCCGCAGCCCTTCACCGGTGCCGCCCCGCGCCGGCAACCCGGTCACCCGCCCGGCGTCCTGCCGTAGCGGGCCAGCACCAGCGTCTCGGCGAGCTGCGCGATCAGGTAGCCGATGACCGAGGCGAGCGTGACGACGATGATCAGCGACTACAGCTTGTCGTACTCGTAGAGGGCCAGCGAGGTGTTGACGGCCTTGCCGACGCTGTCGGTCGTGGTGAAGTACTCCGCGATCAGGGCGACGCGGATTCGACGAAACCTCGACATGGGGTGTCGGCGGTGCAAGGGTCGCCCTAACGCTCCGGCGTAGGGCGACCGGCGCACCGCCCAGCTCGTAGGGGCGTACGGACGTGGGAGCTCGGCGCGGGCCTGCTGCTCGCCGGCGCCGTGACGTCGGTCGTGACGGTGCTGGGCGCGGCGCATGCCTGCCACCACGTCCCCCGGTGAGGATCAGCCGACGGGCGTGAGGTGACCGGCGAGGCGGGCGAAGTCGCCGACCGTGAGCTGCTCGCCGCGGGCCTGCGGGGAGATCCCGGCGGCGACGAGGGCCTCCTCGGCGGCCGGACCCGAGCCGGCCAGCACCGACAGCGCGGCCCGCATGGTCTTGCGGCGCTGGGCGAACGCGGCATCGGCGACCGCGAACGTACGCAGGCGCAGCTCCTCGTCGCCGGGCGCCTCGCGCTGGGTCCACGCGACCAGGGCCGACTCGACGTTGGGCATGGGCCAGAAGACGTTGCGGCCGACCGACCCGGCCAGCCGCATCTCGGCGTACCAGGCGGCCTTGACGCTGGGGATCCCGTACGTCTTGGAGCCCGGGCCGGCGGCGAGCCGGTGCGCGACCTCGGACTGGACCATGACGAGTCCCGTCCGGATCGACGGGAACCGCTCGAAGAACGTCAGGAGCACCGGCACCGACACGTTGTAGGGCAGGTTGGCCACGAGCGCCGTCGGCTCGGGGCCGGGCAGCTCGGTGACCTTCATGGCGTCGGCCACCACGAGGTCGAAGTGCGCGGTCTGGTCGGGCGCCTGCTCCGCGATGGTCTGCGGCAGCTGGCCGGCCAGGACCTCGTCGATCTCGACCGCCGTGACGTGCGAGGCCACCTCGAGCAGGCCCAGGGTCAACGACCCCAGCCCCGGCCCGATCTCGACCACGACGTCGTCGCCCGTGATGCCGGAGGCCTTGACGATCCGGCGCACCGTGTTGGCGTCGTGCACGAAGTTCTGCCCGCGCTGCTTGGTGGGGCGGATCCCGCAGGACTCGGCGAGGCGTCGGACGTCAGCGGCTCCGAGCAGCCGAGGCTGGGTCGGGAGACCCTGCTCCGGGGAGGGTGAGGGCGTCAGTTGAACCGCGCCCCGGCACAGCCCCACTGCCCCCAGCCCGAGCGGGCCTGGAGGATCTTGGCGTACTTGATCTGCACCTCGCGGCTGTTCTGGTGCGGCAGCCCCGGGCCGCCGACGCTCTTCCACGTCGCGGCGCTGAACTGCAGACCGCCGTAGTAGCCGTTGCCGGTGTTGATCGACCAGTTGCCGCCGGACTCGCACTGCGCGATCTTGTCCCAGACCGTGTCGCCGGTGGACTCCTCGGGCGCCTTCGTCCCGTGCTTGACGATCTGCGGGCGCGGCTCGGACAGCGAGCGCGACACGATGACGATGCGCTCGCGGAGCTTCCCGTCCGCATACACGAGGGTCACCCGCTCACGGTTGCGCCCCGGCTTGCCGGCCTGCACGACGGTCTTCTCGCCCTTGATCGTCTCGGGGTCGGCCTGGACCTTGACGGTGTACCTGACCGGGACGGTCTCGGTCTTCTGGACCTTCTTGATCCGGACCACACGGAGCTTCTGGTCGGCCTTGACCATCGACGTCACGCCGGGCTTGACCTCGTCGTCGGAGTCCAGCTTCACCCCGGCCTCGTCGAGGACGTCGTCGACCGTCGGCGCGGTCGTCGTGAGGCGCGACTTCTTGCCGTCGGCGACGACGGTCAGCGACTTCGGCGTGCTGATGACGAGCTTCATGCCCTCGCGCGGGACGACGGCGGAGCGCTTCTTCGAGACGTACGCGCCCGTGGGGGCGTCGACGTCGAGGCTGTCCATCGCCTGGGCGACGGTGCGGTCGTAGACCGTCCGCTCGGTGACCTTGCCGTCGACGCTGAGCGTGACCGGCTTGGCGTACGACACCGTGATCTCGTCACCGTCGCCGATCGACGACGTCGGGGACTTGCTGACCCGGTCGATCGTGTGGACCGTGACGTCCTTCGCCTCGAGGACGTCGCCGACGGTGTCGCCGAACGTGCGGACCGTCGAGCTCTTCCCGTCGACCGTCAGGGTCACGGTGTGACTCATCGCGCCGTAGGCGACGGTCCCTCCCGCGAGCATCAGGAGGATCGCGAGATTGAGGGCTATGAGCGGAAAAGTCTTGCGGCTGCGGCGTTTTCCGTGACGGGCTGTCATGGTGCTGGTCTTGGCGTGGGGCACTACATTCCTCGTACGTCGATGACTGGGCCGACTTTCCACCATAGCCAGCGTCTCCCAGTCGTCAAGTCCGTCGTGCCCAGCCTCCACCGAAGGCCCGGTCCGTGTTCGCGTCGATGTCCCGACACATGTCATCGACCGAAACGCCTGCGATTCCAGCCATGAACCGCACCGTCAACGGGATCAGGAACGAGGCGTTCGGTTGCCCACGGTGCGGCGCCGGTGTGAGGAAAGGCGCATCGGTCTCGACAAGGATACGGTCCCGCGGGGTGATGCGGAGCGCTTCGCGGAGGTTCTCCGCGTTCTTGAACGTCACGGTGCCCGCGAACGACAGGTAGGCCCCACGATCCAGGCACTCGCGGGCGAAGTCGGCGTCGCCGGAGAAGCAGTGCATCACGGTCCGGTCGGGGACACCTTCGTCGTCCAGGACGGCCAGCACGTCCGCGTGCGCGTCACGGTCGTGGATGACCAGGGTCTTGTCGTGCCGCTTCGCGATCCGGATGTGCTCGCGGAACGACGCGTGCTGCGCGTCGCGGCCGTCCTCACCGGTCCGGAAGTAGTCCAGCCCGGTCTCGCCGACCGCCCGGACGTGCTCGCCGCTGCCGGCCAGCCGGTCGATCTCGGCCAGGGCCGACTCGAGCTCACCCAGCTCGGCCAGCCGCGGCGCCTCGTTGGGGTGCAGCGCGACGGCCGCGACCACCGAGTCGTACGCGGCAGCGGTCTCGACAGCCCAGCGGGACCCCTCGAGGTCGCAGCCGACCTGGACGATGCGCGCGATGTTGACCGCGGCGGCGCGGTCCAGCGCCTCGTCGACCGGGATCAGCAGCCCGCCCTCGACACCCTTGGCGTACGCCCGGTGGTCGAGGTGGCAGTGGTTGTCGACGACCGGGGACGGGAGCGCCTCCGGGGCCTCGGGCCATCCGACGGTGAGGGTCACTCCGCCGCGGTCTCGATGCGGGGGAACAGCGAGGCGGGCTTGGTGATCGTCGAGCCGGCCGGCAGCTGGCCCCATGCCGCGACGGCGTCGATCCGCTGGTCTGCGAGCGCGCCGAGCGCCGTCTCCGCGCCGAGAGAGTCCCACAGCACGGCGGACGACTTCGGCATGACCGGGTTGAGCAGCACCGCGAGGACCCGCAGGCCCTCGGCGGTCGTGTTGAGGATCGTGGCGAGCCGGTCGCTGTCCGGATCCTCCTTCGCGACCTTCCACGGCGCCTGGTCCGTGATGTAGCCGTTGAGCCCGTCGACGATGCGCCAGATCGCGGCCAGCGCGTCCTGCGGGGCCACGGCCTCGATTGCCGCGTCGGCGTCGCGGACCGACTCGGCGACGATGTCGACGACCGACAGCTCGGCGTCGGTCTGCTCACCGGCGGCCGGGAGCACGCCGTCGAAGTACTTGCCGATCATCGCCGCGACGCGGGACGCCAGGTTGCCGAAGCCGTTGGCCAGCTCGGAGTGGTAGCGGGCGCTGATGTCCTCCCACGAGATCGAGCCGTCGCTGCCGAAGGTCAGCGCCCGCGCGAAGTAGTAGCGGTAGGCGTCGGAGCCGAAGGTGTCGACGATCTCGTCGGGACGGATGCCGTTGGCCTTGGACTTGCTCATCTTCTGCCCGCCGACGAGCAGCCAGCCGTGGGCGAACACCTGATGCGGGACGGACTGGCCCGCGGCCATCAGCATCGCGGGCCAGATGACGGCGTGGAACCGGGCGATGTCCTTGCCCACGATGTGGATCGAGGCCGGCCAGATCTTCTCGAACCGGGCGTGGTCGTCGCCGTAGCCGATCGCGGTGACGTAGTTGAGCAGCGCCTCGACCCAGACGTACATGACGTGCTCGTCGTCCCACGGCACGCCGATGCCCCAGTCGAACGTCGACCGCGAGATCGACAGGTCGCGCAGCCCGCGGGAGACGAAGGAGATGACCTCGTTGCGCGCCGACTCGGGCTGGATGAAGGTCGGGTTGGCCTCGTAGAAGTCGAGCAGCTTCTGCTGGTAGTCGCCGAGGCGGAAGAAGTAGTTCTCCTCGGTCATGTGCTCGACCCGGCTGCCGTCGAGCTTCGAGATCTTGTGGCCCTCGTCCTCGCCCTCGCCGTCCACGACGTCGTCATCGCCGACGAATTCCTCGCTGCCGACGCTGTAGAAGCCGCTGAACGAGCCCTTGTAGACCGCGTCCCGGTCGTACAGGTCCTGCCAGAACGCCTTCGAGCCGTCGAAGTGGCGCTGCTCGGTCGTGCGGATGAAGTCGTCGTTGGCGATGTCGATGGTCTTCAGGAGCGGCTTCCACTCCTCCTCGACGAGCTTGTCGACCCACTCCTGCGGGGACACGCCGTTGGCCTCGGCCTTGCGGAGGACCTTCTGGCCGTGCTCGTCGGTGCCGGTGAGGTACCAGACGTCCTCACCGCGCTGGCGGTGCCAGCGGGTGATGATGTCGCCCATGACCGTCGTGTAGCCGTGCCCGATGTGGGGAGCGTCGTTGACGTAGTAGATGGGCGTGGTGACGTAGAACGTTTGGTCTGACACGTCCCCAATCGTAGTGGGGTGACTCGCAGGCCCTACGAGTGAGCGGCGTCGTAGACGTCCTTCTTGCGCAACCCTGTCTCACCGGCGACCTGCTCGATCGCGTCCTTGCGGCTCAGCCCGTCACCCTGACGCGCCGCGACGAGCTCGCGCAGGTCCTCGGGGGCGTACGCCCGCGCCTCCGCGACGCGGCCCCCGACGACGATCGTGACCTCGCCGCGGACTCCCTGCTCCTGCCCCGCGGCCCACTCGACGAGCTCGCCCAGTCCCCCGCGGGCGACCTCCTCGTACGTCTTGGTGAGCTCGCGGCACACCGCGGCGGGCCGGTCCGCGCCCCAGGTCTCGGCCATCGCCCGCAACGAGGCCTCCGTGCGGTGCGGCGACTCGAAGAACACCATCGTGCGTCGCTCCGTCGCGAGCTCGGTCAGCGTGCGGGTGCGCTCCCCGCCCTTGCGAGGCAGGAACCCCTCGAAGCAGAACCGGTCGACCGGCAGCCCGGACACCGCGAGCGCCGTCAGCACCGCGGACGGGCCGGGGATCGCCGTGACGGCGACGTCGGCCTCGATCGCCGCGACGACGAGGCGGTAGCCCGGGTCGGACACGCTGGGCATCCCGGCGTCGGTGACCAGCACGATCGTCTGTCCCTCGACCAGCATCGCCGCCAGCTCGGGGGTGCGTCGCTCCTCGTTGCCCTCGAAGTACGACACGACCCGGCCGCCGATCTCCACGCCGAGGTCCCCGGCCAGCCGCTTGAGGCGCCGGGTGTCCTCCGCCGCGACGACATCGGCCGAGAGGAGGGCGTCGGCGAGGCGGCCGCTGGCGTCGGCGACCTGCCCGATCGGGGTCGCGGCGAGGATCAGCATGACCCCATCCTCTCAGCCCCGCCGTGTGGCGGTGGACGATCCACCGCCCACCGGGGACCACCTAGGCTGGTCGGCGTGACGGTCCTGCAACGCATCCCCGATCGGGCGTGGGGGTGGATCGGACCCATCGGGGTCGCGCTGCTCGCGTTCGTCCTGCGGGTGTGGAACGTCGGCTACCCCAACAAGTTCGTGTTCGACGAGACCTACTACGGCAAGGACGCCTGGTCGCTGCTCCAGCACGGGTACGTCCAGGACTTCACCGACAAGGCCAACGCCAGCGTCGTCCGCGGCGACCTGGACGGGATCCTGACCGGGGAGCCGTCCTGGATCGTGCACCCCGACGGGGGCAAGTGGGTCATCGCGCTGGGCGAGTGGCTGTTCGGCTTCGACTCGTTCGGCTGGCGGATCTCCGCCGTCGTGGTCGGCGCCCTCTCGGTCCTGGTCCTGGCCCGCCTGGTCCGCCGCCTCACGGGATCGACCGTCGTGGGCTGCCTCGCGGGGCTGCTGCTGACGCTCGACGGGATGCACTTCGTGATGTCCCGGCTGGCCCTGCTCGACGTGTTCCTGGCGTTCTGGATCCTGTGCGGCGTCGCCTGCCTGGTCGCCGACCGCGACTGGATCCGGGACCGGCTCGACCGCCGGCCCCTGGTCCGTCCGTGGCAGCTCCTGGCCGGCGTCAGCTTCGGCATGGCGTGCGCGACGAAGTGGAGCGGCGTGTACGTCCTCGCGGTCTTCGGGGTGCTCGCGGTCGCCTGGGAGGTCCTGGCCCGCCGCCGCACGCCGATCGCCGCCGCACCGGCCGAGCCGAGCCGACCCGGCTGGGTGCGCACGACCCTGGTCGTCGGGATCCCGGCATTCGTCTCGATCGTCGTCGTCGCGGGGCTCGTCTACCTCGTCACCTGGACCGGTTTCCTGATCCACCACCAGGCGTACGAGATGCGGTTCGGCCGCGGCTACGGTGACTACTCGAAGCCGTGGGGGTCCTACGTCGACCACCCCGCAAGCGGCTTCCTGGGCCAGACCCGCGACGCGTTCCGCTCCCTGTGGCACTTCCACGTCATGACGTACGACTTCCACACCAAGGACCTCGACACCGCGACGCACCCCTACCAGTCGAGCCCGTGGGGCTGGCTCCTGCAGCTGCGCCCCGTCAGCGCCGACGCCGTCAACGACCTCCCGGCGGCCCGGTGCGGCGCCGGCTCCGGCTCGTCGTGCATGCGGGAGATCCTGATCCTCGGCAACCCGATCCTCTGGTGGACCGGGGCCGTGGCCCTCGTCGCCGCCCTGGTCACCTGGATCGCGACCCGCGACTGGCGCTGGGGCGTCCCCGTGGTCGGCGCGCTGGTCTGCTGGCTGCCGTGGTTCCTCAACGACGACCGGCCGATCTTCTCCTTCTACGCCGTGACGGTCGTCCCGTTCACGATCATCGCGATCAGTCTGGTCGCCGACGCCATGATCCGGCTGTCCCCCACCCCCGTGCTGCGCCGCATCTCCGCCGGCACGATCACGCTGTTCGTGGCCCTGGTCGCCGTGACGTTCTGGTACTTCCACCCCGTGTACGTCGACGGGCTCATCCCGTACGACTCGTGGCGTGACCGGATGTGGCTGTCCCGCTGGATCTGATCGCGGGTCAGGCCCCGGGCGAGTCCACCCGCGGTGCGGCGATCGGGGCCAGGCCGTGCTGCCGCAGGCGCGCGACGGTCAGCTCGCGGTCGAGCGGCATGCCGTACAGATAGCCCTGGCCGTGCGTCGCCCCGGCCGCCCCGAGGACCTCGGCCTCGGACGGCTGCGTGATGCCCTCCGCCACGACCCAGAACCCCAGCTCGACCAGGAGCTCGGTGATGCGCGTGACGACCTTGGCCTGGCGCGGGTTGTCCAGGTCGATGACCAGCGAGCGGTCCAGCTTCACGGCGCTCGCCTCGGGCAGGTAGAGCGAGGCGATGTGCGCGTAGCCGGACCCGAAGTCGTCGATCGAGATCGCCACGCCGTGGGCCCCCAGACGTTCGGCGATCCGGGCGTGCGTGTCGGTCCACCGGCCGATCGAGCTCTCCGAGATCTCGATGATGGGGCGGATCCCGGACTGGGCCTCGCACTGCGCGATCCGCTCGACGAGCGGGCTCCAGGTCGCGATCTGCTCGATCTCGAGGTTGATCGCGAACTCGGTCATCTCCGGGGTGATCGACCGGCACTCGATCATCGTGGCGATGGCCTGGTCCAGCACCTGCAGCGTCAGGTCGTCGAGCAGGTTGAGCCGGATCGCGGACTCCACGATGATCGGCGGCGGGATCGAGCCGAGCTCGGGGTCGGTGTGGCGGACCAGCACCTCCATGCCCCGGATCTCGTCGACGTCGAGCCGGACGACCGGCTGGTACGCCGTGGCGAGGCGTCCGTCGACGATCGCGCGGCGCATCGTCTGGTCGATCCGCGACGCCATCTCGCCGTCGCGGGCGTGGATCGCGCGCTTGCGCTGGTACATCTGCTGGTCGGCGGCCCGGACGATGTCCTCCATGCTGTCGTCGGGGCTCGACGACATCGCCGACCCCATGCTGGCCCGGAGCCGGATCGTGTCCTCCCCGATCACGACGGGCTCGGCCACGAGCTGCTTGAGCCGCTCGCACTCGGCCGTGAGGGCGCCGTAGTCGGTGACGTCCCGGACCAGGAGCGCGAACTCGTCACCGCCGTAGCGGGTCACCGCCAGCCGGTCGCCGGTGTGGGCGAGCAGCCGCGACGCCACGACCTGGAGCGCCGTGTCGCCCGCAACGTGCCCGTAGCGGTCGTTGATCTCCTTGAAGCCGTCGAGGTCGATGAACACGATCGCGATGGACTCCCCCGGCCGCCGGGAGGTGCTGACGCCCGCCAGCACCTCGCGGAAGTAGGTGTACGTCGACAGGCCCGTGAGGCCGTCGGTGTTGGCCCGGTCACGGAGCTCCTCGATCTGCTCGGACTCGCGGCGGGACCGGTCGGACATGTTGGCGAGCGCCTCGACGACGTTCATCTCGACCTGGGTGAAGGGCAGGTCGCCGGGCGACCGTCGGGCGACCACGAAGCGGCCGTCGACCAGCGGGACGCTGAAGTCCCACCGCGACCCCGGCTGGTCGCACACCTCGACCTGCTCGACCCGCAGGCCGCGGGCACCCCACCGCCCCAGGGTGCCGTCGATCAGCTCTCTCGGCCAGGGCATCGCCATCGCCGCGCCCGAGAGCGCCGCGACGCTGCGGTGCAGCTCCCGGTTGCGCATCAGGAGACCGACCCCGGTCGCGGCCATCCCGACGAACAGCACGACGATGCTCGGCCCGACCGGGAGCGACCGGTCGGCCTCGATCCACCGCAGGACGGACAGCAGGCAGCCGACGTAGAACACCAGGAGCCCGACCAGGAACGTCCACGTCCACCGCAGGCGCAGTCCACGGCCGTCCGCTGCGTCGGGCGCGACGTTGCGGCGGGCGAGCTCGAGCGCCGTGATGACGGCGAAGTACGTCGCGAGGCCCGTGAACACCCGGTCGTACGGCTGGTAGCCGATGTCGGTCACCTCGGCGGCCCGCACGAGCGCCGCCCCGCCGAGCACCTGGATCGCGGCGCGGAACTGGCCCCACGTCTCGTCGCGGTAGAACACGGCATAGCTGATCGCCACGATGACGGCCCAGATCGGCAGGACCGAGGACTGGGACGTGACGTCGGAGGCGAACAGGGCCGCGGCCGACGCGCCCAGGGTCAGGTCGGTGGAGCCGCGCGAGATCGTGATCTGGGCGCGCACCGCGAGCGGCACGAGCAGGAGGGCCACGACCGAGACGACCGAGAGGTCCGGGAGACCCAGCCGCCACTGCGACGTGCGGAAGCAGATCGCGACCAGGGCGATGACCATGATGACGAGCTCGAACCGTCGCTCGGAGCGGTCGGGCGCCGCCCTCGGCGTGGATCGGAGAATGGCCACGTCGAATGATAGGCCGAGCGGTGTCCAACGTCCCCGGAACCGTGATGATCCACGCCGACGGGGTACGCGTGACGGGACGCGTTCGGTTGTCCGCACGCTCACCCAGGTCACCTGCACCATCGCCGTTCGGCGGTCCATAATGGCAATTCATCGCTCCTCGGGAGGAACGTGATCGTGTCTCGGCTGGCCCGGAGGTCCCAGGCCCTCCTCGCGGCCGCCCTGCTCACGGCGTCGATCCCCGTCGTGGTGTCCTCCCCCGCAGCAGCCGCCGACCCGTGCCCCGCCCCCGCGACCAGCTGTGTCGTCGTCAACATCGTCTCGACGGTCGACGGCCGGGAGACGGTCGACAAGTCGTACACCGTCACGCCCGACCAGGTCGCCGACTGGGCCGACCTCCAGGACCCGGCCTACTACACCCGCAAGACGCCCGGCGCCAAGGAGGTACGCGGTCCCGTGGTCCCGCAGGGGCTGTCCCTGCACCACCTGCTCGAGAGCGTGGACCCGGACGACGCCGGGCTCGGCTCGGCGGTCACGTTCTCCGAGACGCCCAACGCTGCGCATGTCCCCGCCGTGCTGTCCGACGCCGACCTGGCCGACCCCAGCGGCAACGACTACCCGTTCGACGACAACCTGCCGCCCGCGGTCCACGTCACCGAGGACGGGATCGGCTACGTCCGGCCGCTGCGGGGCTCCCGTGACGACGTCAACGCCTCGGACATCTTCACGGTCAGCGGCGCGTTGGTCCTGACGTTCCACACGACCGGCAAGCTGCTCGAGCCGGCCGTCAAGGCCAGCGCCGGCACCGACGTCAAGACCAAGCAGAGGAACACGTTCTCGGTGACGTTCGCCAACGCGCCCGGCACCCGGATCATCTCGACGCGGTGGGACTTCGGCGACGGCAGGACCGCCGACGCGGAGAAGGCGACCCGGTCGTACGCCACAAAGGGCACCTATCCCGTCGTCGCGACGGTGCGCGGCGCCAACGGCTCCTACGGACGTACGCCCGCCCTCGAGGTCAAGGTCGCCAAGCCGCCCACGGCGCCCAGCTCGGGCACGGGCGGCGGCACCGGCGGCGGTACTGGAGGCGGGGGCACCGGCGGAGGATTCGGTGGCGGCGGTGTGGGCGGCGGCTACGTCCCGCCGTTCGACCCGGGCGTCGGCAGCCTGCCCGGAGCGGTCCCGGACGAGGGATCGCCGCTCGACGACCAGTCCGGCCCGGTCGACGACGGCCTCCAGCAGGTCGAGGGCTACGTCCTGGCTGGCGCGGAGATCGCCCCGGGCGGCACGGTCGAGCGCATCCCCGGCACCCGGGACACGCCCGAGACGGCCGCGGCGACTCAGGCGTCCAGGCGGCGCGAGATCACGACCTGGGCGGTGGCCGCGGTCGCCGTGGTCCTGCTCCTCGGCGCGGGAGCCGCCAGTGAGACTCGATGGATCCGGACCCACCTGCGCCACCTCAGGAGACGTGCATGAGCGACAACATCTACGACATCATCTTCCGCGTTGCGAAGGTGCTGGAGCTCCCGGTCGTGATCTTGACGCTGCTGGCCCTCGCGGCGGTGCTGGTCGAGCTCGGGGCGTTCATCACCGAGCTCATCCGGCGTCGCAGCCGCAGATTCAGCTCGCTGGCCAGGGCCGGCGCCGCGGCGCGACGCGCGGTGGACGCCGGGCGTACGGACGAGGCGTCCGCCCTGCTGCAGAAGGTCGCGTGGAGCGCGCCGATCGGCAAGGCGTTCACGGTCCTGGTCGACGCGGTCAGCAAGCCCGGGGCTGACATCCGCATCAACAAGCAGCTCGCGGACTTCGACTTCGGCCGCCAGGCCCGGCTCGGCCGGACCCGCCTGCTGGTGCGGATCGGCCCGGCACTGGGCCTGATGGGGACCCTGATTCCGCTGACCCCCGCGCTCGATGGCCTGGCCCGCGGTGACGTCGACACGCTGACGGAGAACCTGCGGCTCGCGTTCAGCATCACGGTCCTGGGCATCCTGGTCGGCGCGCTCGCGCTGCTGCTGTCGCTGGTGCGGGAACGGTTGTACGGTCAGGACTTCTCCGATCTCGAGTACGTCGCGGCGATCCTCACCGACGACGGCTCGGCCGCGGCGTCGATCCTGCCGGACACCGCGCCGGCCCCGACGCACGTCAGCTCCGCGGTCCCGCCGCCGGCGCACACCAGCACCTCCTCGCTGGACACTCCCCCGCCGGTGGTGAGCTCGGCCGACGCCGTCCAGGTCCCGCGCCTCGCCCCACCGGACTCGACGACGGAGCGCCGCCCATGATCACCGTCACCCCCCGCGCCCGCATCCGGCAGGAGCACGCCGGCGACCCCCTCGACGGCCTGGTCAACATGTTCGACATCGGCATCGTGCTGGCCGTGGCGTTCCTGCTGGCCGCGCTGTCCTCGCTCGGCCTGTCCGACGCCGTCAACGACGGTGGGCTCACCAAGCCCGCGCTCGGCGAGGTCACGATCAAGCCCGGCGAGACGCTCGAGGACGTCCCGGACGAGGGCGTCAAGACCGTGGGTCGGGGCACCCCGGTGGGCACGGTCTACCGCCTCGCGGACGGCCGGCTGGTCTACGTCACCGGCGGCGGCTCGGCCACCCCCCAGGCACCCACGCCGACCCCCACGCCGGGGACGACCGGGACCCCGTCGGTCCCGACCCCGACACCCTGACCCGGACGGTCAGCCTCGGGCGCCCTTGAGCGCCAGCCCGACGACCCAGGCGATCTCGTCGGCGGCCGCGGCCGGGGCCTTCGACGGTCGGGTGATCGCCGACAGCACGAGCCGCACGGCGAGCTCGACCATGACCTCGAGCTCGGCGTCGGTCAGGGGCGTCGGCGGGTAGAGCTCGACGACGTTCTGCTTGACCACGGCGACCGAGCCCTCGACGATCTCGCCGGACTCGGTCGTCAGGATCCGCAGGAAGTCGATGTCGTGCTCGTCGGGCAGCGAGCCGACGATCGTGCGGACCAGCAGGCTGCGCTCCCCCATGTCCAGGACGCCCTCGCACGCCGAGCGCAGGCCTGCGATGATCTCGGTCTCGCCCTGCATGCGTTCGCGCACGACGTCGAGGAATCGCTCCAGCTCGCGCATCGCGAGGTGGGACGCCAGGCCGTGCTTGGTGCCGAACTCGTTGTAGACGGTCTGCCGACTCACGCCCGCCCCGGCCGCGACGCCCGACATCGTGACTGACGACCAGCCACTGGCCTCGATCATGGCCTGCGCGGCGTCGAGGAGGCGCACCCTCACGGGTGCCGCGCCGGGAGCGCCGACGGTCATGACTCGTCCTCGAGCACGTCGGCCAGGCGCTCCTGCGCCCCGATCCACGCCCGGGCGGTGCGGATCTCGCGGGGCCGGCCGATCGAGACGGCACCGCGGATCACGCCGTCGTCGAGGAGATACGCCGTGAAGTCCCGGTCGTCCAGCGAGCCGCGGACGACCATCTCGTGCGAAGCCTGCGGCCAGCCGGTGACCTGCAGCGTCGAGCCGTACTGGTCGGACCAGCACCACGGGACCTCCACGAACGGATCGTCCCCGCCGGCCATGACCTTGCCGACCGCGGTGCCGTGGTTCTGCGCGCCCTGCCAGTGCTCGACCCGGTGGCGACCGCCCAGGACGCCGTTGGGTTGGTTGGCGACGTCACCCGCGGCGAAGACACCTGGTGCGGACGTGCGCCCGAGGGCGTCGACGACGATCCCGCCGCCCTCGGCGGGGGACGCGATCTCGAGACCGGCCTCCGCGGCGAGCTCGACGTTCGGCTCCATCCCGACGGCGACGACGACCACGGGGGCCGACCACGTGCGCCCGTCGACCGCGCGCACGACCGTCTCGCCATCCACGTCGGTGATCGAGGAGACCATGACGCCGGTGTGCAGATCGGTGCCGGCCTGCTTGTGCAGGTCGACGTACATGTCGCCGAGCCGCGGCGGCAACAGGCGCGGCAACGGCTGGGACGCCGTCTCCAGCAGCGTGACCTCGCAGCCGAGCTCGCGCGCGCTGGCGGCGATCTCCGAGCCGATCAGGCCTGCGCCGACGACCACGATCCTGGTGCCAGCGGCCAGCTCGCCGTGCAGTCGGGGGACGTCGGCGAGACCGCGCAGCGTACGGACTCCGGAGGCGCCCCACGGGCTGCGGGCCCGTCCCCCGGTCGCGAGGAGCAGGTGGTCGTACAGGATGCCCTCGTCGGGGCCGAGCCGGACGGCGCGTGCAGCGGTGTCGATCGAGAGCACGTGCTGGCCCGTGCGCAGGGTGATGTCCTGGGCGTCGAACCACTCGGCCTTCTTGATGCGGATCTCGTCGGCGGTCTTGTCGCCGCGGATGATCTCCTTCGACACCGGGGGTCGCCGGTAGGGCAGCTCCGGGTCGTCACCGATCAGGTCGATGGCGCCCTCGTAGCCGGCCGAGCGCAGCGCGGCGGCCGCGCTGACGCCGGCGATCCCGGTCCCGACGATGACGGTGCGATGCGTCATCGGATCAGAGCTCGACCATCACGAAGTCGGCCTTGGCCGCGCCGCAGTCGGGGCACGTCCAGTCGTCGGGGATGTCCTCCCACTTGGTCCCGGCCGGGATGTCCTCCTCGAGCCAGCCCTCGGCCTCGTCGTAGATGAACCCGCACTGCTGGCATTCCCAACGCTTCATGAATCTCCTCGATGGCGTGTCTCGGCGGCGATGATGTTGCCGTCCTGGTCGTTGCGCTCGAACTCCGCGACCGGGACGAAGTCCACCTGCTCCCGGACGCCGCAGTCCGGGCAGGTCCAGTCGGGGTCGATGTCGGCGAACGCGGTGCCGGCGGGCCATCCCTCGCGGGGGTTGCCCGGCTCCTCGTCGTACATGTACTCGCAGTTGGGGCAGACGAACTGGCTCATGCGGCGACCCCGTACTTCCGGGCGTAGCGCTTGGCCATCCGCGGGTGCACGTTGGCCCGCGACAGGTCGCCGTCGTAGTGGTCCACGACCTTGCGGTCCATGACGCCCCGCCAGATCTGCGGCACCCAGCTCAGCACGATCATGCCCGCGTAGCCCGTGGGAAGGACCGGCGCCTGCTTGAAGTCGCGCAGCGCCTGGTAGCGGCGGGTCGGGTTGGCGTGGTGGTCGCTGTGCCGCTGCAGGTGGTAGAGCAGGACGTTGGTGCCGATGTTGTTGGAGTTCCAGCTGTGGCTGGGGTTGACCCGCTCGTAGCGGCCGGACTCCAGCTTCTGGCGCTTCATGCCGTAGTGCTCGAGGTAGTTGACCGACTCCAGCAGCCAGATGCCGGCGATCGCCTGGAGCACGAGGTAGGGGAAGATCTGCCAACCGAAGGCGATCATCAGGCCGCCCCACAGGACGATCGAGAACGCCCAGGCGTTGAGCACATCGTTCTTGACCGACCAGTGCGAGGTCTTGAGACGGGCGAAGCGCTTCTTCTCCAGCTCCCACGCGCTCTTGAGGCTGCCGGTCACGGTCCGCGGCATGAACTCCCAGACCGTCTCGCCGAGGCGTCCGCTGGCCGGGTCCTCCGGCGTCGCGACACGGACGTGGTGGCCGCGGTTGTGCTCGATGAAGAAGTGGCCGTAGAACGTCTGCGCGAGCGCGGCGCGGGCGAACCAGCGCTCGTACTCCTCCTTCTTGTGGCCCAGCTCGTGCGCCGTGTTGATGCCGATGCCGGCGACCATGCCGAGGCCGAGGGCCAGGCCGATCTTCTGCGCCACGGTCATCGGGTCCTCGATGCCCGGGAGGGTGCCGCCACCCAGCAGGTAGGCGCCCCAGATCAGGCCGGTGACCTGCAGCGGGATGAACGCGTAGGTGATCCAGCGGTAGTAGCGGTCGTCCTCGAGCTGCTCCAGGATCTCCTCCGGCGGGTTCTCGCTGTCGCGGCCGACGACCAGGTCGACGATCGGGATGATGACGAAGACGAAGAACGGCCCGAAGTACCACGCGAGCGTCGAGTCGGTGAGCGAGTAGAGCCCCCACATGGCGACCGGGACCAGCGGCACGATGGCCCCGATGATCCACAGGTAGCGCTTCCTGTCACGCCATTGGATGGCCGTCCCGTCGACGGTTGCTTCAATCGTCATGGTGCTCCTCCTTGTGCGCCTTGGGAGCGGCGCTTTACACAAAGGTAGCAAATGTAAAGTTGGGTGGCAAGGGAGGGGTGGGCTATCCGACGAGCTGGACCGTCTGGCAATCGATCTTCCCGTGGACCCTCACGTCGGTCTGGGCGATCTTCACGCCGAGCAGGCTGAAGACGGGATAAAGGAGAGTGGACAGCAACGTGTTGACCGGTCCATTGACCAGCGGCAACACGATGCCGCTCACGATGGCATTCAGCAGCGGCGCCAGGAGGGCGCCGAGCAAATCCCCCAGAAGACTGCCTGAGAGAAGGGAGACCGTGGTGTCCTTGACCTGCAGATTGAGGACGTTGGACGTCGCGGACACAGATTGAGACGGAATCGACGTGCCGCTTGAGGACGCCGCGAACGTGAGATCGGTAGGCCCACCTTGGCCGGCCGTAGCACCGATTTGAGCCTTGACCGCCAGCAGCTTGTTGCCCAAGAGCAACTTGAGTGCCGCGACGGTCACCGGTCCCAGCAGCGGGAGGTCGTCCCAATTGGCGAGGTTGAGACTCAGGAGTGCGAGGTGATCGGGGGTTGACGGACCGTAGACCGACGCCAGACCGGTCTTGGCACGGATCACGGCCTTGCTGGGAGCG
>NZ_JAOPXQ010000194.1 GCF_025965075.1 Aeromicrobium sp.
ACGATCGTCTCGGCGATCGCGATGTCCGCCATGATCGGGACCGTGCTGCTGGTGCTCGCGGTGTTGACCGACAACAACATCGACGCCCGTCTGAACGACCAGGTCTCCGCCATCGCCGCCACCGTCCGGGTCGGGTCCGACGGGACCGTCACCGCACTCGAGACCCCCAGCGACCGGATCGACGACACCACCTGGGTCTACCGGGCCGACGGCAGCCTCGTGGAAGGCCCCCGCACCAGCAAGAGCGTCACCGCCGTCGCGGCGTCGCTTGCCGACGTGCGCACCGAGAAGGAGGTCACGCAGGACGAGCGGACCTTCCTCGCCGCGCCGGTCACCCGGAACGGTGCGGTGCGTGCCGTCGTCGTCGTGGCGGCCTCCCGCGAGCCGTACGAGGACACCCGCAACGCCGTCCTGCTCGGCCTCGTCGGTCTGGGGCTCACCGTCACCGCTGGATCGGCCGCCGTGGCGGCCTGGACCGTGCGCCGCACCCTGGCGCCGGTGCAGTCGATGGCGACCCGCGCCGAGGACTGGAGCGAGCACGACCTGGACGCCCGGTTCGACGCGACCGGGACCGACGACGAGTTCGCCCAGCTCGGCCGCACGCTCAACGTGTTGCTCGACCGGGTGGCCGGTGCGCTCCGCAACGAGCAGCAGCTCACCTCCGAGCTCGCCCACGAGCTGCGGACCCCCCTCACCGCGATCCGCGGCGAGGCCGAGCTGTCGTTGATGGCCGACCTCCCCGCGGCCGCCGCCGACCGTCAGCGCCGTGTGGTCGACATCGTCGACCGCATGAGCCAGACCATCACCTCGCTCCTGGCCATTGCCCGCGGCGACCACCGCGGCGACGCCCGCACCACCTCCGCCGACCTCGTGGCATTCACCCTCGACCACGGCCCGTCGGCCGAGGGCATCGTGATCGACTGCGCCGGGGTCACCCACGACGAGATCCCCGCCCCGCGCGACCTGGCCGCCCGGGCCCTGGCCCCCGTCTTCGAGAATGCCGTCACCCACGCCGCCGGTCGGGTGGAGATCAGCTCGCGGGTCACCGATCGGGCCGTCGAGATCCACGTCAGCGACGATGGCCCGGGGATCACCACTGACGACCCCGAGACCCTCTTCGAGTCCGGCCGACGATCCGCCGACAGCATGGGTGCCGGCCTCGGGCTCACCCTGTCCCGGCGGGTGGCCCGGAGCCTGGGCGGCGAGGTACGCATCGCGTCCCTGTCCTCGCCGACGACATTCGTGGTCAGCTTCCCGCGCTTCTGACCCGGCAGTCAGGTTCCGGGCAGGTCACCGCACGCAGGGTGTCCACATGAGCCCTTCACCCCTTCCTGCCGTGCACCGCTCGACGACCTATGTCGAGGCCGGCGCGTGGACCCGCGGCCTGCTGAACAAGGTGCCCCAGGTCACCGTGGTGTTCTGGGTCGTCAAGATCCTGTCCACCACCGTCGGCGAGACGGCCGCGGACTTCCTCAACGAGAACGTCGGCCTCGGCCTGTCGGCCACCACGGCACTCATGGCGTTGCTGCTCGCCGCCGTGCTGATCGTCCAGCTCTCCGCCACCCGGTACGTCCCCTGGATCTACTGGCTCGCCGTCGTGCTCATCAGCGTCGTCGGGACCCTGTTCTCCGACAACCTGGTCGACAACCTCGGCGTCAGCCTCTGGACGACCACGGCCATCTTCGCCGCCGGTCTCGTCGTGTCGTTCCTCGCCTGGTACCGCTCCGAGAAGACGCTGTCGATCCACACGATCGTGACCCGCCGCCGCGAGGCGTACTACTGGCTGACGATCCTGTTCACCTTCGCGCTCGGAACCTCCGCCGGCGATCTCGTCGCCGAGAAGCTGGCCGTCGGCTACCTCCCCTCCGCGCTGGTCTTCGGAGCGGTCATCGCCGCCATCACCGCCGCGTTCTACGGACTCAGGGCCAACGCGGTCGTCGCGTTCTGGGCGGCGTACATCGTCACCCGCCCGTTCGGCGCCTCGATGGGCGACTTCCTCACCGCCTCGACCAAGGACGGTGGGCTGGGCATCGGCACGAACGGCACCAGCGCACTCTTCCTCGCGATCATCGTCGCCTGCGTCGTCTGGTTCACCGTCCGGCAGAGGCAGGGCGACCGGCTGCCCGCAACCGCCTGACCCCCTCCCCCCATTCGACCCGTCCGGCCCTCCCCCGGGGCCGGGCGGGTCCTCACATCCCAAGGAGCACACCCATGCCACTCACCCTCGCCACTCCGCGACGGCTCGCCGGCCCGGTCACCACGTTCGCGGCCGCCGCAGCGGCGTTCGCCGGTCTCACCGACGCCGCGTCCGAGGGGAACGGGGTCACCCGCGTCGACCCGTACATCGCCGCCGACGTGCTGCCCCTCAGAACCGGCGCCCTCACCGCCATCGCGCACACCCTGACGTTCCTCGGTAGCGAGATCGTCGTCAGCGTGGCAGCGCTTCTGCTGATCATCGCCCTGCTCGATCGCCGTGGGGCTCGGTACGCCGGACTCGCTGTGTTGGCCATGGCGCTGTCGGCCGCTCTCACCGTCGGCATCAAGCTCGCGGTGGGGCGTGACCGTCCTGGCGTCGCCGATCGTCTGGGGCCCGTCGACCACACCTACTCCTTCCCCTCGGGGCACACCCTCAACTCGACGGTCTTCCTCGGCCTGGTGTGCCTCCTGGCCGTCCCGCTGCTCAGCCGTCCCTCGACCAGGCTGGCGGCGTGGGCGGCGGCGGCTCTTCTGGCCGTCGGCGTGGGCTCCAGCCGGGTGTATCTCGGCTACCACTGGACCACCGACGTCCTCGCCTCGTGGATGGTCGCGATCATCCTGCTGACCGTCGTCCACGTCGCCGAACGCTCGATCGCCCGGGGCCGATCCAGTCAGGCAGCGATCAGGTGATCCCCGTGACGGTGGACTCATGATCGCCGCACTGACCCCTCTGCTGTACACCCTCGGTCCGGCGGCCCTGCTGCTGGTCATGGCCGTCGTGTTCGCCGAGAGCGGTCTGCTCGTCGGATTCTTCCTGCCCGGCGACTCCTTGCTGTTCCTCGCCGGGGCCCTGGTGGCCGCCCATGTCATCGGCCTGCCGATCTGGCTGCTGGCCGCTGGGGTGTTCGTCGCCGCCGTGGCCGGCGACCAGGTCGGCTACCTGATCGGGCGCCGGTTCGGGCCCCGGCTGTTCTCCCGGCCCGACTCGAGGCTGTTCTCACAGACCAACGCGGAACGTGCGCAGCGGTTCTTCGACCGCCACGGGCCCAAGGCGGTCATCCTGGCCCGTTTCGTCCCCGTCGTCCGCACCTTCGTCCCGGCCACGGCCGGCGTCGGACGCATGGTTCGTCGCCGGTTCACGACGTACAACCTCGTCGGAGCGGCGGCGTGGTCGATCGGCATCGTCGCCGCGGGCTTCTTCTTCGGGGGCATCCCGTTCGTCGCCCACCACATCGAGCTCATCACGATCGGGCTGGCCGCGTTCTCGGTCGTGCCGGCTCTCGTCGCCTACGGACGGAGCCGGTCAGATCAACCGACGGCGACCATCAGCACCACGACACCCGCCACGCCGTAACCGCTCCAGCGGCCACCCGCCGCACGGTCAGCGGCCGGGCTTGACCCCGTGAGCTCCGTCGACCCACTCCCGACCCTCGTCGCGGTGCTGCTGCTGGTCGGGATCACGCTGATCACCCTGGTGATCGCCCGGGTCTTGATGCACGTTGACGCCGTGGGCGCGATCGCCCGGGCCGCCGTCCAGCTCGTCGTGGTGGCACTGGTCATCGCTTGGGTGTTCCGTCATCCCGAAGGAGTCGTCCTCTACCTGCTTGTCATGGTCGTCGCCGCGACCGCGGCGTCCGCGCGCCGCATCCGTTGCGGCTAACGGCTCGCGCCCGGCGTTGGTCTGGCGATCGCCGTCGGCGCGGCGGTCGCGGTGGTCCCGGTCCTGGCCAGTGGCGCCCTCGCGCTCGACTCACGGACCGTTGTGCCGTTCGCCGCCCAGATCGTTGGAGGCTCGATGACCGCGGCCTCCCTGACCGGTGCCCGGCTCCGCGACGACGTCGCGAACGACTGGAGCCAGGTCGAGGGGTGGCTGGCACTCGGTGCGACGCCACGCCAGGCCGTCGCCGGCTTCGGCCGCGTCCCCGTCGACCGCGCGCTCATCCCCGCCGTCGACCAGAACCGCAGCGCCGGTCTGGTGACGCTGCCCGGCGCCTTCGTCGGACTCCTGCTGGGTGGCGCCTCCCCCGCCGAGGCGGCCGCCATCCAGCTGCTGGTCCTCGCCGGACTGATCGCCGCCGAGACGGTCGCCGCGACTCTCACCGCGTACCACCTCGCACCGTGGCTCGGGTCCGGGCAGCCGACGGTCACCGACCACTGAGAGGGGTTCGAACCCACGCTACCGTCTTGAGAGTCGAAAAAAGACCCGATGGGACAGTCATTGTCACTGCTGTTTTTCATTGAAATTGCAGTATATTTCGACGATTACTAATTTGGACATTTGTGGCACTTTACGACACTTTCGGATCATTCTGTTGCCCCAGTGTTGCCCGAGAAGTACATCTCCGGCGAACGCGACATACCGCCCAGAATGCGGCATTGCAGGCTGTTAAGCGCGGCGCCGGATGGCCGGTCGAGCTTCGATGTGTGTACCCCTCTCTCGAACAAAGCCAGCGCACCTGCGAAGTTC
>NZ_JAOPXQ010000286.1 GCF_025965075.1 Aeromicrobium sp.
ACCTCACAGCTGCGCCAGACGTGCACTCGCGGCGAGGAGACGATCCGCTCAGCGAGGTAGCGGGACATGTCGCGTTCCAGGTCGTCGTGGCGGATCACGAGATTGACCTCACCAGCGTTGCGGGCCAGGAAGAGGGCGGCCTGACCGGCGGAGTTGCCGCCACCCACGACCGTGACCGGGTCGCCGCGGCAGAGTCGTGCCTCGTACTCCGTGGCGGCGTAGTAGACGCTGGGACCCTCGAGCCGGTCCATGCCGGGGATCTCGAGGCGGCGGTACCGCGCGCCGGTCGCCAGCACCACGGTGTGCGCCTCCACGTGCGTCCCATCGGTCAGCCTCACGAGGAAGTGACCGTCGATGCGGTCGAGCGACCGAGCCTCGCCGGGGATCGTGAAGGTGGCGCCGAACTTGCGGGCCTGGACCACCGCTCGGTCCGCGAGCTCGGCGCCCGAGATGCCCGCCGGGAAGCCCAGGTAGTTCTCAATCTGAGACGAGGTCCCCGCCTGCCCTCCCGTCGAGATCGCGTCGAGCACGATCGTGGAGAGTCCCTCCGAGGCCGCCGTCATCGCAACGGCGAGACCGGCCGGGCCGGCGCCCACCACGAGGACGTCGTGCGCGTCGCGGGGCGGTGCCTCCTCCCGCAGGCCCAGGAGCTCGGCGAGCTCCGTCGTGCTGGGGTTGCGCAGGACCGCCTGCCCCTTCCAGATCACGACGGGGGTCTGGTCGGGTGGGATGCCGAGGGCTCGCAGAGTCGCCTCTGCCTCGGGATCCTCTTCCAGGTCCTCCCAGCGGTACGGGACGCGATTGCGGCTTGCGAAGTCCCTCAACCGGCGGGTGTCGGGCGAGTAACGAGAGCCGATGATCCGGAGCCCGGCGCCGAGGCTGGCGTGGATGTTGCGTCGCAGGATGAAGGCCCGCAGGATCAGGTCTCCCAGCGCCTGATCCTGGGTGACCGCCTCCTTGAGCCGGTCGAAGGGGATCTCCTGGACCTCGACGTCGGTCTGGGCGATGGCGGTGACGTAGACGGCCTGCCCGGTCAGCATCGACAGGTCACCCACGAAGCGCCCCGGCCCGTGGACCGCGATCACCCGCGGCTCCTCCTCGCGGTTGTCCTCCTGAACGACCCGGACGCTGCCGTCCAGCACCACGAACAGGCCGCAGTTGCGGTCTCCCTCGCAGAACAGCGTGGTGCCCTTGGCCAGACGCTTGCGCTCGCCGTATCGCGACAGCAGCATGGTCTGCTCGGCGGTCAACCGGGGATAGGCCCCGGTGGTGTCGGGGGTCTCGGGCAGGTCCGGGGACTCCAGCTCAGACGAACTGCTCGTCGACATAGCACCACCTCCAGCTCTCCCCGGGCTCGATCGAACGCACGATGACGTGACCCGTCGTGGCGGCGTGAGCGCGCGCGTGTCGCATCGGGGAGGAGTCGCAGCAGAGGACCTGGCCGCAGGTCAGGCACTGGCGCAGGTGCACCCATGGCGTGGCCAGGAGCAAGCACTCAGCGCATGCGCGCCGGGCAGGCGGCGGTACGGGCCGGATGATCTTCAGGTGCGGGTCGGGACCGATGCCTGTCGGGGTGGTCATCACGATTGCGCCGGGAGTCGGGACTCGAGCCACGAGCGCAGCTGGTGCTCCGGGAGGGCGCCGATCTGTTTGTCGACCACCTCGCCGTGATGGAGGAGGACCAGCGTCGGGATCGCCTGAACCTCGAAGCGCCGGCTCACCTCCGGGTTGTCGTCGGCGTCGACCTTGACCAGCTTGAGCTTGCCGGCCAGCTCCCCAGCCAGCTTCTCCAGGGCCGGGCTCACCATCCGGCACGGGCCGCACCACGGAGCCCACACGTCGATCAGCACGGGCAGGCTGGTCTCCTCGGCGACAGCGTGGAACTCCTCGTCCGTCGCGTCCACCACCCATCGCAGCGGGGTACTGCACTTCGCGCAACGGGGAACACCGTCGGCAACCGCCAACACACGGTTCTTGGCTCCGCAGCTGCTGCACTCGACCGTCGTCGACTTCTGGATGTTCGTGCTCACGCCACTGCCCGCCCCTCTGACGGAAGGCCAGCCGCCGTGACCGTGATCTCCCCGTCGACGACGGTGACCGCGATCGTTCCCCCGTCAGCCGCATCTCCGCGCAACAGCGCCCGACCGATCCGGGTCTCCACCTCGCGGGAGATGTACCGGCGTAGCGGGCGGGCACCGTAGGCCGGGTCGAAGCCTTGGTCCGCGATGAAGCGACGCGCCTCGGCCGTGACGTCAAGGTTGATCCGCATGTCGGCCAGCCGTTCGCGCAGCTCCTCGAGCTGGAGGTCGACGATGCGCTCGATCTCGGCGAGCGTCAACGGCTTGAACATCACGATCTCGTCGACGCGGTTGAGGAACTCCGGGCGGAAGTGTGACTGCAAGGTGCGCATCACCATCGAGCGCGCCTCGTCCTTGACCTCGCCTCCAGCGGTGGCCCCCTCGAGCAGGTACTCCGAACCGATGTTCGAGGTCATGATCAGCACGGTGTTGCGGAAGTCGACCGTCCGGCCGTGGGAGTCGGTCAGGCGGCCGTCGTCGAGCACCTGGAGCAGCGTGTTGAAGACGTCGACGTGAGCCTTCTCGATCTCGTCGAGCAGGACCACCGAGTAGGGCTTGCGGCGCACGGCCTCGGTGAGCTGACCACCCTCCTCGTACCCGACGTAGCCCGGAGGCGCCCCGACCAACCGGCTGACGGTGTGCCGCTCCTGGTACTCGCTCATGTCGATCCGGATCATGTTCTCCGCGGTGTCGAACAGAGCAGCCGCCAGCGTCTTGGCCAGCTCGGTCTTGCCGACACCGGTGGGGCCGAGGAAGATGAACGACCCGATGGGCCGCTGGGGGTTCTTGATGCCTGAGCGGGCGCGGACGACGGCGTCGGCCACCAGCTGGACCGCCTCGTCCTGGCCGATGACACGCTCGTGGAGCACCTCGTCGAGGCGGAGCAGCTTGTCGCGCTCGCCTTCACGGAGTCGCGTGACCGGGATGCCGGTCCAGCGCGAGACGATGTCGGCGATCTCGTCGGCGGTGACGACCTCGCGCAACAGCCGCCGGCCGCCCTGTTTCCCCGCGAGCCGGGACTCGGCCGCCTCCAGTCGCCGCTCGATCTCCGGCAGCTTGCCGTGTCGCAGGGACGCCGCCCGGTTGAGGTCGTACTCGCGCTCGGCCCGCTCGCTCTCCATGCGTACGTGCTCGAGCTCCTGGCGAAGGGACTGCACCTCGCGCAGCGCCGACCGTTCCGCCTCCCACTGCGCGCGCAGGGCATCGGCCTCGGCCCGTACGTCCGCCAGCTCCTTGCGCAGCTCGTCGAGGCGCGCCCTGCTCGGGGAGTCCTCTTCCTGCGAGAGTGCCGCCTCCTCGATCTCCAGCCGGGTCACGCGTCTGGTGAGCTCGTCGAGCTCGGCCGGCATCGAGTCGATCTCGGTGCGCAGCATCGCGCAGGCCTCGTCGACGAGGTCGATGGCCTTGTCGGGCAGGAACCGGTCGGAGATGTAGCGGTGGCTCAGCGTCACGGCCGCCACCAGGGCCCCGTCGTGGATCTTCACACCGTGGAACACCTCGAGCCGCTCGCGGAGCCCGCGCAGGATCGAGAGGGCATCCTCCTCGTCGGGCTCGTCGACGATGACCGGCTGGAATCGGCGCTCGAGGGCTGCGTCCTTCTCGATGTGAGTGCGGTACTCGTCGAGGGTCGTCGCGCCGATCATGTGGAGCTCGCCGCGGGCGAGCAGGGGCTTGAGCATGTTGCCGGCGTCCATCGCACCCTCGCCCGCGCCGGCACCGACGACGGTGTGCAGCTCGTCGACGAACAGCAGGATGTGACCCTCGGCACTCTGGACCTCGTTGAGCACGGCCTTCAGCCGCTCCTCGAACTCACCGCGGTACTTGGCTCCGGCGATGAGCGCCCCCATGTCCAGGGCGAAGACGGTCTTGTCCCGCAGGCCCTCGGGCACGTCGCCGTCGGCGATCCGCTGGGCCAGACCCTCGACGATCGCGGTCTTCCCGACCCCGGGCTCGCCGATCAGCACCGGGTTGTTCTTGGTCTTGCGCGACAGGATCTGGATGGTCCGGCGGATCTCCGAGTCGCGGCCGATCACCGGCTCGAGCTTGCCGGTCGCCGCTGCCGCGACGAGGTCGCGGCCGTACTTGTCCAGCGCCTCGTACGTCCCCTCGGGTGTCGCCGACGTCACGCGCTGGTGACCGCGCACCTCGGTCAGTGCGGCCAAGAACGTGTCGCGGGTCAACCCCTGTCCGTGGAGGAGCCGCCCGGCCGCCGAGCTCGAGCCCTCCTCCACAAGGACGATCACGAGGTGCTCGACCGAGACGTACTCGTCCTTGAGCCTGCGGGCCTCGGCGTCGGCGGCGTCGAGCAGCCGCGATAGCCGTTGGGTGATGTGCACCTGCCCGGGCGTCACGCCGGGCCCGCTGACCCGAGGGCGGAGACCGAGCTCGGCCTCGACGTCCTCGCGCAGCCGGGCCGGATCGGCTCCCGCCCGGGCCAGCAGCGGAGCGACCAGGCCCTCCCCCTGGTCGAGCAGAGCCAGCAACAGGTGCTCCCCGTCGACCTCGACGTGGCCGAAGCGCAACGCCGTGGTCTGGGCGTCGTGCAGGGCCTCCTGCGACTTCTGGGTCAGTCTGTTCATGTCCATGGAGCGCCTCCTCGTCGTGACATCCGTCGTTCCGTCTTCTCCAGCTCCGCGATCCGGTCGAGCAGCTCGACGACCAGCCCGAGGGCGGAGTACCCGAGGTTCAGGCTCATCCTCAACCTCTGGATCCTGGCCATCTCCCTCACCTGGGAGGGCTCGAACCACAAGCGCCCCTGGGCATCGCGCGTGACTTCCAGGAGGCCGAGGGCCACCAGGCGGCTCACCAGGTCGGGATGTACGCCGGCGACCTGCGCATAGCTCTCGAGGCCGAGCCGGTATGGCCGCGCGAGAGTGAAGTGCGTGACCGCGGTCATCATGTGCTCCTCGCGTCGAAGCTGGACACCTTCGCGAGCTCCTCGAAATGCCGCTGCTCCTCGTCCGTGAGGGTCTTGGGCACACGGATCTGCAGCTCGGCGTAGAAGTTCCCCGGCCTGCCTCGCTTGTTGGGAAGCCCGCGGCCCTTGAGCCGCAACCGGCGGTGGCTGGACGAGCCGGCCGGGACCTTCACCGTGGCGGCACCGCCTGGAGTGTCGACGGGGACCGATGCGCCCAGGGCGGCCTCCCACGGTGCAACCGGCAGGAGCGCGTGCAGGTCGCGACCGTCGACCCGGTAACGCGGGTGGTCGGCGATTCGGACCAGCAGATAGAGATCTCCGGGTGCCGCCGAGCCACTTCCGGGACCACCCTGGCCGTGAAGTCGAATGCGCTGACCGTCGACGACACCGGCTGGGATGGTCACGTCGAGCGCGCGAGGCCCGCCGGGGCCGCTGATCGTCAAGCTGCGCTCGGTGCCGTGATAGGCCTCCTCGACCGACAGCTCCACCTCGGCCTCGTGGTCGGAGCCCGGGATCGGTCCTGGTCCCCAACCGTCCCGGCCGCGACCACCGCGCCCCCTACCGCCGAAGATGCCCCCGAGCAGGTCCTCGAGGTCGACCTCGTCGCCGAAGTCACCAGCACCGGGACCTCCCGACGGACCAGTCCCCGACGACCAGCGTCCACGGGCCCCCGCACCCGCCTCGGCATACGTCCGGGCGTTGCGCCAGGCGGACGGATCCGTGTCGGGAGGGACGCGTCGGAAGTCCTCGCCGAAGGCGTCGTAGCGGCGCCGCAGCTCGGGATCCGACAGCACGTCGTAGGCCTCAGCAACGTCCTTGAACCGCTCCTCGGCCCCGGGGTCCTTGTTGACGTCAGGATGATTCTGGCGCGCCAGCCGCCGGTAGGCCCGTTGGATGTCGGCCGGTGCCGCATCGCGGGCGACTCCGAGGACCTCATAGAAGTCTTGGGCCATCAGGGTGCCCTGGTGGCCACGACGACCGCGGCGGGCCGCAGTATCTTGCCATCGGGCCCGTAGCCGGGACGCACGACCTGAGCCACGGTGCCAGGTACCAACCCTTCCTCGGACACGGTGCTGACCGCCTCGTGCAGGGCCGGGTCGAAGGCCCGCCCATGGTCGTCGCGACGCGGGTAGCCGAGATCAGCCAAGACCCCGACCGCCTGCGCGAGCACGGCCTGCACGCCCTCGAGCACGGCGTCGGGCTCGGACGACGCGTGCTCGAGCGCGCGCTCCAGGTTGTCCACGACAGGCAACCAGCTGGCGGCCACGGCCGCGCGCTCCTGCTCGCGGCCACGGATCACGTCCTGCGCGCACCGCTTGCGGACGTTGTCCAGCTCGGCAGCTGTCCGCCGCCATGCGTCCTCCAGCTCCGCGATCTGGCGCACCGGGTCAACGCGGTCCGATGTCTCGTCCGTCTCTGCCTCGCTCGCCGGTGCCTCTGTCGCCGAAGCCTCGGTCGTCGGTTCATCGTGCTCGGACATGGCGATCAGTGAGGGGTGAACTCGGCGTCGATGACGTCGTCGCCATCGTCGTCAGACGTGTCGTCGGGGGTGCTTGCCGAGGGGGTGGACGATCCACCACCGCCCCGGGTCGCGGTGCTGAGCCCCTGGCTCAACTGGTGGAGCTCCCCCGTGAGAGCGCGGAGGCGATCGACGGGTTCGTCACCCTCGACGGCCTGACGGGCCTCCTCGACCAGCATCTCGGCTCGAGCGCGATCGTGCTGGGGGACGGAGTCGCCGCCCTCTTCGAGGGCCTTGCGCACCTGGTAGGCCACGGAGTCGAGCTCGTTGCGAGCGTCGATCCGTTCGCGCAGGGCGGCATCCTCACCGCGGTGGGTCTCAGCGTCCTCGATCATCCGTTCGACCTCCTCCTGACTGAGCGTGGAGGTCTCGCTGATGGTCACCTGCTGCTCGGCACCGGTGTCCTTGTCGCGCGCCGAGACATGCAGGATGCCGTTCGCGTCGATGTCGAACGTCACTTCGATCTGGGGCTCTCCGCGGGGTGCGGGACGGATCTTCTCCAGCCGGAACCTGGCGAGCACGCGGTTGTCGGCCGCCCTCTCCCGTTCGCCCTGGAGGACGACGACGTCGACAGCGGGCTGATTGTCCTCCGCAGTGCTGAAGAGCTCGGTCCTCCGGGCCGGGATGGTGGTGTTGCGCTCAATGACCTTGGTCATCACCCCGCCCATCGTCTCCAACCCCAGCGACAGGGGCGTGAC
>NZ_JAOPXQ010000269.1 GCF_025965075.1 Aeromicrobium sp.
AGCCCTGCTGCGCGATCCACAGCTCGTCCGAGGAGACCCGGTGCCACGCGGACGACTCCCCCGCGGGCAGCAGGAAGTGGATCAGCGTCGCGGTCGGACGCACCCGACCGTCCGGCAACGTGACCGACACCGGCGAGGCCCAGGTCCGGCGGTACCAACCACCCTCGGGATGCGGCTCCAGGTCCAGCGCCTCCGCGAGTGCGGGTCGGGTCACAGGGCAGCCTCGATCGCCGGGAGGCGCTCACGGAACGCCGCCACCCGGTCGCGGGTGCGCTGGGGCTCGCCGACCGTGCCGAGGTTGATGAAGCCCTGGTCGCCACGGGCCTGCCCGGCCTCGATCCGGTCGGCGGCGGTCGACATCCGCTCGACGACCGCGCCCAGGACCGTCATCGGTCCCCATTCGCCGTACGCGTCGACCAGCAGGTCGAGCCTGCGCACGACGTCCTCGAGGGGGATCTCCCGATAGAGCGGGATCCCGGTCCACGCCAGGAAGGCGAGGTCGTCGATCGCCCGACCCGGTCCGGCCATGTCCCAGTCGATCATCGCGACGAAGTGGCCGCTCTGGATGATCCAGTTGTAGGCGCCCGGGTCGTGGTGGCAGATGATCTGGTCGTCGGCCAGGGTCGCCGCCCCGCCGCGCCACGGGAGCTCACCCTCGGGGCGATAGCCCTCGACGAGGTCGTGGAAGTCGCGCAGCCAGACCACCGCCTCGGTCAGCACGGTGTCCAGCACGACCTCCCGGTCGATCGGCACGCCGCGCCCCTCGACGTACTCGAGCACCTCGCGGCCCTCCTCGTCGAGGCCGTGCAGGGTCGGGATGCCGCGCAGCCCGTTGTCCCACAGGTACGTCAGCAGGTCGTGGACCGCGGGGGTCCACGGTCCCGTCGGCCGGCGCACCGTCCGGCCGATGCGCGTGGCACCGCCGACGGCTCCGGGCAGATGCTCTGTGTCGTCCTCTGGCACGCTGTCATCGTGGCACATTCTCATTCGCACACGTCGATCGACCACGGACCACCGCGCAGGAGATTGGCGGTCACGCTGACCGCCGTGGTGCTCGCGATCGCCGCTGGAGCGTTCGCCGCGATGATCGCCCTGTGGCCCGCCGAGCAGGCCGTGCCGCGGAGCCAGAACCCGTACGGCGCTGCGGGCGTCAGCACGCTCGACGCCACCGTGACGAAGGTCGCCGCATTCAACTGCAACAGCGGCGGCGAGGGCCCCGACGGCGAGATCGAGGTGGAGGGCGACTGCGCCCACGTCACCGCCCGCACCTCCCGCGGGACCGCGACGTTCGACCTCGACGCGGCCCGCCACAAGGCCGGCATCTCCCCCGGCGACCGGATCCAGGTCGTCAAGGTGCAGCCCGCGGGGCAGGCCGCGACGTACGAGTTCCTCGACTTCCGCCGCGGGCTGCCACTGACCGCACTCGCTGCGATCTTCGCGGTGCTGGTCATCGGGGTCGCCCGGTGGCGGGGGCTGTTCGCCCTGGTCGGCATCGGGGTGACGCTGCTGGCCCTCACCAAGTTCATGCTGCCGGCGTTCCTCGCCGGGGAGTCGCCGCTGCTCGTGGCGGTCGTGGGATCCACCGTGATCATGATCGTCGTGCTCTACCTGGCCCATGGGGTGTCGATCCGGACCACGTCGGCGCTGTTCGGGACGCTGGTCGGGATCGCGCTGACCGCCGCGATCGGCCTCGCCGCGACGGGGTGGACCTCGTTGACCGGGGTCGGGTCGGAGGACGACCAGCGCCTCATCGCGACCGTTCCGGAGATCCCGCTGTCCGGGATCGTCGCCGGCACGATGGTCATCGCCGGCCTCGGCGTCCTCAACGACGTCACCGTGACACAGGCCAGCGCGGTGTGGGAGCTGCGGGCGGCCCGCCCGGCGGCGCGGGCCGGGTCGCTGTTCGCCTCGGCGATGCGCATTGGCCGGGACCACATCGCGTCCAGCGTCTACACCCTGGTCTTCGCCTACGCCGGCTCAGCGATGACGGTCCTGCTGCTCGCGACGGCCTACCAGCGCGGCTTGGCATCGATCGCGACGACCGAGGAGATCGGGCAGGAGATCGTCCGCACCCTGGTCGGAGCGATCGGCCTCGTGCTGGCGGTCCCGGTCACGACACTGTTCGCGGTGTGGCTCGCGCCGCCCCGCACCCCGGAGACGGTCAAAGCCCCGTCGACGCCCGTCCCGGGGCGGCACAGCGGCTCCCACGCCGGCCCCGCGCTGACAGCCTGACCGTCTTCGCCGGCCATGGTCCGGGACCTTCGGACCGGATTCACGGGCGTTGCCGTCGCACTCGGCCCGTTGGGCGGTAGCATGGTGCCAGCACCGAACCACGCCGCCGCCCGTCGAGCACCTGCTCCACGATCGCGACGCGACAACAGCTGAAACGGTTTGGGCACGCCACATCGTGGGCAGCCACTGCTCCGGTCATCCTGCATGACCGAGGGCCCGGTTTCGGGGGGTACGACCGCTGGGTCGGTCCCCTCGACGAAGCCGGTCCCGGACCAGGCGCAGTGACGTCACACCCACCACGATGCGCGTGCCTCGCACTCCGAAAGAGGAGCTCTTGGCCAGACAAGGTCGCCGCCAGTCAGGCGCCACCCGCAACGCCCCCCGGCGTTCGGGCGCGCGCGCACCCGGCAAGGACGGCATCATCCCCGTACTCGCGCGCGCCGTGCGCGAGGTCGAAGGCAAGGCGCAGCGCGGTCCGCTGCCCCCGTCCGCCCGCACGAAGTTCCAGGTCGTCGCGATGCTGGTGCGCGAGGAGCGCACCCGGATCAAGGCCGACGCCGCCGCGACCGAGGCCCACCGCAACGAGCAGCTCAAGCGCCTCGACGGGGTCGCGACGATCCTGGCGCAGACCGTCGCGCTCGACCCGACGGTCTACACGCTGCTGGACGAGAACGCGGTCTTCACCGACGCCGCCGACACGCTGCGCAGCGAGATGCTCCAGGCCGCCGGCATCGAGGTCGTCACCGAGCAGGTCGCCGACTCGTCGGCCGTCGCGGTCAACACCCGCAGCGTCGTGCCGCAGTCGGTCCTGTCCCGCCAGCTCGCCAATCCCTTCCTCGCCCCTGACTTCTCCGCCGTCGCGCCCAAGCAGGCCAGCCCGCGTCGGTTGTCGACGTGGGAGCTGCTGGGACCGCTGTTCCGCGCGTTCGAGTACGGCGGGGCGTCCTCGTGCATGCCACTTCCCGAGCCCGGCTTCCTCATGACCCCCGGTGGGCTGGAGCTCATGCCGCACCAGGCGCAGGTCGTCGCGGCCGCGGCGGAGGGCCACCGGACGTACCTCCTGGCCGACGAGCCCGGCCTGGGCAAGACCGCCCAGGCGCTGCTCGCCGCCCACGCCGCCGATGCCTATCCGTTGCTCGTCGTGGTCCCCAACGTCGTCAAGGCCAACTGGGCGCGCGAGGCCGACATCTGGACCCCCAGCCGCACCGTCACCGTGATCCACGGCGACGGCGACACGATCGACGGCTTCGCCGACATCGTGGTGGTCAACTACGAGGTGCTGGACCGGCACGTCGGCTGGCTGGGTGACTTCGGCTTCCGCGGCATGGTCGTCGACGAGGCGCACTTCATCAAGAACAAGTCGTCCCAGCGCTCCAAGCACGCGCTGGAGCTCTCCGAGCGCATCCGCGCCCGGACCGGGCGCCCGCTGCTGATGGCCCTGACCGGCACCCCGCTGATCAACGACATCGAGGACTTCCGGGCGATCTGGCAGTTCCTCGGCTGGATCGACGACAAGAAGCCCCTCGGCGAGCTGATGGAGTCACTCGAGGACACCGGTCTGACGCCGCTGGACTCCGGCTTCTACTCCGCCGCACGGACCAGCGTCATCGACATGGGCATCGTCCGGCGCCGCAAGATCGACGTCGCCGCGGACATCCCGGCCCGCCGCATCGCGGACCTGCCGGTCGAGCTCGACGATGCCATCGGCCGGTCGATCCGGGAGGCCGAGCGCGAGCTCGCCCGCCGCCTGGTCGCCCGCTACGACACGGCGCTCGAGACCCGCTCCGCGGGCGTGACGGTCGAGGGCATCGACCACGATCTCGTGCGCCGCGTGGCCACGTGGGAGCGCGAGGACACCTCGACCGAGAAGACCGGCGAGAACGTCTTCGGCATGATGCGGCGCATCGGTCAGGCCAAGGCCGGGCTCGCCGCCGACTACGCCGCCCAGCTGGCGCGCAACGTCGGCAAGGTCGTGTTCTTCGCCAAGCACGTCGACGTCATGGACGTCGCCGAGGAGACGTTCGCCTCCCGCGGCATCCGCTACTCCTCGATCCGCGGCGACCAGTCGACCAAGGTCCGCGAGGCCAACATCGACGCGTTCGTCAACGACCCCGACGTCGAGATCATCGTCTGCTCATTGACCGCCGCCGGTGTCGGCATCAACCTGCAGGTCGCGTCGAACGTCGTGCTCGCCGAGCTGTCGTGGACCGACGCGGAGCAGACCCAGGCGATCGACCGGGTCCACCGCATCGGCCAGGACGAGCCCGTCACGGCGTGGCGCATCATCGCCGCGCAGACGATCGACGGCCGCATCGCCGAGCTCATCGACAGCAAGGCCGGGCTCGCCGCCCGGGCGCTCGACGGCTCCGACGAGGAGGTCGGCTCCTCGATCGACGTCCAGCTCGAGGCGCTCGTCGTCCTGCTCACCGAAGCCCTGGAGTCCCGCTAACCGCTGGCAGTGACGTTTGGGCCCCGGAATCGTCGATTCCGGGGCCCAAACGTCACTGCCAGCGGTGGGTGAGTCAGTCGCGGTCGGGACCGGCTTCTGCCGCCAGGTCTCCGGGACGACCCTCACCGGTGTCGGCGGAGTCCTCCGCCTCCGCGGGGACCGGGCCGGGGTTGGCGAGCTGGCCCTCCTCGTCGGCGGTGCTGTCGTCGGTGTCGTTGCGCGCGTTCACGGGATCTGAGGTCATGGGGCGTATGTACCCCGGGTGCCCGCTCCCACACGCGACGTCGGGTGGGGGCGGTCCTCTTCGGCAGGACATGGCGAGGGGCCCCACCGTCGTTTACAGTGACACAGCACGGTCCGGACCCTCGCAGCGGCAAGCAGGGGGGTCCGGACCGCGTCTGTGGTCCCGAGATCTTGCGGTGGAACACCCGCACCGGCTGGGAACAACCGGTCCGGGCTCGGGCCCGGCCCCGGCGAGGATCTCCATCTCCGCCGGGGCCGAGCCCTTGGCTCACACGAGCTGGATCACTTCACCGTCTTGGTGTTGGTGGTGTCGCTCTTGGTCTTCGCCGTGGCGCTGACGACCGCGATGTACTTCGTGGCCTTCGTGCCGTTGGCGTCCTTGACCTTGAACACCTTGTTGCCGTTGCTGTTCAGCGTGCCGGAGGCGACGAGCTTGCGCTTGCCGCTCACGGCCTTGTACAGCTTCACTGCGGCACCCTTGGCGCTCGAGGGAGCGTTGACGGTGACCTCGTCGGCCGACTTGCCATTGCTCGATCCGAGCAGCTTGGCGACGATCGTGGCCGGGGCCGGCGGCGTGACGACCGGCTTGGCGAAGACGACCTTGACCTCCTTGGTCGACGCGGCCACCGGGTTGCTTCCCTTCCTCAGCACGGCCGTGACGGTGGCCGTGCCCTCCTTGGCGCCCTGGAAGACGTAGGTTGCCACGCCGTCCTCATCGGTGGTGGTGTCCCTCGACTCACCGTTCTGCAGGTCGTCCGGGCCCGAGCGGAAGAAGTCGACCTGCGCGCCCTTGATCGGCATGCCGTTCTGGTCGAGCGCCGTGTAGGTCACGATGACCGTCTTGCCCGGCAGCTGGTCACCCTCGGCATTGCTGGTGAGGGTGTAGTCACCGGCGGCGTGGTTGATCGCGTACCAGTCGATCGTCTCGGTGCCGCTGACGGTCTTCCTGGCCTCGTCACGTGCACCCTGGACCTCCGGCTTCACCGGGTCGGAGTCCTTCCAGACGTTGGACTCGGTGTCCCAGGCAACCTTGATGGACTGCGAGAGATCCGTGCTGGAATCGCTGGAGGCGGAAAGGACCGACTTGTCCGCCTCGAACTGGCCGCGAACGGTGCCGGCTGAGAGGTCGGCGTCGTTGGTGTCGTCCGAGACATCCACGGCCTCGTCCGTCAGGTTGCCGAACTGGTCCTTGACGAACACGTCGAGGAACACCTTGCTCGTGCCAGCGAGCTGTGCCTTCGGCAGGGACTTGGCCTGGCCGGGAGCGATCTCGACCGTGGCCGAGCCCGGGTTCAGCGGGTCGGCGGAGTCGAACTCCGTGACGGTCTCGTCGTTGGTCACGCTGCCGGCCTTGACCGTCAGCTTCGCGTCGACACGACCGTCGTCGTCGAAGCCGGCGTCACGGCCGATGGCGACCGTGACGGTGACCTTGCCGTTGGCGTCGGTGGTGGCCGACTTGGTCTTGCCCTCGTCCTTCCAGACGCCGTAGAGGCCGCCCACGGCCAGGGCCGTCGCCGGCGTCAGCTTGGCCTCGGAGTCGGCGTACGTCGTGAAGAAGCCGTGATCGAGGGAGAGGCTCACCGCAGCGTTCTTCAGCGGATCGCCGTCCTTGTTGGTGACCGTGACGGTGTACGACACCGGGCGACCCGGAGTGGCCTCGCCATCGACGAGCTTGTCGCCGGCGCCGATCGCGATGGTCTTGACCGCCAGGTCGACGAAGTCGACCTTCAGGTCCGTGGTGTCCGCGAGGTCGATCTTCAGATCATCGCTCTTGGCGTCGAGCAGGCCTCCGATCTCGCTGAGCTGCGGGTCCGGAGCGACGGCGGCCGCATCGGCAACCGCCACCGAGAAGGTGCCGTCCGCCGCGGTCTTGACCGTGGCCTCCGTGTCACTGACCCGGGTCGTGCCCGCCGGCTGCGATGCGGCGAGCTTGGCGTCGTCCTTCGCCGTGAACGTGACGGTCGCGGTGCGGCCGCCGAGCACGGTGCCGTCCTCGAGGGCGATGGTGCCGCCCTGCTTCGAGGTGGTGCCGGACTGCACCTGCACGGCCGTGGTGTCCCACGTGATCTCGGCCTGGCCGGCCTTGACCGTCAGCGGCGCGGCGGACAGGTCGCCCGCGCCCTGGCCCGGAGTGCCGTCCTTCTCGATCCACGTGTTCAGCGTGTACCGGCCGGCCGGCTGACCGACCGGGAAGTCCACGTTGCCCGTGGCGGCGTTGATCGTGGCCTTGACGGTCGAGTCAGCGACCTTCGCGTCGAAGGGCTTGATCGTCCAGGTGCCCTGCACCCCTGTGATCGGCGTGGTGGCCGCGCCGTTCTGGTCCTTGGCAGTGACCTTGATGTCACCTGCCTCGTTCTCGTCGAAGTCGAACGCCGCGCCGTCCTTGGAGGAAGCCGCGATGCTCTCGACACTGGGCGTGTAGCTCTTGACGGTCACGGTCCGCTGGAAGTCGTCCGCCGACTGGTAGCCGGCATCCTCGGTGGTGTTGACGTGGAACTTGTAGCTCTCGCCAGCGGCGGAACCGGCGAGGTCGGCGAACACGGCCTGACCCACCGAGTTCGTGAGCTTGATGTCGCCGGCCTCGTTCTCGACCTGGGCGCCGGCGACCGGCTTGCCCTTCTGGTCGCGCACGGTCACGGTCGCGGCGGACTTGGCCGATCCCTGCACGAGCTCGGGGCTGGCTGCTGCGGTGACGGTCGCGATGGTCTGCTCGTAGAGCTTGACGATCTCGGCGTCGTCGGAGCCGGCGGTGGCCACGATGACGGCCTCGTCAGCGGCGGTCGACGTGACGCCGTCAACGGTCGTGGGCTTGCTCCACTTGTAGCCGGACAGGTCGACGACGCCGGAGAAGGCGCTGACGCCGCTCGGGTCGGCGGGGAACACGTCCGCGGGGTTCGCCTTGCCGGATCCGCTGGGGCTGCTGACCTCGGGCGCATCCTTGGACGACGTGGTGCCGGACACAGCGGCGAGGGACTTGGGGCTCGCGTAGGGCTGGGTGAACACGCCGATCTCGGAGCCGCGTGCGTTGGTGATGTCGACTGCCGTCGAACCTGCTCCGAGCGCCACCGACCTGGGGGCGGAGACGGAGCCCGTGATCGCGGTGCCGGCGGCGTCGAGGCCGACAGCCTCGATCGTGACGAAGGCGCCCAGGACGTTGGCCGGGGGCGCCCACTCTGCCGAGAAGCCACCGTTGGCGCGGCTGACCGTGGCGATCGCCTGCGACTCACCGCCGAAGACCTTGTACTGGAACCTGACCTGCTTGACGTCCGCGCCGGCGCCGGCGAGCAGGTGGACAGTGCTGTTCACGCCGTCGTTCTGGGTCGAGGCGCTGCTGGTGCTCTGTGAGTAGATCGTGACGGCGGTTGCTGCCTGTGCCGAGTCGAGGGGCTGCGCCGAGGCGCTGCCGACGAGGCCGGGAAGGCCGGTGACCGCGAGTGCCGAGATGGCCGTGACGGCCAGTCCCCGCTTGATGCCGCTGCTGTTCATCTGAATCCCTTTTTTTGGAGTGGTTCGATCACGGCCGGGTCACCCCGTCCGTCGGTGGTTGGAGACCCACCTGGGGCACATGCCTTGATGTTTCAGGCTGTCTCCACAGGCTAGGAGACACCCCGCCTCGGTGTGACTTGTTGCACACGACCAGGTCCGGTGACAACAAATCAGAATTTGGTAGACAAGCTCTCACGCTTAGGTCACCATGACGCGAGTGCACACCCCCGTAATGGGATCTTCACGAGGAATTCACATGAAGGAACGATGTGTCGAGCGATAGTTCACCCCCGAGCGATCCCTTGCGCCGTCGCGGGCGCCCGCAGCAGTTCCCCTACGATCCGGCGCCCATGGAGGCCGAGCACGTCGCGGTCCAGCAGCGGGTGTCGTGGCTGCTCGCCACGTCGCGCCTCCTGAGCGGCAACCCCTCTCTGGCCAGCCGCGAGGACTTCCTGCAGCAGCTGCACGCACGGGGGCTGGTGGTCGACTCGACCCGCATCAGTCGTTGGGAATCCGGCGACCACCGCGTGCGCGACAACGTCGTGGAGGCGTACGAGTCGATCCTCGGCCTTCCAAAGAGCTCGATCGTGGCGCTGACCGCGAACCTGAGGCGGGCCAGCGGCATCGACCAGGAGGTCACCGATCACGATCACGACGACGGCGTCCTCGACGACCTGTTCGACCGGGCGATGCACCACACCCTCACCGGATCGGATTGGTTGAGCCTCGCCACGCGCATCTCCGGGTTCGAGCGCTTCTACGTCACGCCCGAGGTACGGACCACGCTGTGCGACACGCTGTTGGCGGAGCTGCAGCTCTCGGTGGGCCACGCGCAGGTCACCCGTACGGCCGCGGCCAACCTGGCGATCGGCAACCTGTCCTTCCGACGTCAGATGTCGCGGAGCCTCGGTGCGCACATCCTCAGCAGCGACGCGCAGGTGTTCCGACCGGCCATGCTCGTGCTGCGGCACGTCAACGACGACTCCGTCAGCGACCTGGCGCTGCGCCTGATGTCGAACGAACGCCCCGTGCTTGCTCGCGCCGCGTCGAGCGTGGTGGCGATGAAGCTGAGCGAGGGCCGCTACGCCGGGGAGTCCCTGTTGGCCGTCGAGAGGCACATCCTCCAGGGCATCGGTGCGTCCGTGGGCAGCTCCCGATCGCTCGTCTCACTCGACCTGGTGGCCCGGCTCCCGGCGGACTCCTTCGCCCGGATCTGGCCCCACATCGTCGACCGGCGGCTGCGGCGCCGGGTCCAGCTGGCCCGTGAGACCGGCGAGCTCGAGCCGCCCGAGGTCACCCGCGACGTGGTGCACGACGTCGCTCGCGTGACCCAGGCGGCGACCCTCGCACGCTTCACGCAGGAGCCCGACCAGATGCTGATCAGGCTGGTGCGGGAGGCCCTGTTCCACGTTCGTCACCAGCGTCGCGCGCACGCCAGTCAGCTGCTCGGCGCCAGTCCCTATCGATCCGCCCTCGTCGGCGCCTGCCTCGATCTGGTGGGGGACGAGAACGCCTTCGTCGCGGCCCGCGCGTGGGATGTGCTCCACCGCTTCGGCCCCATCCAGGGCACCGACCTGGTGGACCGCGCCCTCGACGAGACCCGCCACGAGCCGCAGATCCGGGCGCTGATCGCCGTCGGAACGGCATCGGGCCGGCTCAGCGAGTCCGACGCCGCCAGGCTCGCCGCCGTGGCGTGGGACGGTCTCCCGGACGTCCAGCACGCCGCGACGTACGCCCTCGGCATGACCGGATCGACCGAGGTCGAGCGACTCCTGGAGCACACCTCGCCCCATCAGCGCGAGGCCGCAGCATGGTGGCTGAGGCTCGGACCGGCCGTGACCGACCAGACGTCGGCGGAGCCCGGGGTCCACGCCGTGGCCTGACGCATCACCCGGCCGACAGCTGATCGCGCCGGCGCCTGAGATATGCCTTCTCGGCGGGGTTGTCGGTCGCTCGGATGGCGGCGTCGTACGCCGCCCGGGCCTCGGCGCCCCTCCCGAGCCGGCGCAGCAGGTCGGCCCGGGTGGCGTGCCACGCGTGATAGCCCTCCAGCCCCACCGGGTCGACGAGCGCCAGCGCCACCTCCGGCCCGTCGAGCTCGGCGACGGCGATGGCAC
>NZ_JAOPXQ010000041.1 GCF_025965075.1 Aeromicrobium sp.
CGAGATGGTGACCATCTCGACCTGGCGTCCGGTCTTGTGCGGCGCCCTGCTGGCCGGCGGCATCGTCGCGGCCACGACTCCGGCCGCATCGGCCGCGGTCTGCACGTCGGGCGTGCCCGGCGACGTCAACGGCGACGGCTACGCCGAGGTCGCGGTCAGTGAGACCGGCCGCCCGGACGACCAGGGCGCGGTGCACGTGTTCTACGGCCGGCCGACGGGGCTGGCCGCCAACGGCTCCGGCACCGCGTTGGACGACCAGTACCTCGACCAGGACCAGCCCGGGGTGCCCGGGACCGGCAGCAACGGCGACGACTTCGGCACCGCCGTGGCGTTCGGTGACTACAACGCCGACGGGTGTTCCGATCTGGCCGTCGGCGCCGCGACCGACTCCGTGGCCGGCACGGTCTACATCTTCTACGGCTCGAAGTCGGGGTTGCGGACCACGGGCAGCCAGCGCATCACCGACGTGCAGCTGCTCGGGGATCCCGGACAGTTCACCGACCAGGGATTCGCCACGGCACTGACGGCGGCGGACCTGAACGACGACGGTGACGACGACCTGGCGATCGGCGTGCCCGGCCACCGCGAGGCCGGCGAGATCCGCGGCGCCGTCGTGGTGCTGCTCGGCGGCAGCGGCGGACTGACGGCCGCCGACAAGACCGTGGTTGACCGGGGCAACGCCGACATCGGCGACCAGGCGATCTACTTCGGCAGCCAGCTGGCTGCCGGGGACTTCGACGGTGACGGCATCCAGGAGCTGGCGGTCACCTTCGGCCACGTCACGTCCGGGGATGATGAGGAAGGGGCCGGTGTGGGAGGCAATCCAGCCGGCTGGGTGCAGGTCCTCGAGGGGACGACGAGCGGGCTGACGCCCACGATGGACGAGCCGCTCGACGGGCCGGCACTCGGCATCGACGACCGGGTGCGGGAGGAGGACGGCGACCCCGACCAGCTCGCCTTCGGGGACGTCACGGCGGCGGGCGACGTCAACGCCGACGGTCGTGACGACCTCGCGGTAGGGATGCCAACCCTCGGCAACAGTGGTGTCGTCGCGCTCGTCAAGGGATCTGCGCAGGGACTGGCCGCGCCGGGTCTCGAGCGGTGGACCCAGGCGACGACGGGCGTGGCCGGGACGCCGGCCGACTTCGACTCGTTCGGCGCGGCCCTCGCGATGGGCCGGCTGGACGCCGGACCGACCGATGACCTGGCGATCGGCACGCCGTTCGACGTGATCGACGGCAGGCGCGGGGCCGGCTCGGTCTCGATCCTGCTGGGCAGCGCGTCCGGACTGACGACGGCGGGCCAGGGTGGCGCCCGTTACCACCAGAACACCTCAGGCATCGCGGGTGTCGCGGAGGCCGAGGACATGTTCGGCGAGGCGGTGGCGATCGCGAACGTCCAGAGCCGGACCCAGGGCTGCCTGGTCATCGGCGTCTACCGCGAGAAGGTCGGCACGCGCGACGGGACGGGGCAGATCCACCAGCTCTCGACCGCGGCGACCGGTCCGAAGACCGGTGGGAGCGTCGCCCTCAACCTCGACAGCCCCGGCGTGCGGGGGGCGTCCCGGGAGGACGCCCACTTCGGTCGCGCCCTGGACTGAGCCAGTCCCGCGGGCGACGGCGGTGCACTGTGGTGCTACGCGGTGCAGCCCTTGGACACGCTCGAGCTTCAGCCGATGTCGAGCGCGAGCAGGTCGTCCTCGGTCTCACGGCGCACGATGACCCGGGCCTCCCCGTCACGCACCGCCACGACCGCGGCGCGTGGCACGTGGTTGTAGTTGCTCGCGAGTGATCGGCAGTACGCCCCGGTGCCCGGCACGGCCAGCAGGTCCCCGGCCGCGACGTCACCGGGCAGGAACTCGTCCTTGACGACGATGTCGCCGGACTCGCAGTGCTTGCCCACGACCCGGCTGAGCAGCGCGGGGGCGTCGGACGTGCGCGAGGCGAGGGTGCAGGAGTAGTCGGCGCCGTACAGCGCGGGCCGGATGTTGTCGCTCATGCCGCCGTCCACCGAGACGTACCGCCGCGAGGCGCCACCATCGAGCGAGACCGCCTTGGTCGTGCCGACCTCGTACAGCGTGAACGTCGACGGGCCGGCGATCGCGCGACCAGGCTCGATCGACAGGTGCGGCAGGGCGATGCCCATCGCGGCGCACTCGTCGTCGATGATCTTGAGCATGCCGCGGGCCAGGTCCGCGGGCGTCGAGGGGTCGTCCTGGGTCGTGTAGGCGATGCCGAAGCCGCCGCCCAGGTCGAGCTCGGGGAGCGTGGCGCCGAGCTCGTTCTCGATCTCGGCGTGCAGGCGCAGCACCCGCCGCGCCGCGACCTCGAAGCCGTCGGTGACGAAGATCTGCGAGCCGATGTGCGAGTGCAGGCCGCGCAGCTCGAGCCCCGGAGCGGCGAGCACCCGGCGAGCCGCGTCGAGCGCGTCGCCGCCGGTGATCGAGAAGCCGAACTTCTGGTCCTCGTGGGAGGTCGAGATGTACTCATGGGTGTGGGCCTCTACGCCGGCGGTGACCCGGATCATGACCGGCGCGGTGACGCCGAGCTCGGTCGTCAGGTCAGCCAGCCGCTCGATCTCCTCGACCGAGTCGATGATGATCCGGCCGACGCCGGCCTCGAGGGCGCGGCGCAGCTCGGCGACGGACTTGTTGTTGCCGTGCAGCCCGATCCGGGCCGGGGGGAACTCCGCCCTGAGCGCGACCGCGAGCTCGCCGCCCGTGCACACGTCGAGGTTGAGGCCCTCCTCGGCGATCCACCGCGCCGTCGCGACGCACAGGAACGCCTTGCCCGCGTAGTAGACGTCGGCGGCCGGAAAGGCCTCCTTGAACGCCCGCGCACGGCGACGGAAGTCGTCCTCGTCCACGACGTACGTCGGGGTGCCGAACTCGGCGGCCAGGTCGACGACCGACTCCCCCGCGACGGTCAGGACGCCGTCGACCTTGGAGACGCCGTCGGCCCACAGGTGCGGCACGAGCTGGTTGGGGTCCTCGGGCGTACGCAGCCAGGCCGGTCCGCGATCGCCGGACTGGCCGTGGAGCGCACCCGCCTCGTGGGACCTCACATCCGCTCCGGGGCGGTCACGCCGAGCAGGCCGAGCCCGTTGGCGATGACCTGGCGGGTCGCGGCGACCAGCATGAGCCGGGCCCGGTGCAGGTCGTTCGGCTCCTCGTCGCCCTTGGGCAGGACGTGCGCGACGTCGTAGAACTTGTGGAACGCCGCGGCGGTGTCCTCGAGGTAGCGCGCGACGCGGTGCGGCTCGCGCAGCTCGGCGGCGCGGGCCACGACCTTGGGGTAGTCGGCCAGCGAGCGCAGCAGCGCACCCTCCTGCTCGACCGCCAGCAGCGACGGGTCGAAGGTCGCCTCGTCCAGCACGACACCGAGGTCGGCGGCGTTGCGGATGATCGACGAGAGCCGCGCATGGGCGTACTGGACGTAGTAGACCGGGTTGTCGCTGGTCTGGCTGGCCCACAGGTCGAGGTCGAGGTCGATCGTGGAGTCCATCGAGTAGCGCGCGAGCGCGTAGCGGGCCGCGTCGACGCCGATCGCCTCGACGAGGTCCTCCAGCGTCAGGACCGTGCCGGCGCGCTTGCTCATCCGCAGCGGCTTGCCGTCCCGGACCAGGTTGACCATCTGGCCGATGAGGATCTCGAGGTTGACCTTGGGGGTGTCGCCGAACGCGGCGCACATCGCCATCATCCGCGACACGTAGCCGTGGTGGTCGGCACCGAGCATGATGAGGCAGCGGTCGAAGCCGCGCTCGCGCTTGTCGAGGTAGTAGGCCAGGTCGCCGGAGATGTAGGCCGGCTCGCCGTCCGACTTGATGACGACACGGTCCTTGTCGTCACCGAAGTCGGAGGTGCGCAGCCACCGGGCGTCGTCCCGGTCGTACATCATCCCGAGCTCGTCGAGCCGGGCGATCGCGCGGTCGACGGCGCCGGACTCGTGCAGGTCGTTCTCGTGGAAGTAGACGTCGAACTCGACGCCGAAGTCCCGCAGGCTCTGCTTGATCTCGGAGAACATCAGGTCGACGCCCTCGGCGCGGAACGTCTCGAGCGCCTCGTCGTCGGGCAGGGCCGCCGCGTCGGGGTGCCTGGCCAGGACCGAGGCGACGATCTCGGAGATGTACTGGCCTCCGTAGCCGTCCTCCGGGGCGTCCTCGCCGCGGGCGTCGGCGAGCAGCGAGCGGGCGAACCGGTCGATCTGCACGCCGTGGTCGTTGAAGTAGTACTCGCGGGTGACCTCGGCGCCGATCGCACTGAGGATGCGGCCGAGCGAGTCGCCGACCGCGGCCCAGCGGACGCCACCGATGTGGATCGGCCCGGTCGGGTTGGCACTGACGAACTCGAGGTTGACCTTCTGGCCGGCGTAGAGCTCGCTCGTGCCGTACGTCGTCCCGGCCGTCACGATCTGCGGGGCCAGGGCGCCCTGGGCGCCGGCGTCGACGCGGATGTTGAGGAAGCCCGGCCCGGCGATCTCGGCGCTGGCGACACCCCCGGAGCCGGCCAGCTCGTCGGCGAGGAGCTGGGCGAAGTCGCGCGGGTTCATCCCGGCCTTCTTGCCCAGACGCAGCGCGATGTTGGTCGCGTAGTCGCCGTGCTCCTTGACCTTGGGTCGCTCGACCAGGACCTCGGTCGGGACGCCGTCGGGCAGGCTGATCGCACCAGCCTCGCTGAGGGACGTCAGGGCACCGATGATCGTGGCGGAGAGCTGGTCGGGGGTCACCCGACAAGGGTATCGACCCCGAACATGGACAACCCGCAGGGCTGCGTCCACTCACGAGGAGAGAAGCGCAGGTCGAGCGGACAACTCGACGCCCTGCGGGTCGGGTGACTGCGGGATATTCGCCGCCACCAGCCAGTTCACAAGAACTGAGTCCTTGTGGCTAGCGGGCAGCCACCTCACATGTCCAAGAAGAATTCATTCGTCGGACCACCTCCTCTCCGTGTACGGAAACCGTACGTCCCGGCACGGCCGGTTTCAAGCAGGTCGGTCCCGGTTCCTGGCCTTGCTGATGACGTCGCGCACCGTGAGGATCAGGAAGTCCGGGTCGAAGGGCTTCGTGACGTAGGCGTCGACGCCGGCCTGGGTCGCACGTTGGATGTCGGCGGGATGGTTCTGCGTCGTGACCATGACGACCGCGATGTGCCGCAGCCGAGGGTCCGACCGGATCGCGGTGACGGTCGCGACGCCGTCGAGCCGGGGCATCATGACATCGACCGTGATGGCGTCCGGCAGGACGTCCATGGTCCGCAGGACGGCCAGGCAGTCGACCCCGTCGACCGCCTCCTCGACCTCGATCCCAGCGAGTTCCATGTTGGTCCGGATCAGGAAGCGGATCGACGGGGTGTCGTCGACGACGAGCACTTTGGGCACGGTCACCACCGTAGTGCCCGTGCGGTAGGCTCACACCGCAGTTGGCCGAATGGCCCCCGTAGCTCAGGGGATAGAGCGCCGCCCTCCGGAGGCGGAAGCGCAGGTTCGAATCCTGCCGGGGGCACCAACCTTCTGGACGCATCGCTGACGCGTAGGGTCGGGGGATGCTCAGCTGGGACGCGATCGTGCTGGCCGGTGGGCGGGGCTCCCGGCTCGGTGGTGTCGACAAGGCCGGCCTCGTGATCGGCGGCACCTCGCTGCTGGAGCGGACGCTCGACGCGGTCCGCGGCGCCGACCGGGTCGTGGTCGTCGGTGACGTCGTCGCACCCGATGCGGTCGTCGTGCAGGAGACACCCCGCCACGGTGGACCCGCCGCCGCCGTCGGTGCCGGACTGGCGGAGGTCACGGCGCCGTACGTCCTGCTGCTGGGCTGCGACCAGCCCTTCGTCGCCGAGGCGATCGACACCCTGGTCGCCGCGGCCACGGGCCACGGGGTCGTCGCGGTCGATGCCGACGGTCGCCGCCAGCACCTCATGAGCGTCGTCGACGTCGCCGCCCTGCGCGCCTCCGCCGCCGCCCTCGGCGACCTCGACGGCCAGTCCCTGCGCAACCTGCTCCGTCCCCTCGACCTGCGCGAGGTCGTTGTCCCGGCCAGGTCTGCGCTCGACGTCGACACGTGGGACGATCACGAGAGGGCACGGGCCGAGGAGGAACGCGATGGGTGAGGTCGATCTGGACGGCTGGGTCGTCACGGTGGCGGAGGCGCTCGGCGTCGACCCCGCCGGCATCACGGTCGACGAGGTCCTGGACCTCGCGTCGGTCGCCGCGCACTCGGTCGTACGCCCCGCGGCCCCGCTCACGACGTTCGTCGCCGGGCTCGCGGCGGGACGCGCCGGAGGCTCCGCCAACGACATCCGGGCCGCCATCATCGCCGCGACCTCGGCGTGCGAGAAGCGCGGGGACAGCTGAGTGGCCGGGAGACTGACCCGCCGCACGCGCGTCACCCGTTGGGCGGCCGACGGCACGTCGATCGAGCGTGAGGACACGCTCGCGGTCGAGGAGCCCCTGGAGATCCGGGTCGCCGGCTCGTCGTTCTCCGTCACGATGCGCTCCCCCGGTGACGACTTCGACCTCGTCGCCGGATTCCTGGTCTCCGAGGGCATCATCTGGTCGGCCGACCAGCTGACGTCGCTGCGGTTCTGCGCCGGCACCGACGAGCAGGGCCTGCAGACGTTCAACGTCATCGACGCCGAGCTCGCCGCGGGCGTCGCCCCGCCCGACACCGACCTGGCCCGGCACGTCTACACGTCGAGCTCGTGCGGCATCTGTGGGACGGCGTCGATCGAGGCGGTGCACAAGGCCACGCACTTCGGCCGCGTCGACGGCGACAGCCGCTGGCCCGCCACGCTGATCGGCTCGTTGCCGGACCGGCTCCGGGAGCACCAGAAGGTCTTCGACCGGACGGGTGGCGTGCACGCGGCCGGCCTGTTCGACACCGCCGGCGAGCTGCTGTGCCTGCGGGAGGACGTCGGCCGCCACAACGCCGTCGACAAGGTCGTGGGGTGGGCCCTGCGGGACGGGCGGCTGCCGCTGCGCGAGACGGTCCTGCAGGTGTCGGGCCGGGCGTCATTCGAGCTGATCCAGAAGGCGCACATGGCCGGCATCCCGGTCCTCGCGGCCGTCTCGGCCCCCTCCTCGCTCGCGGTCGAGCACGCCGAGTCGGCGGGCATGACGCTGGCCGGGTTCAGCCGTCGCGGGGACTTCAACGTCTACGCGGGATCGCACCGCGTCGTCGCGGGATAAACTGCGGGCGGGTCCTTTCGGGCCTGTCTCGAGCCGAGCAGCGGATCCCTGTCGAAACACCCACCGACGGAGCCCCCATGGACCTCGACCTCGGCGTCATCGCCCGCACCGCCAAGGAGAACGAGCGGCGGCTGCCGATCCATCCCCGCCACCTCGAGCGCCTGAGCGACGAGGTGCGACCGCACGTGTTCCTCGAGGAGGGGTACGGCGAGGGGTTCGGCGTCACCGACGACGACCTGCGGCCGCTGGTCGGCGGGCTGCTCCCCCGGGCCGAGCTGATCGCGCGCTGCGACGTCATCCTCCTGACGAAGCCCCAGCCGTCCGACCTGCTCGAGATGCGTGAGGGCCAGGTCCTGTGGGGCTGGCCGCACTGCGTCCAGGACCCCGCGCTGACGCAGGCCGCGATCGATCGCAGGCTGACCCTCATCGCCTGGGAGGTCATGAACCACTGGGGCGCCGACGGCGGCTTCCTGCTCCACGTCTTCCACAAGAACAACGAGCTGGCTGGCTACGGCTCGGTGCTGCACGCGATGTCGCTGGCCGGGCTGACCGGCACGTACGGTCGCCGTCTCACGGCCGCCGTGATCGGCTTCGGCGCGACCGCCCGCGGCGCGGTGACGGCTCTGAGCGCCCACGGCATCCACGACGTCGACATCTTCACGCAGCGGGGGGTCGCCGCGGTCAGCGCGCCGATCCACTCCGCGCGCATCGTGCAGTTCGACCCCGCCGGCTCCCCCGCCGAGAGCCGTGCGCTGGTCGACCAGGAGTGGACGCCCCTGCCGGCCCTCCTCGCCGAGCACGACGTCATCGTCAACTGCGTCCTGCAGGACCCCAACTCCCCGATGTCGTTCCTGATGAATGCCGACCTGCCGATGCTCCCGTCGGGCACGTTGATCGTCGACGTGTCGTGCGACGAGGGCATGGGCTTCGAGTGGGCCAAGCCCACGACGTTCGACGAGCCGTCCTTCACGGTCGGCAACGGCGTGACCTATTACGCCGTCGACCACAGCCCGTCCTACCTGTGGAACTCCGCGACCTGGGAGATCAGCCAGGCTTTGCTGCCGTACGTCGGGAAGGTCCTCTCCGGCAGCGCCGCATGGGACGCCGACGAGACGCTGCGCCGGGCCATCGAGATCCGCGACGGTGTCGTCCAGAACCCCCACATCCTGTCGTTCCAGAAGCGCTCGGCGGACTATCCGCACGACGCCCTCTAGGGAGTCGACCGTCGGGCCTGCATGCTGGGGGCATGGGCCGCATCCGGACTGAGTTCGACATCCACTCCACCGCCGCCGAGGTCGTCGCCGGCATCGACCTGACGGGCCGGCGCATCGTCGTCACCGGCGGCGCCTCCGGCATCGGCGTCGAGACGACCCGCGCGCTGGCCGGCGCCGGCGCGGACGTCACGATCGCGGTGCGCGACATCGGGGCGGGCGAGCGCGTGGCAGCCGAGATCCGCAGCATGATCGACCGCGGGAGCGTCACTGTCGCGCTCCTCGACCTGACCGACCACGCGACGATCGATGCGTTCGTCGAGGCGTGGGAGGGCCCCCTCGACGTGCTGGTCAACAACGCCGGCGTGATGGAGACCCCCGAGACGTACACGCCCGAGGGGTGGGAGCTGCAGTTCGCGACCAACCACCTCGGACACTTCGCGCTCGCGCTCGGCCTGCACGATGCGCTCGCCGCGGCCGGCAACGCCCGCATCGTCTCGGTCAGCTCGACCGCGTTGTACGCCTCACCGGTCGTCTTCGACGACCTGTTCTTCGAGCACCGGGCGTACGACCCGGGCCTCGCGTACGGCCAGTCCAAGACCGCCAACGTGCTGTTCGCGGTCGAGGCCACCCGGCGCTGGGCCGCCGACGGCATCACCGCCAATGCCCTGATGCCGGGCTCGATCGCGACCAACCTGCAGCGGCACAGCGGCGGGGACGACACCCCGCCCGAGCGACAGAAGACCACCGAGCAGGGCGCCTCGACGACGGTGCTGCTGGCGACCAGCCCGCTGCTCGAGGGCGTCGGGGGACGCTACTTCGTCAACAACCAGGAGGCCGCGGTGCTCGACGAGCCGACCGACGTCCTGGACGGCGTCGCCCCGTACGCACTCGACCCCGCGGCCGCGGCCCGCCTCTGGGAGGTCTCGCTGACCCTCCTGGAGCTGACGGACGACTGAATCGGCTGTCGGTCCCCTCCGCGATGCTGGAGGGGTCGACACCGCCGCGGACGTCGTCCGCCGTGACCTTGCCTGGTGGACGAGCCTGACCCTGACCGACAGCTCGAGGTGGACGGCGACACCTCCTGGTCCTCCGAGGAGTCCATCGACGTCGACATCCCCCGGCTCATGCTGCTGTCCAACGTCGACGAGTACATCTCCTACGCCCGCGACCCCCGACGACTTCACGGAGTCGAGCCTGCCTGAGCGCGGCGGAAGGCTCGCGTTACCCTGTAGGCAGGTAGTGACACCACCGCGCCAGCACACAATTGGAAGAGGCGATCGAGGCTGTGGCCGAGTCCTCACACGACAGTTCAACCCCCGATTTCGGCACGAACCAGTGGCTCGTCGAGGAGATGTTCGAGCGCTTCCAGGAGGACCCCTCCTCGGTAGACCAGAGCTGGGCGTCCTTCTTCCAGACTGGTGACGGAGCCTCGCTCACCGGGGCCTCCGGCAACGGCGTGGCCCCCACCGCCACGGCAACCGCTCCCGTCGACACGACTCCCCCGTCGCCGCCGCCGACCTCCCCGGAGTCCAAGACGCCGCCGGCCCGCAAGACCGAGCCCGCCACCGCGACGCCGGCCGCCAAGACCGTCGAGCCGTCGCCGATCGCGCCGACCGAGAAGACCCCGATCCACGAGCCGACCACCCCGGCCCCCGCGGACAAGAAGGCCGAGCCTGCCACCGGCCCCGGTGAGGTCGAGCACGTCGTACTGCGTGGCGCCGCCGCCCGCACCGTCGCCAACATGGACGCGAGCCTCGCGGTCCCGACCGCGACCAGCGTCCGCTCGGTCCCGGTCAAGCTCCTGTTCGACAACCGCATCGTGATCAACAACCACCTTGCCCGCGCACGCGGCGGCAAGGTCTCGTTCACGCACCTCATCGGCTGGGCGATCGTCAAGGCGATCAAGGCCCTGCCCGAGATGAACACCGGCTACGAGGTCGACGCGAAGGGCAAGCCCAACCAGCTCAAGCCCGAGCACGTCAACTTCGGCCTGGCGATCGACCTCAAGAAGCCCGACGGGTCCCGCACGCTGCTGGTCCCCTCGATCAAGGCCGCGGACACCATGACGTTCGCCGAGTTCTGGGCGGCGTACGAGACGATGGTCCGCAAGGCGCGCGACAACAAGCTCGCGGTCACCGACTTCCAGGGCACGACGGTCAGCCTGACCAACCCCGGCGGCATCGGCACCAACCACTCGATCCCCCGCCTCATGCAGGGCCAGGGCGTCATCGTCGGCGTCGGCTCGATGGAGTACCCGCCGGA
>NZ_JAOPXQ010000055.1 GCF_025965075.1 Aeromicrobium sp.
CGGTGACGTTCCAGCTGACCGAGGTACGTCTGGGGCTGGCGGCGGCGATCATCTCGGCCAGCCTGATCCCGCGGTTCAATCCGCGGGCCGCGTCCGACCTGTTCCTCACGGCGAGGAGGTTCGACGCCGCCGAGGCCGCTGCGGTCGGGCTCGTGACCCGGGCGGTGCCGGACGCCGACCTGTCCGCCGAGGTCGCTCGCGTGCTCGCCGACCTCGCCAAGGCGTACCCCCAGGGCCTGCGCGAGAGCAAGGCGATCCTCAACCGTGACCTGGTCGCCCGCATCGACGCGCTCGGCGACGACCTCGCCGCCAAGTCGGCCGAGCTGTTCGCCAGCGACGAGGCCCGCGAGGCCATGACGGCGTTCCTCCAGCGCAAGAAGTAGAGTCAGGCAGCCCGTTCACGGATCACACATGATGACGCGGCCTGGTCACTTGTGATGATCTTCCGCTGAACGACCGCGGGGCCACCCCCGCGGCAGGTTGACTGAGGTGCTCGCTTCCTCGTCTCATCGGAGTACTCCCATGTCCTCGTCCGCTTCTGTCGTGCTGCGCCGGGTCGTGCCGGTGCTGGCCGCCCTGGCCGTCATCCTCGGGGCATTCGCCGTCGCCCCCGCCCAGGCCGCCACCGCGAAGATCGCGGGCGTCGTGAAGGACGCTGACGGCAAGGTCCGCGGGAACGCGGAGGTCGAGCTCCAGCTCAAGGACCCGGACGGGATCGGAACCGTCGACGCCGTCACGACCAAGGCGGACGGCGCGTTCTCGTTCACGGTAGAGAACCGCGGCCGCTCCTATCGCATCAAGGTCCGGGACTCCGGCGGCTTCGCTGAGGCCTACTCGGCCCTGTTCGAGGTCACGAGCAACAAGGCCGTGCCTGCCGTGGTGACCTACCCCAGCGCGTCCATCTCGGGTCGGGTCGCCGACGTGGAGACCGACGCGGCTGTGAGCGCTCACATCGTGGCCCACCGGGTGACCGGGGCGGTGGTGGATTCCGATGGGCTCGACGTCTTCGTCAGCAATCGGGACAGCGGGTTCGTTCTCAGCGGCCTTGCGCCCGGCACCTACAGGTTCGCCTTCGAGCCGATGGGCGGGGGGTACGCGCCGACGTTCTCCGGCAACAACGCTGTCCGCCTCAGTGACGCGACCAACGTGACGATCGAGGCCGGCGTCGACCATCCCCTCGGCACGATCGGCGTCTCCAAGGGAGCCAGCTTCAGAGGGCGTGTCGTGAACCACCTCGGCAAGCCCTTCCCCGAAGGAGTGGCCGGGGTCGGCGTGTACGACGTGGACGCCGACTACAGCATCGACCGACTGCAGACCCCCGAGATCAACCCGGACGGCACCTGGACGCTGGACTCGCTGCCGGCGGGCAGCTACAAGATCTCGATCCAGGGCGATGACTTCACATACCTCAACCAGTTCCACGACGGCGCTGCGACGCTGGCCGAGTCGGAGCCCTTGACTCTGGGCGCGGGTGAGCAGAAGGAGCTGGCCGCGACCGTCCTGAAGCTCTCCTCGGGGATCACGGGCACCGTCAGGAACGGATCGAAGGCCCTTCAGGGGATCAAGGTCGACGCCTATCCGGTCGTCGAGGGGACCGTGCTGAAGACGTCGGTGAATGCCGTCCTGACCAAGAAGGACGGCACGTTCATCGAGAAGCCGCTGCGCGCCGGCACCTACAAGCTGGTCCTGACCGACCCCAACGGTGTCTACGCGACCACGACCTCGGCCGCCTTCTCGGTCGGCGCTGCCGAGTCGAAGGCGGCAGGGGTCGTCCCGATGCTCCTGCCGACCAAGAAGCTGACGGTCAGCGCGTCGGGCAGCAAGGCCAAGGCCACCTTCAAGGTCACGGTGACCGCGTCGAAGGTGACGCCGACCGGCTACGTCACGGTCAAGCTGGGCGGCGAGTCCCTCAAGAAGGCGAAGCTCAAGAAGGGCAAGGTCACCATCGCGGTGACCAAGCAGGTCAAGGGCAAGCGCGCCTACACGATCACCTACGCAGGTGACTCCAGCGTCCTCGGCAAGACCATCAGCAAGACGGTCACCGTCAAGTAGCTCCGCCCACCACGACGGGCCCGCGACCACCTGGTCGCGGGCTCTCGTCGCGTCGCGCCGAGGCGTCCCGGCAGGCAAGATCGGCGCACGCAGGCCCCAACAGGTCTAGGGTCGCCTCTATCGGGGGAACCCTCGGGTGGTTCACCACGGAGGAGACACATGCGACACGTCGCGCGCCTGTTGGCGCTGATGCTCGTGGGGCTGGTGATCCTGCCGATGGGCGCGGCCACTGCCGCCGAGCCGGACCGGCCCCTCGTCCGCGTCGGCACCGAGGGCGTCTATCCGCCGTTCTCGTTCCACGACGCCAAGACCGATGAGCTGACCGGCTACGACATCGAGGTCATCAAGGCGGTCGCCGACAAGGCCGGCTGGCGCCTCGAGTTCGTCGAGACCCAGTTCGACGCGATCTTCGCGGCCCTCGAGGCCGAGCGCATCGACGTCATCGCCAACCAGGTCACGGTCAACCCGGAGCGGCAGGCGAAATACGGCCTCGGGACGCCCTACACCTACTCACGCGGCGTCATCGTGGTCAAGAAGGGCACCAAGGGGATCACGTCCCTCGACGACGTCAAGGGCAAGACCGCGGCCGAGTCGACCACGACGAGCTGGGCGGACGTCGCGCGCAAGGCCGGCGCCAAGATCCAGGCCGTCGAGGGCTTCTCGCAGGCCGCCGCGCTGGTCGTGCAGGGACGGGCGGACCTGCTGATCAACGACAACATCGCAGTGCTGGACTACCTCAACACGACCGGCAAGGACGACATCGAGATCGTCGGCAACGCCGGCAGCGACGTCAGCAAGCAGGCGCTGGCCTTCCGCAAGGGAGACCCCCGCCTCGAGGAGTCCAACCGGGCGTTGGCCGAGCTCAAGGCCGACGGCACGCTGAAGAAGATCTCGGAGAAGTACTTCAAGACCGACGTGTCGGTCGAGGGAGGCGGCGAGGCCGACCTGTCCGGCGGGCGCGCCGTGCGCAGCGACACCGAGGTCGTCAAGGACGCCGCGTGGCCGATGCTCAAGAAGCTCGTCATCGTCACGATCCCGCTCACGATCGTCAGCTTCGCGATCGGCCTGGTGCTGGCGGTCGCCGCGGCGCTGGCCCGGATCTCGGGCAACCGGGTCCTCGGTGGCATCGCGCGCGGCTACATCTCGATCATCCGTGGCACGCCGCTGCTGCTGCAGCTGTTCATCGTGTTCTACGGCCTTCCCGAGATCGGCATCGACCTTCCGCCATGGCCGTCGGCGATCCTGGCGCTGAGCCTCAACGTCGGCGGGTATGCCGCCGAGGTGGTCCGCTCGGCGATCCTGTCGGTGCCGAAGGGCCAGTTCGAGGCGGCGTGGACGGTCGGCATGGGCTACTGGCAGTCGCTGCGGCGCATCGTGTTCCCCCAGGCCGCCCGCACCGCGGTGCCACCGCTGTCCAACACCGCGATCTCGCTGCTCAAGGACACCTCACTGGTGTCCGTGGTGCTGCTGACCGACGTGTTCCGCCAGGGTCAGCTCGCCGCCGCCAACGCGCAGGTCTACCTCCCGATCTACGTCCTGGCCGGGTTCTACTACTGGGTCGTGTGCGTCGGCATGTCCTCCGTCCAAGGCAAGCTCGAGACCCGACTGAACAGGTTCGTGGCCGCATGACCGACATCCAGAGCACGACCCCCGACATGGGCGGCCTGCGCGTCCGCGCGACGGGCATCGAGAAGTCGTTCGGGGACAACCACGTCCTGCGCGGCGTCGACTTCGAGGCGGTCGCGGGCACCACGACGGCACTGCTGGGTCCGTCGGGATCGGGCAAGACCACGATCCTGCGGTCGCTCAACGTCCTCGACCGGGCCGACCGGGGAGTCATCCAGATCGACGACGTGTGCGTCGACTTCGGCACGCTGCCGGCCAAGGGTCGCCAGGCGCGGGACCAGATCGCCCGGCTGCGGGCGCAGAGCGGCATGGTCTTCCAGTCGCACAACCTGTTCCCCCACAAGACGGTCCTCGAGAACGTCATCGAGGGACCCGTGCAGGTGCAGAAGCGCCCGCGGGACGAGGCCGTCGCCGAGGCGCGCGAGCTGCTCGAGCAGGTCGGCCTCAGCGACAAGGCCGACCAGCACCCGTTCCAGCTGTCGGGCGGCCAGCAGCAGCGGGTCGGCATCGCCCGCGCCCTGGCGCTCAAGCCGCGGGTCGTGCTGTTCGACGAGCCAACCTCGGCGCTGGACCCCGAGCTCGTCGGCGAGGTGCTGGCGGTCATCAAGGACCTGGTCACCGCGGGCTGGACGACGGTGCTGGTGACCCACGAGATCCGGTTCGCGGAGCAGGTTGCCGACCAGGTGCTGTTCCTCGACGGCGGCGTCGTGGTGGAGCGGGGCACCAGCGCGCAGGTCATCGGCGACCCGCAGGAGGAGCGGACCCGCCAGTTCCTCCAGCGGATCCTCGACCCGACCTGAGGCGCCGCCGTCCCGCCGATCGGGGCGACGTCCGTCACGCCGCCGTCCGGGGTGCGGCATCTGCCTGCGGAATATTTCACCCACGTCATAGACTTGTGAGTTCTCCAATGCCAGTGAAGGAGTGAGTTGAGCTCACAGGACGCGGAACGTCGCGAGATCGAGGCCGAGCAGGCGTACGTCGACACGGTCTACGAACGCCTCGATGCCTCCGCCAAGGTTGCCCAGTCCCTCGTGGTCGAGGGGATGGCGCGCGGTCACGTCGGCAACGAGGGTGGCCTCGTCGAGCGTGACGCGATGGTCTACCAGGCGTCCAAGCGGCTGTCCGCGCTCAACGCCGCCCACGACGGCCTGGTCTTCGGCCGGCTCAACCTGCTGGACGGGGAGTCGCGCTACATCGGCCGCATCGGCGTCCGCGACGCCGAGCGCGAGATCCTGCTGATCGACTGGCGTGCTCCCGCCGCCGCGATCTTCTACCAGGCGACGGCGCAGGAGCCCCAGGGCGTGATCCGTCGCCGGGTGCTCCGCTGCTCCAACGACAAGGTCATCGGGGTCGAGGACGACCTGCTCGACGGCGACAACGCACCCGACGACCTCGTGGTGATCGGCGAGGGCGCGCTGCTGGCGAGCCTGACCCGGGCCCGGGACAGCTCGATGCACTCGGTCGTCGCGACGATCCAGAAGGAGCAGGACGAGGCGATCCGCGCTCCCAGCCGTGGCGCGACCACGATCGGCGGCGGACCGGGCACCGGCAAGACCGTCGTCGCGTTGCACCGCGCGGCGTACCTGCTCTACACCGATCGCCGCCGGTTCGAGTCCGGCGGCGTCCTCGTGGTCGGGCCGTCCGCGGTCTTCATGAGCTACATCGAGCGGGTCCTGCCGAGCCTCGGCGAGACCAGCGTGACCCTCCGCTCGCTCGGCGAGGTCGTCGACGGGCTGCGCACGGCCCGGCACGACGAGCCGGTCGCCGCGGCCGCCAAGGGCTCCTCGCGCATGACGGCGTTCCTGACCCGGGCGGCCGCCGCGCCGATCCCCGGCTCGCCGACCGAGCTGCGCTACTTCTACAAGGACGACGTGCTGCGGCTCGACGCCCAGCAGCTCGACCGCATCCGTCGCCAGCTCCTGTCGGGCGCGCGGCGCAACCGGGCGTACGCCAAGGCGCCGGCGGCCCTCGTCGAGGCGCTGTGGCGCCAGGTCCGGGGCGAACGCGCGCTCGAGAAGGGTCGCGAGGAGTTCGTCGAGATCATCACGACCGACGACCGGTTCGTGGACTTCGTCGAGGACTGGTGGCCGCCCGTCGACCCGATCCAGATGTGGCGGTCGCTCCCGGTCGTGATCGACCAGCTCAACCGCGGAGCGTTCCGGCCCGAGGAGGTCACGGCGCTCAAGGCCTCGTGGCAGATCGGCGAGCCCAGCATCCAGGACGTCCCGCTGATCGACGAGCTGCGCTACATCATCGGCGAGCTGCCCGAGCCGACCGACGAGGACGCCGACGACCCCAAGCAGCTCATGAGCTTCGAGCGCCGCGAGCGTGACGAGCGGGTCGACCGCTTCCGCTCGACCCAGAGCATCGAGGACGACGGCTTCGCGCACGTCCTGGTCGACGAGGCCCAGGACCTGTCGCCGATGCAGTGGCGGATGCTGGGGCGGCGTGGCCGGCACGCCAGCTGGACCATCGTCGGCGACCAGGCGCAGTCGTCCTGGCCGTTCCCCGAGGAGTCCGCGGCGGCACGCACCGCAGCGCTGGAGGGCAAGCCCGAGCACGCCTTCCGGCTCTCGACCAACTACCGCAACTCCGCCGAGATCTACGACCTCGCCGCCAAGGTCGCGGCGATCGCGGTGCCGTACCCCGATCTCGCCGACGCGGTGCGCCGCACGGGTGAGTCGCCACAGCACCACACGGTCGGGACCGCCGAGCTCGTCGACACCGTGCGGGCCAGTGCCCGGGAGATCCTCGACCGGGTCGACGGCACGGTCGCGGTCGTCGTGCCGCGGGACCGTCTCGACGCGCTGCGGTCGGACCTCGTCGACCTGATCGGCGAGCACCCCGACCGGCTCCGTGTGCTCGACGGGCTCGACACCAAGGGCCTGGAGTTCGACGGCGTCGTCGTGGTCGAGCCCGACGGCATCACCGACGAGTCCAGCGCCGGCTGGCGCACCCTGTACGTCGTGCTGACCCGCGCGACCCAGCTGCTGACGACGGTGGGCACGACCGACCGCTGGAGCAACCGGATCGCATGAACCTCGTCGCATGAACCGGATCGTCTCGGTCCTCGCGCTGGTCCTGCTCGGGCTCGTCGCCGCCGTGCCGACGGCCTACACGACCTTCGTCCACAGCGAGCGCGCGATCACGCTCGGCGCGCACGACTCGACGGTGCGCCCCACGTTCGACGGCTTCGCCCGGATCGACTCGGGGACCCTGATCCCGGAGATCCGGCTGCCGGCGGGCGCCCCGGCCGGCATCGGCGTCGACATCCGCCTGGGTGACAGCGAGGTCACCGACATCGAGAGCCTCGTCGCCCGCGACGCCGTCATCGCCAGCCAGCCGGAGGGCGAGATCGCGGCGATCCGCTCCTCGCTGACCTCGATGGCGCTCGACGCGGCGATGCGCGGGGCCGGCGTCGGGATCATCACGGTCCTGGCGGCGCTGCTGGCGTGGTGGGCCGTCGGTCGGACCCGGCGGGAGACCATCTGGGCCGCCGCCCGACACCCGCGCCGCCGCCAGGTGGTGGGAGCGGCCGCCGTCTCGGGGGTCCTCGTCGCGTCCCTCGCGCTGGTCGCGGCACCGGACCGACCGCGCGAGGAGCGGCAGACCTGGGTGCCGATCGCCTCGGTGTTCCCCGAGCTCCCCAGCGATGCGGTGCTCGACCGGCTCGAGATCGTCGAGGGCGGAGCCACGGCGGGGAGCCGGGCGATCGTCGAGGGGGCCCTGACGACGTACCGGACCTCGGTCGCGTTCTACGGTCGGCTCGCCGAGACCGCGCGGACCGCCGACGTGCGCACGCCCGAGGAGGGCGAGACGACGGCGCTCGTCGTCACCGACCGGCACGACAACATCGGCATGGACCCCGTGGCCCGGGTCATCGCCGATCGGGCCCGCGCGAAGATCCTCATCGACCTGGGCGACGACACGTCCAACGGGGCCAGCTGGGAGACGTTCAGCATCAACAGCCTGGCCCGCGAGTTCCACGACTTCGACATCGTCTCGGTCGCCGGCAACCACGACACCGGCGGCACGGTCCAGGAGCAGATGGTCGACAAGGGCTTCCGCCTGCTCGGTGGGGAGCCCGTGACGGTCGACGGCATCCGGTTCCTCGGCAGCAGCGATCCCCGCGGCTCGGGCCTCACGGCGGGCTACTTCGGGGACGCCGCGACCAACTCCGAGGCGCTCAAGGAGCAGGACGCCGAGCTGACCAAGGCCGCGTGCGCCGCGGGGGACGTCAGCGTCATCGCGGTCCACAGCCCGTCGTCGGCCAAGCTGGCCGCGGCCTCGGGCTGCGTCGACCTGGTCCTGTCGGGGCACCTGCACCGGCAGGTCGGGCCGGAGCCGACCGTCGGCGCCAACGGGCGCACGACCACGACCCTCACGACGGGCTCCACCGGCGGCGCGGTCTACGCGTTCGCGCTGGGCAGCAAGCTGCGCCGTGACGCCCAGGTCACGATCGTGACGTTCGCGGACGGGAAGGCGGTGGGGCTGCAGCCCGTCACGTTCCAGCCCGGCGGCACGATCGACGTCGCGGGCTACCAGCCGCTGACGCCCTCGCCCCGCGAGTGACGGGGGTCTGGCGCCGGGGGTCTCAGCGGCAGCGGGAGACGATCAGCTCGGCGTACGCCCGTGCGCACGCCACGACCTGGTCGATGCTGACGCTCTCGTCGACCGCGTGGGCGTCGGCGATGTCCCCGGGGCCGTACTGGACCGTCGGGATCCCGGCCGCGGCGTACTGCCGCAGGTCCGAGCCGTACGGGGCGCCGACGATGGCGGGGTCCGGCTCGCCGGTCGCGGCGACCGCACGACGTACCTCGTCGCCGTAGGGATGACCCTCGGGCAGGTGACCAGCCGCGAAGTGCCCACCGGGCCACGTGACGGCGGGCGGGTGGTCGGCGAGCCACGCGTCGGTCGCGGCGGCCTTCGTGACGGCCTCTTCGAATGTCGTCTTGGCGTCGGCGAACGACTCACCGGGCATGACGCCGAAGCGGCCCTCCGCGACGAGGAGGTCGGGGACCGTGCTGGCCCAGTCGCCGGCGTGGATGATGCCGACGCTGATGGGCCACGGCAGGGCGTCGAACGGCTCCGGCGGCATCGCATTGCGTACGTCCTCGAGCTCGCCGAGCGCGCGGTGCACCAGCTCGAAGCCGCTGATCGCGCTGTGACCCGTCGACCGCATCGAGCCGTGGGTCGCGCGTCCCTGCACCTCGATGCGGAACGTCAGGGAGCCCGCGTTGGCGGCGACGACCTGGCCCGCGGTCGGCTCGGCGATGATGCACGCATCGCCCGTGTGGCCGCGCCGGAGCGTGCCGAACGTGCCGATCCCGCCGTCCTCCTCGCCGATCACGGTGTGGACCGCGAAGGGGCGCGCCAGCTCGAGGTCGCTGACCGCCCGGGCCGCGGCGATGATCGCGACGACGCCACCCTTCATGTCGCAGACGCCGCGGCCGAACCAGCGACCGTCGACCTCGCGGACGTGCCACGGGTCCTCGTTGGTCCAGGTCTCCGCCTCGCCGGGCGGGACGACGTCGACGTGTCCGTTGAGGATCAGGGCCGGCGTGCCGGGGCCCGAGGTGCCGACGACGCCCCACGCCTCCTCCCGCTCGACCTCCTCGCCGGGGTAGTCGGGGTCGGCGCGCAGCGCGTCGAGGTCGAGCTTCCACTGGTCGACCTCGAGGCCCAGCCCGGTCAACGTCGCGGCGCACCAGCGCTGAGCCGCGATCTCGGCGTCGGAGCCGCCGGTGCTGGGGAAGTTGACGAGCTGCGCCAGGTCGCGGCGGATCAGGTCGACGTCGATGTCCATGGCGCCAGTCTGGCAGCCGACTCCTGGCAGGCCATCGCTCCGGTCGACACCATGATCCGTCCCGGACGATTGCCACCCGGACAAGGTCCCTGGGAGTCCCGCGGGCTGCGCTAGGCTCGTGCCATGACGATCCGGCCGTTCCTGCGGCTCAGCACAGCCTGGTGGCGCCACCAGTAGTCCGGTGGCCTGTCGAACTCCTGCCCAGACCGCCTCACGGCCGGCTCTGGGCATCGTTGTCTGTGGTCCGCGCCGGTCGAGACCTCTACCGAAGGAACTGAGATGCCCTCTCCCGACGACACCGTCCTGGACGAGCTTCTCGCCCAGCCGGCGTTCGCGATGATCCGCGTCCGCGAGTCCGACACCGTGACCCTCGTCGGCGGTCCCCGCACGGACCTGGAGTCCCTCGCGGACATCCCGCTGAAGGCCGGCACGGGCCGGGCGTGGGACCACCTGGTGCTGGTGCCGTACGCCCAGGCGCGCGAGCGCGGCTTCGAGGCGCACCAGGACGGGACGCCGTTGTCCTCGATCGAGGTCGCGTACAGCGCCGAGGTACCGCTCGACGACCTGCTCGCCGCGCTCCCCGACGTACCCGTCGAGTTCACCGACCGCGGCGGCTTCGAGACGACCGACGACGAGTACGCCGGGATCGTCCGGCAGATCATCGACGACGAGATCGGCCAGGGCGAGGGCGCCAACCTCGTGATCGGCCGGCACTACCGCGCCCAGGTCGCCGACTGGGGCCACGACCGGGCGCTGACGGTGTTCCGCCGGCTGCTGGAGCGTGAGCGCGGAGCGTTCTGGACGTTCCTCATCTTCACCGGCGACCGCTACCTGATCGGCGCCTCGCCCGAGCGGCACGTCAGCCTCGAGGCCGGGCAGGTCCGGATGAACCCCATCAGCGGGACGTTCCGGATGCGCGGTCTCGAGACGCACGCCGACAAGAAGCGCGAGCTGCTGAAGTTCCTCCAGGACGAGAAGGAGATCTACGAGCTCTTCATGGTCGTCGACGAAGAGCTCAAGATGATGTGCGACATCTGCCACGAGGGTGGGCTGGTGCTGGGCCCCTACCTGAAGCCCATGACGCACCTCGTGCACACCGAGTACCTCCTGGCCGGCCGCACGGATCGCGACGTGCGGGCCGTGCTGCGTGACTCGATGTTCGCCGCCACCGTCACGGGCAGCCCGGTTGAGAACGCGTGCCGCCTCATCAAGCAGTACGAGCCCGAGGGGCGCGGCTACTACGCGTCGGTCGCAGCGCTCATCGGACGCGACGACGACGGAGCCCAGCTGGCCGACGCCCCGATCCTCATCCGCACCGCCGACGTCGACCTCCAGGGCAATCTCAAGGTCACGGCGGGAGCCACCCTCGTCCGCGACTCGGATGCGATGTACGAGACGAAGGAGACCTGGGCCAAGGCGGGCGGCATCCTCAGCGCGTTCGGGCTGGTCGAGTCGGCGCCCGAGCCGGTGGAGGGCTTCGACGCGTTCACCCGCGAGGACGAGGTCATCCTCGCGCTCGGATCGCGCAACCAGCGGCTCTCCCAGTTCTGGCTCACCGACCAGTCGGGTGCCGCGCCGGTGCCGTCGCTCATGGGCAAGCGGGTCGTCGTGGTCGACGGCGAGGACGACTTCGTCAACATGCTGTCGCACGTCTTCGGCGTGCTGGGCATGACGACCGACATCGTCCGGCACGACGCGGCCGCGTTGACGCAGGACGCCGGCGCGGCGCTCGAGGGCTACGACCTCGTCGTCGTCGGTCCGGGCCCCGGCGACCCCCGCGACCTGGACGATCCCAAGATGGCGGTGCTGCACGGCGTCGTGCGCCGGCTGCTCGACACCCAGCGTCCGTTCCTCGCGGTGTGCCTGGGGCACCAGACGTTGAGCCACCAGATCGGGCTCGACCTCGTGTTCAAGGACATCGTCTTCCAGGGCACGCAGAGCCGCGTCACGGTGCTCGACCGGCCCGAGACCGTGGGGTTCTACAACACGTTCGTCGCCCGGGTGCCCGCGTCGGGGCTGCCCGACGGGGTCTCAGTCGAGACCGACCCGTCGACGGGCGATGTGCACCTGGTGGCCGGGCCGCACTACCGCGGCGTGCAGTTCCACGCCGAGTCGATCCTCACCCAGAACGGCTTCGGCATCCTGCGCCAGCTCGTGACCGACCTCATCGGCTGACGCACGTCTCCTCTGGCCCCGAAGTGGGGGTCGGGGACGGGCGAAAGTGTGCGATTCTGCACCGGCTTCGGCCGAAAGTGTGCGATCCCGCACCGATCGAGGGGCGCAGACCGGGCAGACTCGCACACTTTCGCGATGGCGCTGGCGATGGCGCTGGCGCTGGATGCGACAGCGCGACCCGACCTTGCGTCAGGAGTCGAGCACGCGCAGGGCTGACGGGGCGTGGGCCGCGCGGGCGCCCGTCTTGTCGCTCTCGACGACGTACTTGGGCTCGTCCTCCGAGGCCGTGAACTTCTGCTTCGCCAGCTGGAAGCTCGTGGTCTTCTTCTCGACGATGCGCCCGTGCGTGCGCCCCTGCGGGGTGGCCCAGCTGACCTTGTCACCGATCTTCATTCATCCATCGTGCGCCGATTCGCGCTCGGCCGCAGGTCGAGGGCGACGACCTGGCGTGATGCGCGTGATCGCGACGCCCAGCAGGCACAGGGCGCCGCCGACGAAGGCAAGGGCGGCGGGCACCTCGTCGAGCACGGCCCACGACAGGAGGGTCGCGACGGCGGGGGCCAGGTAGGTCGTCGACGCGGCCTGGCCGGCCGAGATGCGCTGCAGCGCGTACGACCACGTCGTGAAGCCGATCGCCGTCGGGAAGACGCCGAGATAGGCGAGCCACAGCAGGTCGTGTGCCGAGGCGTCGTCGAGCTCGCTGACGAGGGCCGGCGCGAAGGGCAGGCACACGACCAGACCCACGAGACAGCCCAGCCACACCGACATCGCCGGGTCGACGTGCCTGAGCGCGGGCTTCTGAGCCAGTGCGCCGATGGCGTAGAACACGGCCGCCGCGAGGCACAGGAGGACACCGGTCGTGCTGGCGGTGTCGACGACTGTCGAGTCGCTGTCGGTGCTCACCGCGATCAGCACGACTCCGGCGAACGCGACGCCGATGCCGATCAGCAGCGGCGCGGGAAAGCCCTCCTTGAACAAAAATCCGGCGAGCAGCGCGATGAGCGCCGGACCGATGTTGACGATGAGCGCTGTCGTGCCCGCATCGAGGTCGCGCTCGGCGGCGTTGAGGGCGATGTTGTAGGCGCCGAACCAGATCACGCCGTAGAGCACGACGAGCTGCAGAGGGCGACCACGCGGCAGGGGCACGCGGCCCGGGCGCACGATGAGTGTCAGGGCCAGCGCACCCACCACGAGACGTCCGAGGGTGAGTGAGCCGGGCGAGAACGTGTCGCCGAGGGCACGGATCGCCACGAACGCCGAGGCCCACAGCACCACCGTGACGAGCATCGCCGGCAACGACAGGTCGCGAGAGGTCTTCACCCGCTCACGGTAGCCACCGCCGCCGACACCCCAGTCGAGCGGCGGCGGCCCTCCACCCGCGCGACCGGTCGATCGCTCGACTGACCGATCGCGCGGGTGACCGGTTAGTCGGTCGCGCCGCCGTCGCTGTCGAGCTCGACCTCGACCTCGTCCTTCTTGCCGTCCCGGGTGTACGTGATCGTGATGCTCTCACCAGGATTGAATCCGCGCACGGACGCGACGAGCGCCTCGGAGCTGGCGATCAGGTTGCCGTTGACCGCTGTGATGACGTCGCCCTCCTTGAGGCCGGCCTTGTCACCGGCACCGCCCGAGGTGACGTCCTTGACCTCGGCTCCGACGCCCGTGATGCCGTCCTCGCCGAGGAAGTTGTTGACCTGCACGCCAATCTGCGCGTGCTGCACCTCCTTGCCGTCGAGCAGCTGCTTCGAGACGTTCTTGGCGAGGTCGATCGGGATCGCGAAGCCCAGGCCGATCGAGCCGGCATCGCCGGACGACGTGGTGCCGGAGCGGATCGCGGAGTTGAACGCGATGACGCGGCCCTGAAGGTCGACGAGTGGACCGCCCGAGTTGCCCGGGTTGATCGCGGCGTCGGTCTGGACGGCGGGGAACGTCGTCCTCTCGCTGCTGCCGCTGCCGTCGCTCGACGACACGGGCCGGTTGAGCGCCGAGATGATGCCCTGCGTCACGGTGCTCTCCAGGCCGAACGGCGACCCGATCGCGACGACCTCTTGGCCGACCGTCAGATCGGCCGACGTGCCGAGCGTGGCAGGCGTCAGTCCCGTCTTGCCCTCCGCCTTGATGACCGCGATGTCGGTCTTGGCGTCGCGTCCGACGATCTCGGCCTTGGCGTTCGTGCCGTCGTTGAACGCCACCGTGATGGTGCCGCTGTCGGCCGCGACCTCGACGACGTGGTTGTTGGTCAGGATCTCGCCGTCGTCGCTGATGATGATGCCCGTGCCGGAGCCGGACTCCTCGGCGCCCTTGACGTTGATCTGCACGACGGAGGGCAGCACCTTCTGGGCGACCTGCTCGACGGTGCCGGCGGGCGCCTTGGTCTGCGTCGTCTTGCCGGAGTCGAGCGAGCTGACCGTCGACTGGTCGCCGTCGGCGTCCTGCGACTCGTCGTAGAGCCAGGCTCCGCCGAAGCCGGCAGCACCCGCGAGCAGGATCAGTGCGAGCGCACCGGCGAGGGTGGCGATGAGCTTGCGGCCACGACGCTTGCGCGGCTTGTCGGCCACTCCGCCGCCGTACTGACCACCGTCACCGCCGCTGCCCGAGGCCGGCAGCGTCACCGTGGGCTCGGCGAACGGCGGAAGGCCGTCGGTGCGAGTCGTGTCGAAGGGCGGGGGGGCGGGCGGCGCCGAGGTGCCTGCCTGCGCCACCGGGTCGCCGGTGGCCGCGGGGAAGCGGTGGGTGTAGGCGTCGGACGCAGGGGTGGGAGCGGCCGATGCGTCATCGGGCGCATCGGGCTGCGGGAACGCGGCGTGCGTCACGTCGTCCTGCAGGGCCACGGTCGGCTCCTCGGCGGAGTCGCGCGGAGCATCCGCGGAAGCCGGGGCCGGTGCTGCTTCGGGCGTGCGGTTCCCGTCGTCGGATGCCGCGGCGCCGTCGCCCGTCGGGGGCACGTACGGGCGGGCGGCGAACGGGTCGTTCGAATCGGTCATGGACATAGATTCTCGCCTATCGCTGAGACTGTCGTGAGAGTGGCGTGTGAGCGCTCAAAGAAACCGTCATCAGGTCTCCTCGCTGGTCGAGTCGGGCAGGCGAAGCGTGAAGACCGTTCCGCCGCTGGGGGGAGAGGCCACCTCCACGGTGCCGCCGTGCCGCTCGGCTGCCCGCTTGACGATCGACAGGCCCAGTCCCGAGCCGGGGAGCGTTCGCGCCTCGCTGGCCCGGTAGAACCGGTCGAAGACGTGCGGCAGGTCCTGTGCCGCGATGCCGGGCCCTTCGTCGGCGACCGTCAGCGCGCCGTCAGCCAGGCGCACGGCGACGGTGCCGTTCTCGGGGCTCCACTTCGCGGCGTTGTCGAGCAGGTTGGTCACGGCACGCTCGAGCAGCTGAGGCTCGCCGAACACCTCCCACGGCGCGACACCGACGTCGAACACGATCGACGGCGCGCGCAGGCGCACCCGATGGACAGCCTGGTTGACGACGTGGGCGAAGTCGAGCGGCTCGGGCCCGTGGCGCAGGGGCTCCTCGCGGGCGAGCTCGACGAGATCGCCCACGAGCGTCGTCAGCTCCTCGAGCTGGGCGCGGACGTCGTCCATGATCTCGTGGCGCTGCTCGACCGTCAGGTGGCGCTCCGAGCTGTCGGCGGCCTGGCCGATCAGCTCGATGTTGGTGCGCAGGCTCGTGAGGGGGGTGCGGAGCTCGTGCCCGGCGTCGGCGACGAGCTGGCGCTGGCGCGCTTGTGACGCGTCGAGCGCCTGGAGCATCGCGTTGAAGGACGTCGTGAGGCGGGCGAGCTCGTCGCGACCGGTGACCTGGATCGGGGTCAGGTCGGACGTCCGCGCGACGCGCTCGGTAGCGGCCGTGAGCCGGCGGACGGGGCGCAGACCGTTGTTGGCCACGGCCCATCCGGCAACGCCCGCCATCGCGACGCCCGCCACGACGCTGAGCAACAGGATCAGCCGCAGACGTGCGAGCGCGTGGTCGATCGACTCCATCGACTGGGCGACCACGAGGGCCGTGCCGGGTTGGGCGCGCACCGCGATGACGCGGTAGGGGACGCCGCCGATGCGCACGGTGCGCATCGACTGGGGGGCCTGGCCGATCGACACCTCGATCTCGCGGAAGCTCTTCAGCGCCCTCACCGTCGCAGGGTCACTGTTCGCCGGCGCCAGCAGGCCACCGCCCTGCACCAGGAAGAATCGCACGTCGGCGATCTCCTGGACGTAGGCCGGCAGACCCGGGTCCTGCGCGGTCTCGGCGACGCCCGCGTCGACCGCGGCGTCCGCTCGACGCAGCATCGACTCGTCGAGAGAGCTCTCGAACTCGGCCCGCACCATGACGAAGATGACGGCGCTCACGAAGCTCAGGGTCAAGGCCACCGCGAGCGACGTCAGGACCGCGACCCGCAGGCCGAGCGACATGCGGCCCGTGATGCGTTGCAGAGCGCGGTGGACGCCGTCGATCACGGGGGGGTCTCGCGCAGGACGTAGCCCACGCCGCGCAC
>NZ_JAOPXQ010000062.1 GCF_025965075.1 Aeromicrobium sp.
GGTGAAGCCTAGTCGCAGCCCCCTAGGCGTGATCGACCCACTCGGCGTCGCCGGAGGTGAAGGTCTGGTGCTTCCACACCGGCACGTCGGTCTTGAGCTCGTCGATCAGCCGCCGGCAGGCCTCGAATGCCTGCGCCCGGTGTGCCGCGGAGGCCGCCACGACGACCTCCAGGTCACCGATCGTCAGGTCGCCGACGCGGTGCACCGCGGCCAGCGCGACGACGTTGGTCTCGGCCGCGATGCGGTCCGCAACGTCCTGCAGCCGGGCCGTGGCCGTGGGGTGGGACGAGTAGCCCAGCGCGGCGACGCCCTGTCCCCCGTCGTGGTCACGCACCGTCCCGACGAAGACGCACGTGCCGCCCGCGGTGGGGTCGTTGACCGCGGACCAGACCTCGTCGAGGCTGAGCGGCGTCTCGCGGATGGCGATCAGGCGTACGGCACTCATGTCGATTCATCGTAGGGCGAACAGGAGCCGCGGGGGTTCGGTGGATCCGGTCGCTAGTGTGGAGACATGCCAGACGACGAGAACGACGAGCCTCAGAACCCGTTCGCGGGCACTCCCATGGAGCAGATCTTCGGTGCGTTCTCGAGCGGCCAGATCGACATGAACCAGATCATGGGCCAGATGCAGAAGATGTTCGCCCCGCACGAGGGCAGCGTCAACTTCGAGCTGGCCAAGGACGTCGCCCGCCAGACGCTCGCCGCGGCGGGCCCCGATCCCAGCCCCAACTCGGCCCAGCAGGGCGCGGTCGACGACGCGACCCGGCTCGCCGAGCTGTGGCTCGACGGCGCCACCTCGATCCCGGCCGGCGCCACGACCTCGACGGCATGGAGCCGGGCCGAGTGGATCGAGGCAACGGCCGGCACGTGGCAGAAGCTCGTCGAGCCCATCGCCGCGCACGTCGTCAAGGCCATGGGCGACGCGCTCCCGGAGGAGGCCAAGGCGATGGCCGGGCCGCTGTTCGGGATGCTGTCACAGGCCGGCGGCGCGATGTTCGGCCAGCAGGTCGGGCAGGCGCTCGGTGGGCTCGCCGGCGAGGTCGTCTCCTCCACCGACATCGGCCTGCCGCTCGGACCCGAGCGGACCGTCGCGGTGCTGCCGGCGGGCGTCGCGGCGTTCGGCGAGGGCCTCGAGCACCCCGCCTCCGACGTCCTGCTGTACGTCGTGCTGCGCGAGTGCGCCCATCACCGCCTGTTCCACCACTCCCCCTGGCTGCGCTCCGCGCTGGTCGGCGCGATCGAGGAGTACGGCCGGGGCACCCGCATCGACGTGTCCGCGATCGAGTCGCAGATGCGCGGGCTCGACCCGTCCCGCCCGGAAGACATCCAGGAGGCGCTCAACGGCGGCCTGTTCGAGCCCGAGCGGACCGCCGAGCAGCAGAAGGCGCTGGACCGGCTCGAGGCCCTGCTCGCCTTCATCGAGGGCTGGGTCGACGAGGTCGTGTCCGAGGCCACCAAGGACCGCATGCCCGCCGCCACCCCGCTCGCCGAGGCGATGCGCCGCCGCCGGGCCACCGGCGGACCCGCGGAGCAGACGTTCGCCGCCCTGGTCGGGCTCGAGCTGCGGCCCCGCAAGCTGCGCGAGGCGACGACCCTGTGGGCGGCGCTGCGCGACCGGCAGGGACCCGATGCCCGCGACGCGGTGTGGAGCCACCCCGACCTGATGCCGTCCGCGGCCGACCTCGACGACCCGCTGGGCTTCGCGCAGGGTGAGCGCAACGCGCAGAGCGACGCCGACTTCGACACCGCGCTCGGGCAGCTGCTGGACGGCGACCAGGGCCCCACCACCGACCAGGGCGACGAGTGACGCTGCGCGCCGACGCGCACGACGTACTCACCCGCTGGACCGCCCCCGACCCCGAGCAGGAACGTCTGCGGCAGGTCTATCTTGGCCATCTCGACGCCCACGCCGACGCGATGAGCCGGGACTGCCATCCCGACCACCTCACCGCCAGCGTCCTGATCGTCGACGCCGGGCACCAGCGGGTGCTGCTGACGCTGCACCGCCGGATCAAGCGCTGGCTGCAGACCGGCGGGCACTGCGAGGCCGGCGACATCGACCTCACCGCGGCCGCGCTGCGCGAGGGTCGTGAGGAGAGCGGCATCCCCGCCCTGACGATCGACCCCGAGCCGGTGCTGCTGTCCCGGCACGAGGTGCCGGGGTGCGGCCCGATCCGGCCGTCGCACCACCTGGACGTGCAGTTCGTCGCGGTCGCGCCCGAGGACGCGGTCCACGTCATCAGCGACGAGTCGGACGACCTGGCCTGGTTCGACGTCGACGACCTGCCGGCCGAGACGGATCAGTCGGTGCGGGACCTCATTGCTGCTGCCACGACACGCCTTCGAGGAACCCCTTAGCCTGCGTGGCGTGCGGGAACGCGTCGACCAGCGCCCAGAACCGGCGGCTGTGGTTGGCCTCGATCAGGTGCGCCAGCTCGTGGACCAGGACGTAGTCCACGACGTAGGGCGGCATCCCCCGCAACCGGTGGGACAGCCGGATGCTGCGGTCCCCGCTCGAGCAGGACCCCCAGCGCTTGTCCATGTTGGTGACCCACCGCACCGACGAGGGCACCGCGGCCCCGTCGAACCACTGCCGGGACAGCTCCGCCGCCCGGGCCATGAGCTCGTCGTCGCTCGGCCGGACACGCTGCTCACGCCGGTCCAGCCGCTCCACCAGGCTGCGGACGTGCTCCTGCTCGACGGCTCGTGACAGGTTGGCCGGCATCAGGACGATGATCTTGTCGCCCTCGCGATAGGCACGCACCGTGCGCTTGCGCCGCGCGCTGCGACGGATCTCCACCTGGCCCATATGACGAACGTATCCGGTGCCCCCGACAAAGATGTTATCCACAGCCGGATCGGTCCATCCTCGCTGGTCACGGGCGTGGTGTCGACGGTTCGGGCGGCTCGCCCACGGGTTGTTCACCGGCCCGTCCACACCCTCCCTCGGCGTTCCCCACAACTTGTCCCCAGTTTTATCCACAGGCGTGGACAACAATGCGGGAAACTCGCTTGACGGCGCCGCGAAACCGCGCCTAGCGTTCACGCCATCGAGGCTCCCGACGGAGGTCGCAAGGGGAAGGCAAGCTCCGTCGGGGGCCTCCCTCATCGTCCGTGCGGGAGCCACGCCCACGCCGACCCGGAGCCGCACACGAAACTGCGGAGGACCCGGGCGTACCGGGTCCTCCGCAAGATGTGGGAAGTGCGGGGCCTGCGCCCCGCGGGTGGATCTCAGGCCTTGCCGAGGATCCGGTTCAGCTTCGTGCCACAGACCGGGCAGATGCCCTTGGCCATGCGAGTGCCCTTGTCACTGACATGGACCTCTCCCGACGTCTCGCGCTTCTCCTTGCACTTGACGCAGTAGAACTCGCCACTCCATGTTTCCGACATTGCGGCCTCCTTGCCGATGTGGTGCTGATCACTGTCAGCGTACGCGTGAGAGCGGGATTTCACGCTCAGTCCCGCCTTAACGCCCCCGGCGAGTCGCGACACGTGAAAACCCCGTTTCAGCCCCCTATCGCCGTGGCCGGAGCGTTCCGGCGCCGCGCTGTGGACGAGCGGCTGGTCGTGGGGCCGGGACGGGGTCACCCTGTCGGCATGGCCTTCCGTCCCTCGCTGCGTCCCGGCGCCCCGCTGCTGCGGCGCGACGCCACGCACCTGCAGGTCGGCACGTCACCCGGGATCGTGATCCCCGACCGGCCCGGGCTCCTGCCGTTCCTGCGGCTCCTCGACGGCGCCCGGGACGTCGCCCGGCTCGAGGAGCTCGCCCCCGCACGCTGCCCAGAGCTGGTCGGCCGGATCCGCCCGCTGCTGCTTGAGCTGCGCGCCGCCGGGGCCGTCGTGGACGGCGCGACCCTCGTGCGGCCGCGCATCGACCACGAGGTCGCGCTGCAGCACGACGCCGGCAGCGCCTCGCTGGTCGGCTCCGCTCGGGCCCTGCTCGAGGCGGCCGGGCTCACGCACCTGGACTCGACCGAGCCGGCCCTGATCGTCCTGGCCTCGCACGGCGAGCCGGCCCGCTCCGACTTCGAGCGGGCCACGCTGCTCGGCATCGACCACCTCCCGGTCGTGGTCGACGAGGACCGGGTTCGGATCGGTCCCCTCGTCAGCCCCGGGCGGGCCCCCTGCGTCAGCTGCCACGACCGGCACCGCGCCGACTGGGACCCGGCCTGGCCCGCACTGGTCCACCAGCTCGGCCGTGCGTCGACGATCCTGCTCCCCGCGGCGGTCTCGGCCGTCGCGACCCACGCCGCCGCCGGTGAGCTGGCCGTCGAGGTGCTGACGCATGCCGCCGGGGGTCCGGCCCGCACGACCGGGCGCTGCCTGGTTGTCGGGCCCGCGCACGACGCGCGGACGTTCTGGCCCGTCGCGTTCCACCCGGGGTGCTCCTGCGATCTGCTCACCGCGGCGTGACGGGCGATTCGGACTATCCTGACGACGTGCCCGACTCCCCCGACAGCGATCCCGGCAGGTCCCGTCCGATCAGCAGCAGCGCCTTCGCCCGGACCGCGCGTCTGGCTGCCCTGCCGGTCGGGTTCGCCGGACGTACGACGTTGGGCCTGGGCAAGCGGATGGTCGGGGCGCCCGCCAACCTGGTGCTCGACGAGGTGCAGCGACGCACCGCCGACCAGATCTTCAGCGTCCTGGGCCAGCTCAAGGGCGGGGCGATGAAGTTCGGCCAGGCCATGAGCATCTTCGAGGCGGCCCTGCCCGAGGAGTTCATCGGGCCCTATCGCGAGACCCTGGTCAAGCTGCAGGACTCGGCGCCGCCGATGCCGCCGGGCACGGTGCACCGGGTCATGGCCCAGGAGTTCGGCGACGACTGGCGCGCACAGTTCATCTCGTTCCAGGACAAGCCGGCCGCCTCGGCATCGATCGGCCAGGTGCACCGGGCGACGTGGGCCGACGGCCAGGATGTCGCGGTCAAGATCCAGTACCCCGGCGCCGCCAAGGCGCTGCTGTCCGACCTGCGCCAGATCTCCCGGCTGGCCAGGCTCTTCGGCGTCATCGCGCCGGGGCTCGACGTCAAGCCGCTGGTCAAGGAGCTGCAGGACCGGGTCGCCGAGGAGCTCGACTACTCCCTCGAGGCCGGCGCCCAGGGGGTCTTCGCCGCTGAGTTCGCCGACGACCCCGAGATCGTCGTCCCGCGACCATTGGCCCACACCGAGCGCGCCCTGGTCTCGCAGTGGCTCGAGAGCGACGCGTCCCTGGCCCAGATCATCACGACCGGCACGCAGGAGCAGCGCGACCGCTACGGCGAGGCGTACGTCCGGTTCCTGTTCGCCGGACCCAGCCGCGCGGGGATGCTGCACGCCGATCCGCATCCGGGCAACTTCCGGCTCATGCCCGACGGGCGCCTGGGCGTCGTCGACTTCGGGGCGGTCGCCCGGCTGCCCGAGGGCCTGCCGCTGTCGATGGGGCGGCTGCTCCGCCACGCCGTCGACGGCGACTACGACAGCGTGCTCGACGGGCTGCGCGACGAGGGCTTCATCAAGTCCCGCTCCGATCTCGACGCCGACACGATCGCCCGCTACATCGGGCCGTTCGTCGAGCCGGCCCAGGTCGAGCGGTTCACGTTCAGCCGGGA
>NZ_JAOPXQ010000174.1 GCF_025965075.1 Aeromicrobium sp.
GCCCGGCCCAAGATCGCCGACTACCCGTTCACGACGCTGGTCCCCAACCTCGGCGTCGTCACTGCGGGCTCGACGACGTTCACCGTCGCCGACGTCCCCGGCCTGATCGAAGGGGCCAGCGAGGGCCGCGGACTGGGCCACGACTTCCTGCGCCACGTCGAGCGGTGCGCCGCACTGGTGCACGTCATCGACTGCGCGACGGTCGACCCGGGCCGTGACCCGCTGACCGACCTCGACGTCATCGAGGCCGAGCTGGCGGCCTACGCCGAGGCGACCGGCAGCGACCTGCTGGACCGCCCCCGCCTGGTCGCCCTCAACAAGACCGACGTCCCCGACGCCAAGGAGATCGCCGGCTTCGTCCGCGACGAGCTCGAGGCCCGCGGGCTGGACGTCTACGACGTCTCGGCCGCCAGCCACGCCGGACTCCGCGAGCTGTCGTTCGCGATGGCTGCGATCGTGGCCGGCCGCCGGGCAGCGACACCCGTCGCCGAGGTCACCCGGATCGTCCTGCGGCCCCGTGCCGAGAGCGGCGTGGGTCGCGAGTTCACGATCACGCAGGTCAACGGCCAGTGGATCGTGCGCGGCGAGAAGCCCAAGCGCTGGGTGCGGCAGACCGACTTCAGCAACGACGAGGCCGTCGGCTTCCTCGCCGATCGGCTCAACCGTCTGGGCGTCGAGGACGAGCTGCTCAAGCTCGGCGCGACGGCCGGCGACGACGTCGTGATCGGCGACGAGGCCGATGCCGTGATGTTCGACTTCGACCCGCAGGTCATGGCCGGCGCCGAGGTGCTGGGCCGTCGTGGCGAGGACCTGCGCATCGACCAGTCCGACCGGCGCACCAACGTGCAGCGCCGCGAGGAGCTGGCCGCCCGGCGCGAGGCCGAGGCCGAGGCCCGCGACGCGCGGGCCGAGGGACGCACGGACGGCCGGGTGCCGGACTGGACCTTCCCCGAGGACGAGGCGGAGCTGGACGACGCGGCCCCGGACGACTCGGCGCTGGACGGTGAGCGCGGCGACCAGGACCCGTCCTGATGGCGCGTGTCGTCGTCAAGGTCGGCTCGTCCTCGCTGAGCACGGCCGCCGGCGGTCTCGACGGTGAGCGGGTCGACGCCCTCGTCGATGCCCTGGCCGCCGCGCGGTCCAGGGGCGACGAGATCGTCCTGGTCAGCTCCGGCGCGATCGCGGCGGGCTTGGCCCCGCTGGCGCTGAAGCGTCGCCCCCGCGACCTCGCGACCCAGCAGGCCGCTGCGAGCGTGGGACAGGGCGCCCTGATCGCCCGCTACGCCGAACGGTTCGCGAGCCACGGGCTCATCGTCGGCCAGGTGCTGCTGACCGCCGACGACGTGACCCGGCGCAGCCACTACCGCAACGCCTACCAGACCTTCGCGCGGCTCCTGGAGCTCGGCGTGGTGCCGGTCGTCAACGAGAACGACACCGTGGCCACCAGCGAGATCCGGTTCGGTGACAACGACCGGCTGGCCGCCCTGGTGTCCCACCTGGTGCACGCCGACAGCCTCGTCCTGCTGTCGGACGTGGACGGGCTCTACGACGGGGACCCCTCGCTGGACGGCACCCAGATGATCTCCGACGTGCGCGGCGAGGCGGACCTCGCGACGCTCGACATCGTCCGGCCCAGCGCCTCCTCGATCGGGACCGGCGGCATGGTCACCAAGGTCGAGGCCGCCCGCATCGCCACCGGCGCCGGCATCCCGGTGACGCTGACCTCCGCGGCCCGGGCCGGTGACGCGCTGACCGGAGCCGCGGTCGGCACCCGCTTCCACGCGACCGGTCGGCGCCGCCCGACCCGCCTGCTGTGGCTGGCCCACGCCAGCGACACCAAGGGCGGGGTCCGCCTCGACGCGGGGGCGGTCCGGGCGCTGACGCTGCGCAAGGCGTCCCTGCTCCCGGCCGGCATCACGGGAGTCAGCGGCACGTTCACGGCGGGGGACCCCATCGACCTGATCGGCCCCGACGACGTCGTGATCGCCCGCGGCATCGTCAACTACGACAGCGAGGAGCTCCCGGCGCTGCTCGGCCGGTCGACCCGCGACCTCGCCGTCGAGCTCGGCGCGGAGTACGAACGCGAGGTCGTCCACCGCGACGATCTCATGCTGATCTGACGCGACCCGGCCCCACGGCCCCGCACTAGGATGACGCCATGAAGGAACTGGTCCACGCCGCGGCTCGTCGTGCCCGCATCGCCGCGGGTTCGCTGGCCACCACGACCCGGGCCGACAAGGACGCCGCGCTGCACGCCATGGCCGACGCGCTCGTCGCCGGCACGCCGACGATCCTCGAGGCCAACGGCCAGGACGTCGACGCGGCCCGGGCGGCCGGCACGGGGGAGAACGTCGTCGACCGCCTCCGGCTCGACGCCGACCGGATCGCCGCGTTCGCCGACGGGGTGCGGGACGTGGCCGCCCTCCCGGACCCCGTGGGCGAGGTCGTCCGCGGCTCGACGCTGCCCAACGGCCTGCGGATGCAGCAGGTCCGGGTGCCCATGGGCGTCATCGGGATGATCTACGAGGGCCGGCCCAACGTCACCGCCGACGCCGCCGCGATCTGCCTCAAGGCCGGCAGCGCGGTCCTGCTCCGGGGGTCGGCATCCGCGGCCCGGTCCAACGCCGCGATCATCGCGATCATGCGTGACGCGCTCGCCACGACCCCCGTGCCGGTCGACGTCATCCAGCTCGTCCCCGCCGACGACCGGTCCTCGGCGACGCACCTGATGCAGGCACGCGGGCTCGTCGACCTCGTCATCCCGCGTGGTGGCGCCGGACTGATCCGCGCGGTCGTGGAGGACTCGACCGTCCCGGTCATCGAGACCGGAGTCGGCAACTGTCACGTCTACGTCGACGCCGACGCGGACCTGGACATGGCGCTCGCGATCGTCCTCAACGCCAAGACCCACCGCACCAGCGTGTGCAACGCCGCCGAGTCGCTGCTGGTCCACAAGGCCGTGGCCGACTCGTTCGTGCCCCGCGTCGTGGCGGCCCTGCAGGACCTCGGTGTCACGGTCCACGGCGATCCCGCCTTCTGCGCCGTCCACGCCGATGTCGTGCCCGCGACGGAGGAGGACCATGCCGCGGAATACCTCTCCCTGGACATCTCGGCGCGGGTGGTCGAGTCGATCGACGAGGCGATCGCCCACATCCGGACGTACTCCTCGGGGCACACCGAGGCCATCGTGACGTCGTCGTTGGCGGCTTCGACCCGGTTCACGACGGGGGTCGACTCGGCGGCCGTCATGATCAACGCGTCGACCCGGTTCACCGACGGCGGTGAGCTCGGCTTCGGCGCCGAGATCGGCATCTCGACGCAGAAGCTGCACGCCCGCGGACCCATGGGTCTGACCGAGATGACGACGACGACCTACGTCGTGACCGGTGACGGTCACACCCGCTGATAGATTGGCTCCCATGTACTCGTACCTCGCCGCGGCCGAAGAGGCCGAGCACCTCCGTGACATCGGTATCAACCCCTACGCCGTCGGGGGCATCGCGCTGGCGATCCTCACGATCCTGATGCTCGCTCTGCTGGCTTTCGGCAAGGGCCGCGAGCACTCCTGACCCGCATGAGCACCGGGCGTCGACGCGTCGGCGTCATGGGTGGCACGTTCGACCCGATCCACCACGGTCACCTCGTGGCGGCCAGCGAGGTGCAGTCGTGGTTCGACCTCGACGAGGTCATCTTCGTGCCGACGGGGCAGCCGTGGCAGAAGGCCGACCGTGAGGTGTCCCCGGCGGAGCACCGCTACCTGATGACGGTCATCGCGACCGCCGCCAACCCGCGGTTCGAGGTCAGCCGGGTCGACATCGACCGCGTCGGGCCGACCTACACGATCGACACGCTGCGGGACCTCTCGGCGCTGCACCCCGACGCCGACCTCTACTTCATCACCGGCGCCGACGCGATGGCCGCACTCCTGACGTGGCGCGACCACGAGGAGCTGTTCGGGCTCGCCCACTTCGTCGGCTGCACCCGGCCCGGTCACGAGATGGACGAGAACACCCTGACCGGGCTCCCCAAGGACCGCATCACGCTCGTGGAGATCCCCGCCTTGGCGATCTCGTCGACGGACTGCCGTGATCGCGTCGAGCGCGGTGAGCCCGTCTGGTACCTCGTGCCTGACGGAGTCGTGCAGTACATCGGCAAGCACGGGCTGTACGTCACCCAGACACTGGAAAGAGTCGAATGACCGCCACCGAACGCGCCATCGAGCTGACCCGGGCCGCCGCTGCGGCCGCGGAGGACAAGCTGGCGCAGGACCTCGTCGCCTTCGACGTCTCCGAGCTCCTCGCGATCACGGACGTCTTCCTCCTGTGCTCGGCGTCCAGCGCCCGCCAGGTGCGGGCGATCCAGGACGCGATCGAGGAAAGGATGATCAGCCTCGGCGCCAAGGCCGTACGCCGTGAGGGCGAGCGCGAGGGTCGCTGGATCCTGCTCGACTTCCAGGACATCGTCGTCCACGTGCAGCACCAGGAGGAGCGGGTGTTCTACGCACTCGAGCGACTCTGGAGCGACTGCCCGACGCTGCCGCTGCCATGAGCCGTCAGGTCGTGCTGTGGCGCCACGGGCGCACGGAGTGGAATGTCGCCGGCCGGGTCCAGGGGCAGAGCGACACGCCCCTCGACGAGGTCGGGCACCAGCAGGCCCGGGAGGCCGCCGCGCGGCTCGCGACCCTCAAGCCGTACCGGATCCTCAGCTCGGACCTGCAGCGCGCTCGCGACACCGCGAGCTATCTCGGTGCCATCAGCGGTGTCGAGGTCGAGCTCGACGAGAGGTTCCGCGAGCTCAACTTCGGCGCGCGGGAGGGCCTCACGTGGCGCGAGGCGTGGGACCAGATGCCCGAAGGCATGCAGGCCTGGGTCGACGGGGACGAGACGCAGATCCCCGGCAGCGAGACCCACGTCGAGGCGGGGGAGCGGTTCGCCGCGGGGCTCGAGGCCGCACTCCCGTCGCTGCCCGCCGACGCCGTCCTGGTCGTCGTCGCGCACGGTGCCGTCCTGCGGACCGGCGTCTGCTCGTTCCTGGGGATCCCGCGCGCGCACTGGGGCACGTTCGGTGCGCTCAACAACTGCGCGTGGTCGGTCCTGGAGGAGACTCCGTGGCGTCCGGACACGCGTTGGCGGCTCACGGAATGGAACGCCGGCACCCTCCCGGTGCCCGTCATGTCGGACGAGGAGTGACCCGGTTTGGGGATGCGGGCAGGCAGCGGCTAGGATTGGCAAGGCCCTGCTGAGGGGCTCACCTGAGGGGCATTGGCGCAGTTGGTAGCGCGCTTCCATGGCATGGAAGAGGTCAGGAGTTCGAATCTCCTATGCTCCACAAGATCGCAACAAGAACAGGACGCCCCTCCCGGTTCGGGAGGGGCGTCCTGCGTTGGGTCGGGAGGCGCGGCGCCGGTTGGTACGGTGTCCGCGTGTCCCGGGTCTCGCTGCGATCGCTGTTCATCGCCGTGGCGGTCGTCGTGGCCGGGTTTCAGCTCGTCGCGGTCACCCTGGCGGCCGTGCCGCCCAATCGCTACAGCGATGCCGCCGCGCCCCGCACGAGCTACCTCATGCCGTACTTCACGCAGAACTGGCGCCTGTTCGCGCCGTCGCCGGTCGCCGAGGACCGCGAGGTGCTGTTCCAGGGCAGCTATCTCGCCGCGGACGGCTCCGTGAAGAAGACGGCGTGGGTCGACTGGACCGCGGTCGAGCTCGACCTGGTCCACCACCGTTTGGTCGGTGGCCGGGCCGGCTACGTGACCAACAAGCTGTACGGCCCGCTCGGGCAGGCATACCGCGGGCTCGGCACCGCCGAGCGGGAGACCGCCGACGGGACGCCGCAGCGCACCCCGCCCCGGTGGGCGCAGCTGCGGGCCGATCTGCGGGCCGGTGGCGCGAGCCCGACGCGGGTCGGCACGTTCCTGCTCTACGAGCAGGCGACCGCGAGGCTCGCGACCGATGTCCTGCTGTCCCGCTGGCCCGAGCGGCCCTTCACCGCGGTCCGCTATCGCCTCCGCAGCGCGCCCGTCGTGCCGTACGAGGCGCGGTCGGGGACCTCCGCCGAGCGTGCCGCCGCACGACCTGTCGCGACGACCCGCGACAGCGGCTGGCGCCGGCCCACCCCCGGGACCGCGGCGGAGCGCCGGACCGTCGCCGCGTTCGACCGCAGGCACCGATGATCGCCCTGGCGGTGGGCTGGCTGACCCGCGAGAAGCACTCGACGTATGGGCTCGCCGTGACCCGGATGATCCTCGGCTTCATCGTGGCCAGCCAGCTGCTGGTCAACTGGTTCGACCGGCACTACACATGGGGCGACGGCGCCCTGTGGACTCAACCGGTCCGGGACGCCAAGTCGTGGCCGTCGTACTTCGGCCTGTTCGAGCAGCTCGGGGGAGTGGCCTTCGACGCGGCCTATCTCGGCACGATCGTGTTCGGCGTGCTGCTGATGATCGGCTACCGCACGCGGGCCTCGGCGCTGATCACCCTGTTCCTGTGGATGTCGCTCTACGTGTCAAGCCCGTTCGTCGGGTCGGGCGGTGACGCGGTGCTGCGCATGGTGCTGCTCTACCTGTGCTTCACCGACTCGGGCCGCCGGTGGTCGGTCGACGCGTGGCTGGGGGAGCGGCGCGGCGAGGTCCGCCCGCTCGTGCCGGAGTGGGCCTCGTCGACGCTGCACAACCTCGCCACGATCCTGATCATCCACCAGGTCGTCATGGTCTACGTCGGCTCCGCGTTCTGGAAGCTCCAGAGCGCGGTGTGGAAGGACGGCACCGCGGTCTACTATCCGCTGCAGACCGACGCGTACTCGCCGTGGCACGACCTGCTGCAGCCCGTGTACGCCTTCGGCCCGATCATCTCGGGTGCGACCTACACCGCGATCGTCGTCCAGCTGTTCTTCCCGCTGCTGCTGCTCTACCGGCCCAGCCGGTTCGTCGCCCTGATCCTGATCACCGGGATGCACCTGGGCATCGGCATCTTCATGGGGATCCTGTACTTCTCGCTCGTCATGATCGCCGTCGACATGATCCTGGTGAGCGATCGGTCCTGGCTTCGGGCGGAGGCGTGGGTCAGATCGCGCCGTCGCGTGACGGCGGACACCCTGTAACTCCGAGTCGCGAAAATCCGCTACGCTAGGGCCGTGTGCCCTGTTCCATAGGCACATCGTCCCGGTTCAAGCCGGGACTTCAGTAGCTTTTCAGCAACTTCCCCGGCTGGATTCTCAGACCTTCCGATGCACGAACAACACCAGGAGCCCTCCCTGTGAAGAACAAGCTTGCCAAGAACTCCCTAGCGGTAGGAATGGCGACACTGATCGTCACTGCCGGCCTCTCGTTCTCCGCCAACGGCGCCCCGGCGATCGTCGCGCAGTCCGAGTCCAGCGCCGTGACGGCATCGGGCCTGACCGGCATCGTCGGCAGCGGTGTGTGCCGCGCCGAGTCCACCGGTCCCGCGACCCAGGGCTCGGGCACGTGCGGCACGGGCCTGAATGTCTCCGGACCGGCCGTCGGTGCGATCAACCAGACCGCGGAGACGGGCCTCGACGGCACGAAGGGCACGTCGAAGGCGAGCGCGAGTGTCGAGAGCACGAACATCGCCGCCCTCACGACGATCGACGTGTCGAACGTCGGCGACGAGATCAGCGCGATCGACACCGGGACGATCCTTGACGATGTGGTCGCCGGACTCGACCCCGTTGTGCTCCGCCCCGCCTTCGAGGCGCTCCTGGACACTCTGCTGGGAGACATCCAGGACGCGGCCCTCTCGCCGCTGCTCGCCGCGGTCCAGGACGCCGTGCCGGTCTCGGCGCGGATCGGTGCTGTCAGCAGCGAGTGCAACAGCGATGGCACGATGCTCTCGTCGATCGCCGGCATCGACCTCCTGGTCGAGCTCGCGCCGGGCAACGTCATCACCGTCCCGGTGACCCTGAACACCTCTCCGAACGCAAAGCTGGTCGGCTCCGTCGCGCCCAAGCAGATCGTCACCGGCCTGCTGACGGGTGTCGAGGACGCGTTGAACGACAGCCTGGGCGGCGTCCTCGCCGGACTCGCAGACCTGGTGCCCACCCTGCAGCAGACACTGGTCGACGGTGTGCTCGACCAGCTCGGACCGGTCCTGGACCAGGTTGGCGACGCGCTCGTCCCTGTCCTGGACGGCACGGTCAACAAGCAGGTCACCAACGCCGATGGCTCGGTCGAGGTCACTGCACTGGACCTCAACGTCGTCGGCGACACCGCGAAACTCGCCCTGGCCCGTTCCGCGTGCGGTCCGAACGGTGTTGTCGCTGCTGACGACGCCGACACCAACGCGGCCGCCGACGCCGATGCTGACGCTGCCGCGGATGCTGACACCGACGCCAACGCGGACGCCGACGCCAACGCGGATGCCGACGCTGCTGCGGACGCCGATGCCAACGCCGACGCTGCTGCCGACGCCGACG
>NZ_JAOPXQ010000178.1 GCF_025965075.1 Aeromicrobium sp.
CCGACGCCGCCGAGACGATCCGCCTCCTGCTGTCGGACGTCGACGCCCTGCCCGCGCCGGCCAACCCGGCCCGCGAGGACGTCGACGCCTACCTCACCAGTCGCGGCATCGAGTTCACGACGTGGGAGGGCTGGGAGCAGCTCGACGCCCACGAGATCGCGCTCGGCGAGGCCGCGGGACGCACCCGCGTCAAGGTCGTCCCCCGCGAGGACATGGTGCGCATCAGCCGAGGCTGACCCTCAGATCTCGCGGCCGTGCAGGTTGCACATCAGCGCGTGCATCGCCTCGTCCGCCGGCGCCAGCAGCGGCAGGGGTGACAGGTCCGGCCGGGCGCGCAGCCCGTCGAGGATCAGCGCGAGGTAGCGCCTCCAGAGGTCCGGCTGGTCGGGCGTCGACAGCGAGCTCATCAGCATCAGCTGGACGCCGAGGTCGGTGGCCTCGACGTCGGCGCGCATGCTGCCGGCCGCCTGGGCACGCGCGACGAGGTCCTCGATGATCGGGCCGAGGCGCTCGCGGCCGACCGACATGTGGTCTCCGTCCTGCAGGGTCGAGGCCATGACCTCCTTGAGGCCGCGGTCGACGACCTGCCGCTCGAGCGCCTTCTCGAGGAACCAGGTCAGCCCCGCCCACGCGTCCTCGTTGCGCTGGGACTCCTCGGCGATCGCGACGATCTCGTCGATCCGCGTCTCGAACAGCGCCTGCACGAGCTCGGACCGTTCGGGGAAGCGCCGGTAGACCGTGCCGACGCCGATCCCGGCACGCCGGGCGATCTCGTCGTAGCCGGCGTCCAGGCCGTGCTCGGCGAAGACCTCCGCCGCGGTCTCCAGGATCAGCGCCCGGTTGCGTGCGGCATCGGCACGCAGCGGCCTGGCGGCCTCGTCCGTGCAGCCGATCTCGGGGGTCATGAGGCCCATGGTACCGGAACGGAGGCAACTTTCCGGTTAGTGGTGATCATCACAGGATCAAGTGGAGACATCATTCCGGTTCCGGCGTAGAGTGAAACGGAACTGACTTTCCACTTCCAAGACCTGGAGATCCCATGGCAGAGACACTGACCGTCGACCGGGTGCCCGACCCGGCCGCGGAGCATCGAGAAGACCCGCACGGCGCGTCCCGCTGGCTGATCCTCGCGGTCATCGCGCTGGCCCAGCTGATCGTCGTCCTGGACGCCACGATCGTCAACATCGCGCTGCCCACCGCGCAGGAGGCCCTCGGCTTCTCGAACGACAACCGGCAGTGGATCGTGACGGGGTACGCCCTCGCGTTCGGCTCGCTCCTGCTGCTCGGCGGCCGGCTCAGCGACCTCGTCGGCCGCAAGCCGATGTTCGTCACGGGCCTCATCGGCTTCGCCGTGGCGTCCGCCGTGGGTGGCGCCGCGCAGAACTTCGAGATGCTGGTCGGCGCCCGCGTGGCGCAGGGCGTCTTCGGCGCCCTGCTGGCGCCCGCGGCCCTGTCGCTGCTGACCGTCACGTTCACGGATGCGTCGGAGCGCGCCAAGGCGTTCGCGATCTTCGGTGCCATCTCCGGTGGCGGCGGCGCGATCGGCCTGATCCTCGGCGGCGCGCTGACCGAGTACCTCTCCTGGCGCTGGTGCCTCTACGTCAACGCCCCGCTGGCGATCATCGCCGTGATCGGCGCGGTCCTGCTGCTCAAGAAGCAGGCCGAGCCCGAGGACGCCCGGGGCATCGACGTGCCCGGCACGGTCGTCGTCGTCGCCGGTCTGGTGTCGTTCGTCTACGGCCTGGCCAGCGCCGAGACCGACGGCTGGTCCAGCGCCACGACGCTGATCTGCATCGCGGCCGGCCTCGTCCTGCTGGCGGTCTTCGCGGTCATCGAGAGCCGGGTCAAGGACCCGCTGCTGCCGCTGCACATCGTCTGGGACCGCAACCGCGGCGGCTCGTTCCTCGTCGTCGCAATCGTCGGGATCGGCCTGTTCGCGGTCTTCCTGTTCCTGACCTACTACGTGTCGCTGACCCTCGGCTACTCGCCGCTCAAGACCGGCTTCTCGTTCGTCCCGATGATCCTCGGCATCATGGTCACGGCGACCGGCTCGGCCGGTCTCGTGGCGCGCATCGGGCCCAAGATCCCCGTGTTCGTCGGCATGCTGCTGGCCGCAGTCGGCATGGTGCTGTTCGCCCAGCTCGACCTCAGCAGCACGTACGCCGCCAACATCCTGCCCGGCCTGATCGTCACGGGCCTCGGCGTGGGACTGTCCATGGCGCCGGCGTTCAGCGCCGCCACCTCGGGTGTCGACGCTGAGCACGCCGGTGTCGCCTCGGCCTCGGTCAACACGTTCAACCAGATCGGCGGCTCGATCGGCACCGCGGTGCTCAGCGCGTTCGCCGCGACGGCGACATCGGACTACCTGGTCGGCAAGGCGCCCTCGGCGGCCAACCAGGCCCTCGCCGCGATGCACGGCTACACGACCGTGTTCTGGTGGGGCGCGGGCATCTTCGCGGTCGGCGCGGTCCTGTGCGGCGCGCTGCTGCGGAGCGGTCCGGTGTCGGTCGACCCCGACGCCGCCCCGGTCCTCGGGCACTAGGCGAGGACGCTCTCGTGTCCACGATCACCGGGCACCGGCACAGCCCGGCCCGCGCGACGGCTCCCTCGTCGCGCAGGTCGGGCGCGCTCGCCGCGCTCCCCCGGCTCGCCCGTCGCCTCGTCACGGCCACCGGCACCCGGGAGATCGGCCTGCTCGCCGGACTCTGGATCTTCTACACCTTCAGCCGCCTCGTCGCCGATGACAACCTCGCCGTCGCGCGGTCGCGGGCGGCCGACATCCTGCACCTCGAAGCGCTCCTGCACCTCGACGTCGAGGCCTCGATCAACCGTGCGGTCGCACCCGTCATGGACATCGCGGTGCCGATGTCGTTCTGGTACGCGACGCTCCACTACGTCGTGACGCCGGCGGTGCTGGCCTTCCTCTTCTTTCGTCACCGGGCCGAGTACCCGAGAGCCCGCAACGCCATCGTGATCGGGTCGGCCATCGGCCTGGTCTGCTACATCCTCTTCCCGACCGCGCCCCCACGGCTCATGCCGGGGTCGCACTACCTCGACGCGCTCGCCATGACCTCCGGCCAGGGATGGTGGGGTGGCGACGCCTCGGCACCCGCGGCGCTGGGGCACATCACGAACGAGCTCGCGGCCATGCCGTCGCTCCACGTGGGCTGGACGGTCTGGGTGGCCTGGGCGCTCTGGCGGCACGCCAACGTCGTCGGCCGCGCGATCGTCACCCTCTACGTCGCCGGGACGACGTTCGTCGTCCTGGCCACCGGCAACCACTGGGTGCTCGACGCCCTGGCCGGTGCGGTCGTCATCGCCCTCGGCATCCTCGTCTCGGGCCGGATCGCGTCCCGCGACCCGGCCGACCTCACGACGACCAACCCATGACGAGCGCCCTGCTGGGCTTTGTCTTCGCCTTCGCCGAGTCGGGCCTCGGCCTGGGCGCCGTCATCCCCGGCGAGGTCGCGATCTCCAGCCTGGCCGCGAGCCTGCACGGGCCCGTCGCCGTCATCG
>NZ_JAOPXQ010000114.1 GCF_025965075.1 Aeromicrobium sp.
CCCTGCAGCTGGCAGGCCTGGGCCGTGGCGGCCCCCACCTCGGCCTTGAAGACGACCTGCCCGTCCTCGACGATCGCGAACGACCAGCCCTGGGAGATCAGCTGGGCGACCCGGGCGCGGTAGCCGCTGCGGTTGCCGACCTCGGGATCGACGCCGACCTCCTCGGTGAACATCGCGACGCAGGCGGGATAGACCGTGTCGAACTCGTCGATCAGGACCCGGCGCACCCGGGGGTCGGGCCGGAGCCGGCTGTCGTGCTCGAGCACCATGAACGGCTGGTCGAGGCGCGGCGAGCGGGCCGGTCCCCAGCGGGGCTCGAGCAGCTTCCACAGCGGGAGGACGGCCTCGCGCGGCCCGACGATCGAGGACGGCCGGACGTTGTCGGAGATCGCCTGCTCGGCGAACGCCTCGATCGCGCGGGGCGTCGCCTGCACCGGCACGACGTTGGCGCCGGCGTGACACGCCGACACCAGGATGTCGTCCTCGAAGTAGCCCCAGACCTGGCCGCCGAGCCACCGGGTCTGCAGCCTCGTCGCGTCGACCCGGTTGCGGACGAAGAGGTTGACGAGCGGATCGCGGTCCAGCAGCGCGTGCAGCTCGGGGAGGTCGCGTGGCGTCAGGGCACGCACATGCGTCGTCGTCCTGAGCACATCGCCTCCTCGGTGGTGGGTACAGCCTACGACCGGACCGCTCAGGTCACCGGAGGCGGCTCGCCGCTTGGTTGAGGGTTCCCGAGCACCACCGCTAGGGTTGGCGCATCACCCATCGGGGGTGTCGACCGTGACAGGGGAATCATGGCTGCGAAGCTGCCGACCGGACTGATCATGACCACGGCTCTCGCGGCGCTCCTCCCGCTCGCGGCCTGTGGCGGCTCCGACCAGCCCCAGGCCGAGGCCACGACGACGGTCGCGCCCCGCGACGAGGACGGGCTCACCCCGGACGAGCGCGAGGTGGCCGACGCGGTCGAGGCCTACACCGACGCCTACTTCGAGCGCGGGGCCACCAAGGTCGGTCCCGCGATCAAGGACCTGGTGACCCAGGAGGTCTACGACCTCATCGTCCCGGCCGAGACCAAGAGCGTGGACGGTGCCGGGCTGCAGCACCTCGGGAAGGTCGCGCTCACGGTCGACAAGGTCACGATCGACGACGACACCGCCTTGTACCGGGGGTGCCAGGACGCCTCCAAGTCCTTCCTGGTCCGGAAGGGGGACACCTCGCCCGGTGTCGGCTCGACCACGCTCGGCTTCACCCGGATGGAGTACGGTCTGGCGCGTGAGGACGGCGTGTGGGTCGTGAGCGACCCCCGCAGCGAGCAGGTGGCGTCGTGCTGACCCTCGCGCGACGGGCCCTGACCGGCTTGCTCGTCCCCGCTGCCCTCGTCGTCACGTCGCTGCTGGCCGTCGTGCTCATCGCCCCGTCGGCGGAGGCCGCCGACGGGCCGACGTGCGACCCGCCCGCGGTCATCTCGTTCCCGGCCAGCGGCGGCTACGTCTGCACGATCCCCGGCGGCGGGGGTGGCGCCGGGGGCGGCGGTGGCGGCGGGAGCAACGAGCCGCAGTGCGATCTCAGCTACAACGAGGGTGCCTACCTCGGGCTGAGCCCCGACAGCTCCGGCAACTACTGCAAGGGCACCACGACGTGCTTCAACGTCGCCCACTTCACGCCGCACCCGATGCCCGACGGCGACAAGCCGAACAAGGACTCCAAGGCCCGCATCGAGTTCTGCTTCACCACGCCCTTCGACACCACGGTGGAACGCATCTACTGGACCGACGACGAGGAGCCGCCGTCGCTGCTCGAGCAGGCGCTGACCGCGATCGGGCAGATCGCCATCACCCCGCCGACGGTCAACGTCAGCCCGTCCGGCCGGACCCTGGTCAACCTCGACACATGGTTCTGGGTCACCGGCACGCAGCGCGAGGCGACGGGGTCGTCGGCGTTCGGGCTGGTCGCGATCGCGACCCTGCGCAGCCTGACGATCGACCCGGGTGACGGCACCGGCTCGTTCACCTGCCCGTGGACCGCCACGAAGGAGGATGCCGAGCGCGACTGCTATCACGAGTACCGCCGGGCATCGCTCCGCGGCTCGGCGTCGGTGGACGGCCGTCCGGCGTACGCCGTGACCGCCAGGACCGTCTACGACCTGCGCTTCGAGGTCAACGGATCGCCGAGCAGGATTCCCGGCGCTCCGACGACGCTCGAGGGCCCCCCGGGCCAGACGGCCGTGCGGGTCGACGAGGTGCAGACGACGGTCAAGCGAGTCGGCTGACCCGCCCCGGGGTCAGCGTCAGCTGACGGTGACCGCCGCGCCGCCGCCCTCGACCGGCTCCATGCCCTCGGCGAGGCGCATGGCCTCCTCGATGAGGGTCTCGACGATCTTGGACTCCGGCACGGTCTTGATGACCTCGCCCTTGACGAAGATCTGACCCTTGCCGTTGCCGGACGCGACACCCAGGTCGGCCTCGCGGGCCTCCCCCGGACCGTTGACGACGCAGCCCATCACGGCGACACGCAGCGGGACCTCGAGCCCCTCGAGACCGGCCGTGACCTGCTCGGCGAGCGTGTAGACGTCGACCTGGGCGCGGCCGCAGGACGGGCACGACACGATCTCGAGCTTGCGCTCACGCAGGTTGAGCGACTGCAGGATCTGGATGCCGACCTTGACCTCCTCGACCGGCGGGGCGGACAGCGAGACGCGGATCGTGTCGCCGATGCCCTTGCCGAGCAGGTAGCCGAACGCCGTGGCGCTCTTGATCGTGCCCTGGAAGGCCGGCCCGGCCTCAGTCACACCGAGGTGCAGGGGCCAGTCGCCGCGCTCGGCGAGCATCTCGTAGGCCTGCGCCATGATGACGGGGTCGTTGTGCTTGACCGAGATCTTGAAGTCGTGGAAGTCGTGCTCCTCGAACAGCGACGCCTCCCACACAGCCGACTCGACCAGCGCCTCGGGCGTCGCGGAGCCGTACTTGTCGAAGATGCGCTTGTCGAGCGAGCCGGCGTTGACACCGATGCGGATCGACACGCCGGCGTCCTTGGCGGCGCGGGCGATCGCACCGACCTGGTCGTCGAACTTGCGGATGTTGCCCGGGTTGACCCGGACCGCGGCGCAGCCGGCGTCGATCGCGGCGAAGACGTACTTGGGCTGGAAGTGGATGTCGGCGATGACCGGGATGTTGGAGTGCTGGGCGATCTCGGGGAGCGCGTCGGCGTCGTCCTGGCTGGGGCACGCCACGCGGACGATGTCGCAGCCCGCGGCGGTGAGCTCGGCGATCTGTTGCAGCGTCGTGTTGACGTCCGAGGTCAGGGTCGTCGTCATCGACTGGACCGAGACGGGGGCGTCGCCGCCGACGTCGATCGTGCCGACCTTGATCTTGCGGGTCTTGCGCCGTGGTGCGAGCACCGGTGGCGGCATCGCGGGAAGTCCGAGGTCCGTCACGAGATGCTCACGGGGTTGACGATGTCTGCATAGATCAGGATCACACTCATCAGCATAAGGAGGGCGCCCACGCCGTACGCGACGGGCAGCATCTTGGCGACGTCGACGTAGCCGGGATCGGGCCGACCGCGGACCTTGGCGATACCCCGCCTGACGGCCTCCCAGAGGGCGCCGGCGATGTGGCCACCGTCGAGCGGCAGCAGCGGGATGAAGTTGAACAGCGCGAGGAACATGTTGAGCCCCGCCAGCAGGATCAGCACGCGCTGGGCCCGCTCGGACCACGTCGGGTCGTCGATCGTGAAGGACTCCCCCGCGACCCGGCTGGCACCGACGACGCTGATCGGCCCCTCGGGGTCACGGTCGGCGCCGAAGGCCGCCTTCGTCACGTCGACCATCCGCACCGGCAGGTGCCAGATCGCCTTGGCGGTCCCCTCGACGTAGTCGCCCATGACCTGGGCGACGTAGACCGGCCCCTGGCGCTCGTAGTCCTCGGTCGGGGTGACCCCGAGGAAGCCGACGTCGACGGTCTTGGTGGGGTCGTCCTTGTCGGCTCGGGCGAGCACCGAGGTGCTGACCGAGGCGCTGCGCTCCCGGCCGTCCCGCTCGAACGCGATGTCCGCCTCGCGGGAGCCGTTGGCGCGGATCAGGTCGGACAGCTGGTCCCACGAGGTGATCGTCGTGCCGTTGAACGAGGTGATCCGGTCACCCGCCTCGAGCCCTGCCTTGCTGGCGGGCGTCTCGGGATCGGACGCCTGGCACGTGCGGCCCGCCTCGGCGTCGCTGATGGCGCAGTCGGACACGGCCTGCACCGTCGTGGTGGGGGTCAGCGCGCCGAAGCCCATGAACACGACCGTGAACAGGAACACCGCGATCAGGATGTTGACCGTCGGCCCGCCCGCCATGACGATGAGCTTCTGCCACCACGGCTTGCGGTAGAACAGCCGGTCGAGGTCCTCGTCGGTGACGTGCTCGTACTCCGCGTCCCGGGCGTCGGAGATCAGCTGGGTGAACATCCCGGTGTTGGTCTTGCGGACGGCGTGCGGGTCGGCGCCCTTGGCCGGGGGCAGCATCCCGACGAGCTTGACGTAGCCGCCCAGCGGGATCGACTTGAGGCCGTACTCGGTCTCGCCGCGCTTGGTCGACCAGATCGTGTTGCCGAAGCCGATGAAGTACTGCGTGACCTTGATCCCGAACTTCTTGGCGGGATACATGTGCCCCAGCTCGTGCAGGCCGATCGAGGCCGCCACACCGAGCACGAAGAGCACGACACCGAGGGTGTAGATCAGGGCGTTCATCGTCGCTCCACCAGTTCCGCGGCCCGGGTGCGGGCCCATCTGTCGGCGCCGAGCACGCCGTCGAGGGTCATTTCCTGGCGGGCGACGTCCGGGTCGGACAGGTGCTCGTCGAGGACGGAGCCCACCGTGTCCACTATGCCGAGGAAGTCCAAGCGCCCGTCGACGAACGCGTCGACGCAGATCTCGTTGGCGGCGTTGAAGACGGCGGGGCCGGTGCGGCCGAACGTCCCGGCCCGGCGGGCCAGGCTGACCGCCGGGAACGCCTCGTCGTCGAGCGGGAAGAACTCCCACGTCGCCGGGCGGGTCCAGTCGCAGCCGGCGGCGGCGTCCGGGACGCGCTCGGGCCAGGCCAGGCCCAGCGCGATGGGCAGCTTCATGTCGGGCGGCGAGGCCTGCACCATCGTGGCGCCGTCGGTGAATTCGACCATCGAGTGCACGATCGACGGCGGATGGACGACGACCTCGATGCGGTCGAAGTCGATGTCGAACAGCAGATTGGCCTCGATGACCTCAAGCCCCTTGTTGACCAGGGTCGCGGAGTTGATCGTGATGACCGGGCCCATGTCCCACGTCGGGTGCGCCATGGCCTGCTCGGGCGTGACGTCGGCGAGCTCGGCGCGCGTGCGCCCGCGGAACGGTCCGCCGCTGGCCGTCACGACGAGCTTGCGGACGTCCTCACGCCGCTCGCCGCGCATCGCCTGCGCCAGCGCCGAGTGCTCGGAGTCGACCGGGACGAGCTGGCCCGGCTTGGCCGCCCCGATGACGAGCTCGCCGCCGATGATCAACGACTCCTTGTTGGCCAGCGCCAGCGTCGTGCCGGCCTCCAGCGCCGCCAGGGTCGGCAGCAGCCCGACGGCACCCGTCATCCCGTTGAGGACGACGTCGCAGGGCGTGCGGGCGACCTGCACCGCCGCATCGGGGCCGACGATCAGCCGCGGCACCCGGTGGTCGCCGTGGGCGTACCCCCGGCGCTGGGCCTCGGCATACAGCGCGAGCTGGACGTCCTCGGCGGCGCTCCCTCGCGCCACCGCCACCAGGGGCACGTCGAACGCGATCGCCTGCTCGGCCAGGAGCCGAGGGTTGGCCCCGCCGGCGGCGAGGGCGACGACCTCGAAGCGGTCGGGGTTGGCGGCGATCACCTCGAGCGCCTGGGTGCCGATCGACCCGGTCGAGCCGAGGATGGCCACACGTTTGCGCATGCGGCCATTGTCGCACCTGGGGGTGACGACACCCGCGGACGGCGACGGCGGCGCACCCCCGAGGGTGCGCCGCCGTGGCACGTCGTCCTGCGAGGCCTACTTGACCTCGGACCTCAGCACGGCCCAGACGCCCACCGCGAGCGGGATGACGAGCCAGATCAGCCCGGAGGTGCCCAGCTGGGCCCACTCCTCGCCGCTCGGCCCGCCGTCGAACAGCGGGGTCTGCGAGTAGCCGAAGTCGATCCACGGCTGCAGGTCCTTGAACCAGTCCTGGAACGCCGCGAGGATCCCGAAGATCGTCGGGAGCAGGAACGAGTACGCGACGTAGGCGACGATCGCTCCCGGGGTGTTGCGGATCAGCACGCCGAGCATGAAGCCGACCAGCAGACCCAGCACGTTGGCCAGGACGATGAGGACGAAGTCCAGGAACGAGATGTTCCAGACCGGATCGACCCCGTTGATCGCCGAGCCGACGACGTTGCCGAGGCCGCCGATCGCGAACGCGACGACGATGCCGACGACGCCGACGATGACGGCGGTGATGGCCTTGGCGGCGACGACCTGTCCCCGGTGGGGCGTCAGCGTGAACGTGATGAGGCCCGTGCGCTGACTCCACTCGCTCGTGACCGACAGGATCGCGATGACCGGGAGCAGCAGGACCATCGGGAAGCCGACGGCCTGGCCGAACACGCCGAACTCGAGATCGTCGTTGGGCACGAACAGGATGCAGCCGACGGTGGCGAGCAGCGCGACGATCGCGATGCTCATCATGAGCCAGAAGCCCGAGCGGGTGTCGAACATCTTGCGGAGCTCGACCTTGACCAACCGGGACAGCGGGATGCTCGGGCGGGTCGTGTCGATCGTGATGGCGTCTGCGGTGGTCATGCGGTCGCCTCCTTCGGGCTCGGGGTCGTGGCTTCGCGCTGGGTCGAGGCAGTGAGCTCGAGGAACATCTCCTCCAGGCCAGCGCCCTCGGCGGGCCGCAGCTCGACGAGCGCGACGCCGGCGACTGCCGCGGCCTTGCCGACCGTCGCGGGATCGGTCTCGGTCCGCAGTCCCCCGTCACCCGACGGCGACGCCGTGATGCCGGCGGTGACCAGGGCGTTGGCGAGCGCCGACGCGTCGCCGGCCTTGACGAACGTCCCGGCAGTGTTGAGCAGCTCGGCCTTCGTGCCCTGCGCGACGATCCTGCCATTGCCGATCACGATGATCTCGTCGGCGATGACCTCGATCTCGTGCAGCAGGTGCGACGACAGCAGGACCGTGCCGCCACGGTCGGCGTAGTGCCGCAGCAGGCTGCGCATCCAGTGGATGCCGGCCGGGTCGAGGCCGTTGGCGGGCTCGTCGAGGATCAGGATCCGAGGGTCGCCGAGCAGCGCGTTGGCGATGCCGAGGCGCTGCCGCATCCCGAGGGAGTAGTTCTTGACCCGGCGCTTGGACTCGGCCGGGGAGAGGCTGACCAGCTCGAGCATCTCCTCGACGCGGGACATCGGCAGCCCCATCGTGAGGGCGCTGATCGTCAGGATCTCCCGTCCCGTCCGGCCGGCGTGCTGGGCCGACGCGTCGAGCAGCACCCCGATCTGCGTGCCGGGGTTGGGGATGTCCTGGTAGCGGACGCCGCTGACGAGCGCGGTCCCCGCGGTGGCGGGGGTCAGGCCGGCCATGATCCGCATCGTGGTGGACTTGCCGGCGCCGTTGGGGCCGAGGAAGCCGGTGACGGCACCCGGCCGGCAGGTGAAGGAGACGTCGTCAACGGCTTTGAAGCCGCCGTACGTCTTGGTGAGTCTGTCAACGGTGATCATGCCAACAGTCTGCCCCGGGCGGGTGCCACCGGCATCGGTCGGGTGACCATGCCCGGCTGGTCGAAAGTATGAGGGTGTCAGCCGATCGACCGTCGCGACGGGCCTCGTCCACGCCCTAGCCTTGGGGCGTGCACCCCGTGACGTACCAACCCGAGCTGGGCCGGTGGAGCCAGGCGTGGCGCTACCTGCTGGTGGTCGCGATCGGGGCCTTTGCGTGGTTCGCGCTCGCCCGGTGGCAGTGGGAGCACCAGCGGTGGTGGTTCTGGACCGATCTGGGTCTTGGTCTGCTCTCCCTGGCCCTCGTGACCCGGCGCCGGCAGCACCCCGTGGCGGTCACCACCGCCACCAACCTCCTGACCTGCGTCTCCGCGTCGGCGGGCGGAGCCGCGACGCTCTCCCTGGTGTCCCTCGCCGCCCGGCGACGGTGGCGCGAGATCCTCCCGATCGGGATGGTCGCGCTCGGCGGGAGCTTCGCCCTCGAGAGCTACAACCCGGCCAGCGACGAGTCGTTCGCCCTGACCGGGCCGTTCATCCTGATGATCGTCGCCGTCACGGTCGGGTGGGGCATGTACATCGGGTCGCGTCGCGAGCTGCTCGCCACCCTGCGCGAGCGTGCCGAGACTGCGGAGTCCGAGCAGACCGCCCGCGTCCACCAGGCACGCTCGGCCGAGCGCTCACGCATCGCCCGCGAGATGCACGACGTCCTGGCCCACCGGATCTCGCTCGTCACGATGCACGCGGGCGCCCTCGCCTACCGCACCGACCTGTCACCCGAGGAGGTACGCGCGACGGCCGGCGTCATCCAGGACAACTCGCACCAGGCGATGGTCGAGCTGCGCGAGGTGCTGGGCCTCCTGCGCGACGATCCCGGCGATGCGTCCCCCGAGCTGCCGCAGCCGTCCGCGACGGACCTGCCCGGGCTGATCGACGAGGCGCGACGGTCCGGGATGCGGATCCGCACCGACCGCGAGATCCACCTCGACGGTGTCCCGGTCGCCCTCGGCCGCACGGTCTACCGGGTCGTGCAGGAGGGCCTGACGAACGCCCGCAAGCACGCGACGGACACCTTGGTCACGATCGACCTCAACGGCGACCGTGCCTCGGGCCTGACGATCCAGGTGCGCAACCTCCTCCCGGTCGGCCGCCACGATCGGGCGGTCCCCACCTCGGGTCTCGGCCTGGTCGGGCTGACGGAGCGCGCGGAGCTCGCGGGTGGGCGACTCACCCACCACGTGACTCCCGCGCGGGAGTTCGTCCTGCAGGCCTGGCTACCGTGGCCGGCATGACCGTTCGCGTGCTGATCGCCGATGACGACGCCCTCGTCCGCGCAGGACTCGCCCTGATCCTCGGCGGCACGGCCGACATCGCGGTCGTCGGGGAGGCCGTCAACGGGGCACAGGCGGTCGAGGCGGTCCACGCCGGCGGCGTGGACCTCGTGCTGATGGACATCCGCATGCCCGTCCTGGACGGCATCGGCGCGACGGCACGGCTGGTGGCCCTGCCCGATCCGCCCAAGGTCATCGTGCTGACGACGTTCGACGCCGACGAGTACGTCGTGCGGGCACTGGCGGCCGGCGCCAACGGCTTCCTGCTCAAGGACACACCTCCGGCCGACATCGTCGACGCGATCGGGCGGGTCGTCGCGGGTGAGCCCATGCTGTCGCCCACCATCACCGAGCAGCTGATCCGTCAGGTGACCGACGCCATGCCGGACGACCGGACGGGTGCGGCCAGGTCCCGCGTCGCGGTGCTGACAGATCGGGAGCGGGAGGTCGCCACGGCGGTCGGTCGCGGCGGCTCGAACGCCGAGATCGCCACGAGCCTGCACATGAGCATCGCGACCGTGAAGGCGCACATCTCCCACATCTTCACCAAGCTCGGTGCGACCAACCGGGTCCAGGTCGCGATCGCGATGCACGACGCGGGCCTGCTCTGAGACTCGCCCGGCGGCTCCACGGGCGTCGACCTACCGTGGAGGGGTGACCCTGACCTCGCTGCTCGACGCGGCCCTCGACAAGACCGTCCTGCCCGGCTACTCGGCGATCGGGCCGGCGATCCGCCGCCGCTGGTGGCCGGCCGATCCGGCCCCGCAGGCGCTCGTGGGGCGGCACGTCGTCGTCACCGGCGGCAGCGGCGGGCTCGGCCGGGCGGGAGCCTCCGGGATCGCGGCTCTCGGCGCCACGGTGCACCTCGTCGGGCGCACCGCCGACCGGCTGGCCGACTCCGCCGCCGCGATCCGCCGGGACGTCCCCGACGCGATCCTGCTGGAGGAGGTCTGCGACGTCAGCGACCTCGACGCGGTCCGCGCGTACGCCGCCGACCTGCGGGCTCGGGTGCCTGCGCTGCACGCGATCGTCCACGACGCCGGTGTCATGCCGCCCACACGGTCCGCGTCGGCGCAGGGGCACGAGCTGGCGCTGGCGACCCACGTCATCGGGCCCCTCCTGCTGACCGAGGAGCTGCGGGCCAACCTGGCCGCAGCCGTCTCGCCACGGGTCGTCATCGTGACGTCCGGCGGGATGTACTCCGCGCCGTTGGACGCGTCGATCGGCGACGACGTCGAGTACGAGCAGGGCCCCTACGAGGGCATCCGGGCGTACGCCCGCACCAAGCGGATCCAGGTCACGATGGCCGAGCTGCTGGCCGAGCGCTACGCCGCCGACGGCATCGCGGTCCACAGCATGCATCCCGGCTGGGCCGACACGCCCGGCATCACCGACGCGATGCCGCGCTTCGCCAAGGTCGTCAAGCCGGTCCTCCGCACGGCCGAGCAGGGTGCCGACACGATCGTGTGGCTCACCGCCGCCGAAGCCACGTCCACCGGAGAGTTCTGGTGCGACCGACGCCCGCGCTCGACCTACTACCTGCCCGGCGGGTCTGACGATCCGGTCGCTCGGCGGGCCGTGTGGACGTACGTTTGCCACGCGGCGGGCATCGGCCCCGCCTGATCGGTTCCCGCTCAGCTGTGGGCGGCGTTGAACGCCTCGATGACCTTGGTCGGCGCGCGCCGGTTGGGGCTGACCTCGTGACCGTTGTCCTTGGCCCACTCCCGCAGGTCCTGGATCGTGTACCCCTCGAGGATCGCGGTGCCGGCCCCGTTGCGCCGGCCCCCACGAGTCCCCCCGGGCTCCTTGACCTCCTGGGCGCCGTCCAGCAGATCGCGCAGGAACGAGTCGACGGCCTTCTTCGACTCCTCCGACAGGTAGAGGTCGTACGCGCGCCCGTTGATCAGGTAGCGCTCGGGCGGCGTGTGCGGGTGCAGTTCCTTGCCGTCGTAGTCGTCGATGATCGTGACGACAGGTTCAGGGATGATCTCGCGCTTGGGCATACTCTTCTCCTTCGACGTCAGCGCCGTCAGGATAGTCCAGATGACCGCTTCGTGGCGGGCACTCCACACGTCCGCGCCCCCGCACGTCAGGCCGGATCGAGCTCCTTCTGCCCCCAGGGCGAGCCGTAGACGTCGCGGAGCAGCTCGAGGAACGGGACCGCGTCGAATGCCTCGGGCCCCAGCACGCCGGTGCCCGACCACGTGTTGCTGGCCAGCAGCTCGAGGGCGACGACCGGGTTGACCGCGGTCTGCCACACGACGCACTGGTGGCCGTACTCCTGCATCGACCAGTCGTTGTCGACGACGTGGTAGAGGTACGTCGAGCGTGGCCGGCCCTCCTTGTCCTTGCCCGTGACCCACAGGCCGGCGCAGGTCTTGCCGTGCATGCGGTCGCCGAGCGTCGCCGGATTGGGCAGCGAGGCCGCGACGACGTCGCGTGGGCTGACCGGGACGACGGTGGGCCTACCGCCGACCGTCGAGGCCACGTTGACCCTGTCGGTCGAGTCCAGGCCGAGCTTGTGGAGCGTCTTGAGCACCTCGATGAACTCGTTTCCGAGGCCGTACTTGAACGTGGCCCGCTTGGTCTGGACCCAGCGCGGCATGAGCAGCACCTCCTCGTGCTCGACGTTGACGCACTCGACCGGCCCGATGCCCTCGGGGAAGTCGAAGATCTCCGGCTCGCTGAACGGCTCGGTCGTGAACCACTGCCCGTCCTGCCAGATCACCGGCGGGTTGAGGCACTCCTCGATCGTGGTCCAGATCGAGAACGACGGCGCGAAGTCGTAGCCGTCCACCGTCAGGTTGGCGCCGTCCCGCGTCCCGAGCTCGTCGATCTCGCTGAACAGGTGGTCGGCGGCATAACGGGCGAAGACGTCCGAGAGACCCGGCTCGACCCCCATCCCGCACAGGGCGAGGCGCCCGGCCGCCTCCCACTCCCCCGCGACCGCGAACTGCTCGTCGCCGAGCTTGACCCCGGTCAGCGCGTGCGGCTGCTCGGGATGCGGCTTCGACAGGCTCATCGCCATGTCCAGGTAGTCGGCGCCGGCCGCGAACGCCCCGTCGAAGATCGGCATCACGAAGCGCGGGTCCACCGCGTTCATGACGTGCGTCGCGCCCGACGTACGCACGAGGTCCTCGACCGACGCGGCGTCCGAGGCGTCGACCTGCGCGGCCGTGAACCGGGGATCGGCCAGCGCGTCGACGGCACGCTGCGCACTGTCGAGCGAGTAGTCCGCCACCAGCACGGACTCGAAGAAGTCGCGGCGGGCCGCGATCGCACAGAACGCGGAACCGACGCCACCGGCGCCGACGAGCAGGATCTTCACGGCGCTAGGCCTCCAGGTTGGTCATGACGTGCTTGATGCGGGTGTAGTCCTCGAGGCCGTACATCGACAGATCCTTGCCGTAGCCCGAGTGCTTGAACCCACCGTGCGGCATCTCGGCCACGATCGGGATGTGGGTGTTGATCCACACGCAGCCGAAGTCGAGGCGCCGGGCCATCCGCATCGCCCGGCCGTGGTCCTTGGTCCACACCGAGGAGGACAGCCCGTACTTGACGCCGTTGGCCCAGCGCACGGCCTCGTCCTCGTCGCTGAACTGCTGGACCGTGATGACCGGCCCGAACACCTCCTCCTGGCTCGCGCGGTCGTCCTGGCGGAGCCCCGAGAGGACCGTCGGCTCGTAGAAGTAGCCTTCGCCGAGGGCGTCGAGTCGTCGTCCCCCGGTCTCGAGCGTCGCGTGATCCGGCAGCTCGTCGATGAATCCCGCGACGTGCGCCAGCTGGTTGGCGTTGTTGACCGGACCCAGGTCGACATCGTCGTCGGGCAACCCGACGCGGGTCCCGCGGGCGGCCTCGGTCAGCGCCGCGGTGAAGTCGGCGGCGACCCGCGGGTGGACCAGCACCCGGGTCGCCGCGGTGCAGTCCTGGCCCGCGTTGAAGTAGCCCGCACCCGCGATCCCCGCGGCCGCCGCAGCAAGGTCCGCGTCGTCGAACACCACGACCGGGGCCTTGCCGCCCAGCTCGAGGTGCGGCTTCTTCAGACCGGCCGCCGCGGCGGCCGCGACCTCCATGCCGGCCCGGACTGATCCAGTGATCGCAACCATCTGCGGTGTCGGGTGGGTCACGAGCGCCCTGCCGGTCTCGCGATCCCCACACACGACGTTGAGCACACCCGGTGGGAAGAGCTCCTGGGCGATCTCGGCCAGCAGGACCGTCGAGGCCGGTGTCGTGTCACTGGGCTTGAGGACGATCGTGTTGCCCGCAGCGAGCGCCGGCGCGATCTTCCAGATCGCCATGACGAACGGGTAGTTCCACGGCGTC
>NZ_JAOPXQ010000229.1 GCF_025965075.1 Aeromicrobium sp.
AGTGAGGTTCTGATGACTCTCGTCCCCACCGTCGTCCGCCAGTCCCACGGCCTGCAGCGCTTCATGCTGCTGCTGGGCTTCGGCCTGGTCGTCCTGTTCGTCTTCCTCGCGATCTTCGCGCCGTGGCTTGCCCCCTACGGCTTCAACGCCGACCGCTCCGGCGGTGTCGTGTTCGGCACCCAGCAGAGCCCGTCCGCCGACCACTGGTTCGGCACGACGGTCGGCGGCACCGACGTGCTGTCCCGCGTGATCTTCGGTGCCCGGACCGCGGTCGAGGTCATCATCCTCGCGGTCGTCCTGTCCGGCCTGATCGGCGTGCCGCTCGGCCTGGTCTCGGGCTATCTCGGTGGTTGGCTCGACCGGGTCCTCGTCCTCGTCATGGACGCGTTGTACGCCTTCCCGTCCCTCCTGCTCGCGATCGTCGTGTCGATCGTCGTGTCGGGCGGCAGCAGCGGAGCCGTCGGGGGCATCCTCGCCGCGGCGCTGTCGATCACGGTCGTGTTCGTCCCGCAGTACTACCGGGTCATCCGCAACGCCACGCTGTCGGTCAAGGCCGAGCCGTACGTCGACGCGGCCAAGGTCGTCGGGGTCAAGACCCCGCGGATCCTGACCAAGCACATCTTCTCCAACGTGTCCTCGTCCCTGCCGGTCATCGGCACGCTCAACGCATCCGAGGCCATCCTGACCCTCGCCGGCCTGGGCTTCCTGGGCTTCGGCATCGAGCCGTCCGCGGCGGCCGAGTGGGGCTACGACCTCAACAAGGCCCTGCCCGACGCCTCGTCCGGCATCTGGTGGACCGGCATCTTCCCGGGCCTGGCGATCGTCCTGATCGTGCTCGGCGCGACCCTCGTGGGGGAGAGCCTCAACGACATCCTCAACCCGCTGCTGCGCACGCGTGGTGCCGACACCAGCGAGGCCGACCAGGCCGAGATCGAGCAGGAGTACGAGGAGCTCACCGCCGGGACCACACCGGTCGAGGGGACCCTCGAGGTGGTGGAGAAGAAGGTCGCCGCGCTGTCCCTGACGGATCTCGCCGTGACGTTCCGTACCGACGCCGGCCAGGTCCGGGCCGTCAACGGCATCAGCTTCGACGTCGCACCCGGCGAGGTCGTCGCGGTCGTCGGCGAGTCCGGCTCCGGCAAGTCGGTCAGCTCCCGAGCGGTGCTCGGCCTGCTGCCGTCGACTGCCGAGGTCGGCGGCTCGGCCCGGCTCGGCACCCGCGAGCTGCTGGGCCTGTCCAACAGCTCCCTGCAGCCCATCCGCGGCGACCAGGTCTCGATGGTCTTCCAGGAGCCGTCGACCGCGCTCAACCCGGTCTACACCGTCGGCTGGCAGATCATCGAGGGCCTGCAAGCGCACCAGAAGGTGTCCAAGAAGGCCGCCCGGGCCCGCGCCGTCGAGCTGCTCGAGCTGGTCGGCATGCCCGATCCGCAGGAGCGCGTCGACTACTACCCGCACCAGCTGTCGGGCGGCCAGAAGCAGCGGGTCGTCATCGCGATGGCGATCGCCTGCGATCCCGACGTCATCATCGCCGACGAACCGACGACCGCGCTCGACGTCACGGTGCAGGCCGCGATCCTCGAGCTGCTGCTGTCCCTGCGGGACCGCCTCGGCACCGCGATCGTGCTGATCACCCACAACATGGGCGTCGTCGCCGACATGGCCGACCGGGTCGTGGTGATGTATCGCGGCACGATCGTCGAGCAGGCGCCGGCGCGCCAGCTGTTCGCGGCGCCCCGTCATCCGTACACGCGCGCCCTGCTGGACGCCGTGCCGCACCTCGGGCAGGCCGAGGGGCCGGGCCTGGTCGACGACAACGAGCTCGTGCTCAGGGTCGACGACCTGGTCGTGGAGTTCCCCGGCAAGTTCGGCCAGCCGGCGTTCCGCGCGGTCGACCACGTGTCGCTCGAGGTCCGCAAGGGCGAGGTGCTGGGCCTGGTTGGCGAGTCCGGCTCGGGCAAGTCGACGATCGGGCGCACGACGGTGGGTCTGCAGCAACCCACGAGCGGCACGATCCACGTCTCGGGCAACCAGGTGTCGGGGCTCAGCGACCGCCAGCTGCGGCCGCTGCGGTCGCGGTTCGGCTTCGTGTTCCAGGACCCGGCGTCGTCGCTCAACCCGCGGATGTCGATCGGCCAGTGCATCGCCGAGCCGCTGCACGTCCAGACCGAGATGAGCCAGGCCGAGATCGACGCCAAGGTGCGGTCGTTGCTCGACAGCGTCGAGCTCGGCGGGGCGTACGCCGAACGGTTCCCGCACGAGCTGTCCGGCGGCCAGCGCCAGCGGGTCAGCCTGGCGCGTGCCCTGTCGCTCGACCCCGACCTGCTGATCGCGGACGAGCCGACCTCGGCGCTGGACGTGTCGGTGCAGGCGCGGGTGCTCGAGCTGTTCACCGAGCTGCAGCAGCGGCTGCAGTTCGCCTGCCTGTTCATCAGCCACGACCTCGCGGTGGTCGACACCCTGGCCAACCGGGTCGCGGTGATGCAGCACGGCCGGCTCGTGGAGATCGGCCCGCGCGACCAGGTCCTGGGCAACCCGCAGGAGGACTACACCAAGCGGCTCATCGCCGCGGTCCCCGTACCCGATCCGGAGGAGCAGGCGCGGCGGCGGGCCGAGCGCGGCGCGCTGCTGACCGACATCTCGTAGTCCCGCACCGGGGTGTGGCCCGCATTGAGCGGGCCACACCCCGGCCACGGGCGCACACTGGGAGGCGTGAGTCCTCTCAGCTCCCTGCGCCAGCGTGTCGGTGACACGATCTTCGCCCGCATCGCGGGTCACGAGGGTCCCGCCCGCCGGGACCGCATCCACTTCGCGGAGGGGCCGCGCCGCTTCGGGCCCGACTCGGCGATCCAGCGCGTGCACGGCGACGCCTCGATGTTCGTCGGCGGCATGCGGGCGCTGCTGCTGCAGTCGCTGCACCCCCTCGCCATGGCGGCGGTGGACCAGCACTCCGGCTTCCGCGGCGATCCCTGGGGACGGCTGCAGCGCACCAGCACGTTCCTGGCCGAGACGACGTTCGGCACCGTCGAGGACGCCGACCGCGCCGTCGCCGTCGTCCGGTCGGTCCACGCGCGAATCACTGGCACCGCGCCCGACGGGCGGCCGTACGCCGCCTCGGACCCCCACCTCCTGCGATGGGTCCACGTGGCCGAGGTCGACAGCTTCCTGCGGGCGCACGACCGCTACGGGGCGAGGCCGCTCGACGCGGCCGGTCGCGACGCCTACGTCGCCGAGACCGCGTGGGTCGCCCGCGCCCTCGGGGCCGAGGACGTCCCCGAGACCG
>NZ_JAOPXQ010000279.1 GCF_025965075.1 Aeromicrobium sp.
GCTGCTTCGTGACGAAGAAGTCGGCTTCGTGGTGAATCAGACCGATCTGGCCCTTGCCGCCGAGCGCCTTGGCCATCATGTGGGCTGAGGTGACGCCGTTGCCGTAGTTGTCGGCCGACACCACCGACACGTAGTCGGTTCCAGCCTTGAGGCCGTTGGGCACGTTGTCCATGAAGACGAGCTTGATGCCTGCGTCCGCCGCCTTCTTGTACGCGCTCGCGGTGGCTACGGGGTCGGTCGGGATCGACACGATGATGTCCGGCTTCTTGCTCATGACCGTCTCCAGGTCGGAGACCTGCTTGTCAGGCTTGAAGTTGGCGTCCGTGGTGGCGACCAGCTTGATCCCCATCTTCGCGAACTGCGATTTCAGTCCGTCAATCTGCGCTGCAGCCCAGTCGTTACCGCCGTAGTGCATGACGATGGCTGCTGTGGCCTTCTTGCTCTTGATGTCGGCGATGTCCGCATCACTCAGATCTGCTGCGGAGGCTTCGGATGGGTCCTCGCCGTGCGGTCCCTTGCTGAGAACCTTGCCTTGAATGTCCTTGAGAGCCTGCTCTGCCTTCTTGGAGGCCGCTGAGTTGTTGTCGGACTTCTTGCCTGAGTCGGCTGCGCTGCAACCGGTCAGGGCAAGGGCAGTGATCGTGGCGACGGCTGCGATCCGTCGTGTGTGTCGGTGCATGGTTCTCCTAGGTTGGGACGAACGTGGTCTAAGCGTTGATGTGCGACAGGAGGTCGTGGAGATAGGCCTTGCTGATCTCAGCGGCGTCCTTGGGGTGTCCTTCGTAGTAGTCGAGCTCGACCATGAGCCAGCTGTCGTAGCCGGTCTCCTTGATCGCGCGGAGGATGTCTGCGAAGTCGAGGTCTCCGGAGCCCAAGGGGAGGAAGCGCCCCGTCGCCATGTCGATGTCTTTCAGGTGGACATGGCGAACCCGATCCCCATGGGCGCGGATGACGGCAGCAGGGTCGCCGCCGCCAGCAGCAAGGTGCGCTGTATCAGGACAGAAACCGATGGACGTCCTGTCCATCAGGGTCCGCAGCTCGTCTGGGCTTTCGACGATGGTCCCCAGGTGGGGGTGGTAGGTGGCGTCCAGACCGTGTGCGGCGGCTATCTCGACCACCTTGGTCAGCCCTTCTCCTAGAAGGGTGTAGTCGCCATCCGTCGTCCCGGTGGCCCGCCGGCTTCCGCCGCCCACGACCAACCGCTCCGCGCCGAACATGTTGGCCAGCTCGCATGCGCGCGTGATGCGCCACAGCTCATCGTCCAAGACGTCGGGATAGATGAAGTTGGCGCCCGCGTACACGCTGACCAGTTCGACCCCAGCCGCGGAGAGAGCGTCACGCAAGGTCGACGGTTCGTCTGCGTGCTTCTGCAGGTCGCCGTCGAACATCTCCGTGCCGGCGTACCCGGCTTGCCCGATCTCACGGGCTGCGACCGTCATGTCGCCGCCGGTGACGTAGAAGAGGTCTTTGATGCTCGTGACCCCGCCGGGGTGACCAGCCACGCTGCCCCACGTCTGCGCATGGTAGCCAATCTCCATCACTTCACCCTGTCTTCTGTCCGGTAAGGGGAAAGTAATGTTGATCACATGCGAAAGTCAATACACACGGGGAATTGCCGTGTGAGAGGATTTCAGCATGCGGACGAGCGAGCTGAAAGGCGCACCACGTCTCGACCACCTCGCGGGGACGGTCACCGTCTTGGACCTGGTCCGCTCGGGCTCGGCCCGCACGCGTCCGGAGCTGGTTCGGGCGTCGGGACTCGGCCGGAACGTAGTGACAGCACGTGTGGACCAGCTGCTGGATCTCAATATCCTCGCCGAGAGCGGAGTCGATCACTCAACAGGCGGTCGGCCGTCGCGAGAGCTGCGCTTCAACGAGCAGGCGGGGATGGTCCTCGTGGCTCCTCTTGGAGCGACTGGCTTCTCGGTCGGCCTCACGGACCTCGCCGGGACCCTTCTGGACCAGAGGACTGTTCCCTGGGACATCGGGATCGGTCCTGACGAGACGTTGTCCGAGATTCAACGTCACTTCGACCGTCTTCTGGCCAAGCACAGCGACAAGCCGTTGTACGGGATCGGTGTGGGGCTCCCGGGACCGGTGGAGTTCGCGACGGCGCGTCCCGTGAATCCCCCCATCATGCCAGGATGGGATGCCTTCCCCCTGCGCGAACGGCTGTCAGAGCGTTACAGCTCACCCGTGTGGGTCGACAACGACGTCAACCTGATGGCACTGGGCGAGCTGCGAGCCGGTGCTGCGCAGCATGAGGACGATTTTCTCATGGTCAAGATCGGCACCGGGATCGGTGCCGGGATCGTCGCGAGCGGCAAGCTGCATCGAGGGGCGCAAGGATGCGCCGGTGACATCGGGCACGTGGCCGTCAGCGAGGCACAAGGAATCGTGTGCCGCTGTGGCAACACCGGATGCCTCGAGGCGGTGGCCGGCGGCGCCGCCATGGTGAGAGACGCGACCGCCGCCGCCGCCGAGGGCCGCAGCCCGCGACTCCAGTCAATCCTGAACAACAGCGAGCACGAGCGTCTCGAAGCTCGCGACATCACCGCCGCGGCGACCTATGGCGACGCTGTCGCGATCGAGCTGCTCTCTCGATCCGGCCGGATGGTGGGCGAGACACTGGCCACCCTGGTCAATTTCTTCGACCCGTCGCTCGTGCTGCTGGGTGGGCAGGTAGCCGACAGTGGCGACGTGTTCCTGGCCGCCGTCCGCCAGACCGTGTACGGACGCTCCCTACCCCTTGCTACGCGCGACCTGCGCATCATGCGAGCCTCCGCGATGCCGGCGCCGTCTCTTCTCGGAGCAGCTTTCTTGGTCCTCGACCAGCTCTTCAGCCGGGAGGGCATCGGCGCGTGGATCCAGCGCGGTGCGCCCGTTGGTCACCTCGAGATGACCGCCTCGTAACCGCCTAGGCAGGATCGGCTCGCATGGCGACGGCGCTCCGCGCCGGAGTGATTGAGAGCCGATGACGAGAATCGAACTCGCATATCTTGCTTGGGAAGCAAGCGCTCTACCACTGAGCTACATCGGCGTCGACGCCCTGAGGCGTCGTGGCCACCCTATCGAATGCGCATCGCAGTGGGCGGCTGCCATGCTCGGAACATGACTGACAGCGCTCGACCCGATGTTGCCGTGATCGGCGGATCCGGCTTCTACACGTTCCTGGATGACCCGCGCGAGGTCGAGGTCGAGACGCCGTACGGGAAGCCGTCGGCACCGATCTCGATCGGGACCGTCGAGGGTCGCGCGGTGGCGTTCCTGCCGCGGCACGGGCGGCACCACGACTTCCCCGCGCACAAGGTCCCTTACCGCGCCAACATGTGGGCGCTCCGCAGCCTCGGCGTGCGGCAGGTGTTGGCGCCGTGCGCGGTCGGCGGGTTGCAGGTCGAGCACGGGCCGGGCACGTTCCTGGTCCCCGATCAGCTCGTGGACCGGACGACGAGTCGCGTGCAGACCTACTACGACTCCGGCGCGTGCCATGTCTCGTTCGCCGATCCGTACTGCCCGCGGCTGCGCGAGCACCTGATCGACGGGCTGGCCGAGCACGATCCGGTCGACGGCGGGGCGATGGTCGTGATCGAGGGGCCTCGGTTCTCGACCCGGGCGGAGTCGCGCTGGTACGCGGCGCAGGACTGGGCCGTCGTCAACATGACGGGCCATCCCGAGGCGGTCCTCGCGCGGGAGCTGGCGCTTTGCTACGCCACGGTCGCGCTGGTCACGGACCACGACGCGGGGGTGGACGAGGCGACGTCGGTCAGTATGGAGGCTGTGTTCGAGGTGTTCGCCGAGCACACCGGGACCCTCAAGCAGGCGCTCGGACGGGTCGTCGCAGGTCTCGGCGCGGACCGCGACTGCGCGTGCTCCTCGTCGCTCGACGGGCTCAG
>NZ_JAOPXQ010000118.1 GCF_025965075.1 Aeromicrobium sp.
TTCGAGGCCTGCCGGCGGCTGATCGACGAGCTCAAGACCGACGTGCCGGTGTGGAAGCACCAGACCTTCACCTCCGGCGACGCCGAGTGGGTCGATCACGCCTAGGGGGCTGCGACTAGGCTTCACCCTGTGTCGGACCCGTCCCAGCTCAGCCGTCGTTACACGACGATGGTGGTGGCGACGATCTCGCTGATCGTCCTGACCTGCGCGGCGTTCCTCATCCCCGTGCCCTACGTGACGGAGAAGCCGGGCCCGGTGTTCAACACCCTCGGGCGCTTTCCGCCCACGGACGACTCGAGCCCCAAGATGTTCACGTTCGGCAAGGACGTCAAGACGTACCCCACGTCCGGGACGCTCGACTTCACGACGGTCTCGGTGACGCCGGCCGACGGCAAGGTGTCGCTGGTCGGAGCGTTGCGGGCGTACTTCGACAGTGACGTCTCGGTCGTCCCCAAGGCGCTGGTCTATCCCGACGACGAGACCAAGGAGGAGTCGAGCGCGCAGTCCGCCGCGCAGCTCGACAGCTCCAAGGACAACTCGCGGGTCGCGGCGCTGCGCGCCGCCGGCTACACCGTGACGGGACGTCCCGTCGTGGCCGGGGTCGTCAAGGGCGGCGCGGCCGAGGGGTCGCTCAAGTCCGGCGACATCGTCACGGACGTCGACGGCGCCAAGGTCTCCGAGCCCGACCAGGTCGTCGCCGCGGTCGGCAAGCGCAAGCCGGGTGAGGACGTACGTCTGACGGTCGAGCGCAAGGGTGCGCCGCGCGACGTCACGATCACGACGAAGGCCGACCCCAAGGACAAGAGCATCCCGCGGATCGGCATCTCGATCGGCACCAAGTTCACCTATCCCATCAAGATCGACAACAACGTCGGCCGCCAGATCGGGGGGCCCAGCGCCGGGACGATGTTCGCCCTCGCGATCTACGACAAGCTGACCCCGGGCGAGCTGACCGGCGGGCGCAAGATCGCCGGCACCGGCACGATCGATGCGGACGGGCTCGTCGGGTCGATCGGCGGCATCCGGCAGAAGATGGCCGGCGCCGCCCGCGACGGCGTCGACATCTTCCTCGTCCCGGCCGCCAACTGCGCCGAGGCCACCGACGGCGACGACGACGGGCTGACGCTCGTCAAGATCACGAAGCTCAAGGACGCCATCTCCTCGCTCGAGGCGCTGGCCAAGGACCCGAAAGCCACGGTGCCGGCATGCAGCTGATGCCCGACTCGCCCCTGCGACAGGCGGCCCTCGAGGTCGAGGCCCACGTCGGCGCCCAGGGCTGGGACCAGGCCCCGCGTCTGTTCGCGCTGGTGCCGACGGCCGATCTCCTGGCCCGCCAGCCCGAGCTGGCCGACCAGCTGTCGGCCGATCCGGACAGCATCACGCCGGTCGAGCAGGAGCTGAGTGGTGATCGCGAGCTCGAGGACCTGCTGACCGAGATCGAGTGGCCCGAGGCCGTGATGGGCTGCGCCGCCGTGGTCGAGCGCATCATGCTGCCGCCCGAGGCCGAGGACGCGCTGCCCGAGGACCCCGACGAGCTGCTGGCCGCGGCCGCCGCGCACCCCGACCGCCGCGAGGTGCGCCTCGTGGCCGCCGTGACGCGGGACGGGGCGACCCACAGCGCCGTCCGCGCCCGCGACTCCGACGCCGCGCTGCTCGAGGGCCCCGACCTCGTCCCCGGCTTGATCGAGCACCTGCGCCGCACCCTGACATAGAGTTTTTGTGACCCCCCTAACAGGAGACCCGTGAGCGACATCTTCGGAACACCCCGACCACGCCAGCCACAGGCGGCGCCCGGCCGGCGTCAGCGGGTCCTCGTCCCGACCCTCATCACGCTGGCCGTGCTGCTGTTCCTCGGGTCGATCTTCACGAGCGTGTGGACCGATCGTCTGTGGTTCCAGTCCGTGGGCTACGGCAAGGTGTTCCGCAGCATCTTGTTCGCGCGGATCGCGCTGTTCGTCAGCATGGGCCTGGTCTTCGGCCTGTTCGTGCTGGGCAACCTCTATCTCGCCTATCGCACCCGGCCCGACACCGTGCCGCTGCGCCGGGACGACCCGGCCTACCGCTACCGGCTGGCCTTGACACCGATCCTGCGACCGTTGGCGATCGGCCTGTTCGTCGTGCTGACGGCGTTCTCCGGCTCGGTCGGCGCAAGCCACTGGGACACCTACAAGATGTGGCGGCACGGCTCGTCGTTCGGGGTCAAGGACGCGCAGTTCGGCAAGGACGTCGGCTTCTACGTCTTCGACTACCCGTGGTGGCGGTTCCTGACCTCGTTCTCGTTCGCGATGATCGTCGTCACGATCGTGGTCGTGCTGTTCCTCAACTACGTCTACGGCGGCATCCGCATCGTCGGCCGCGGCCCCAAGCTGACCCGCGCCGCGCAGGTGCACCTGTCGGTGCTGGTCGGCGTCGCGGTGCTGACCCGCGCGGTCTCGTACTACCTCGACCGGTTCGGGATGGCGATCGGCTCCTCGAAGCTGTTCGACGGCCCCGGCTACACCGACGTCAACGCGCGCATCCCCAGCAAGAACATCCTGATCGGCGTCGCGATCGTCTGCGCGATCCTGTTCTTCACCGCGATCTTCATCCGCTCGTGGGTCCTGCCGGGCATCGGCCTGGGCCTGCTGGCGCTGACCTCGATCCTGATCGGCGCGATCTGGCCGGCCATCATGCAGGGCTTCCAGGTCAAGCCGTCCGAGCCGGACAAGGAAGGCCCCTACATCGCCCGCAACATCGAGGCGACCCGGCAGGCGTACGACGTCGCGGACACCGAGGTCGAGTCCTACTCGGCCAAGACCGCGCTGACCCCCACGGCGCTCGCCTCCTCGGCGGAGTCGCGGGTCAGCACCCGGCTGCTCGACCCGACCCTGATCTCGGACGCGTTCGAGCAGCTGCAGCAGGTGCGCGGCTACTACACCGTCCCGACGACGCTCGACGTCGACCGCTACAAGATCGGTGACGACACGCAGCCGCAGGACACCATCGTGGCGGCACGCGAGCTCAACCTCTCGGGCCTGCAGGACAGCCAGCGCAACTGGGCCAACGACCACACGGTCTACACCCACGGCTACGGCATCATCGCCGCGGCGGGCAACGAGCGCGGCCCCAACGGCGAGCCGGTCTTCACCGCCAAGGACATCCCGCCCGTCGGCGAGATCAAGACCACGACCCCGCCGCGGATCTACTTCGGCGAGAAGTCGCCGTCGTACTCGATCGTCGGTCGGCCCAAGGGCTCCCCGGCGATCGAGGTCGACACCCCGCGCGGCGGCTCGTCGTCCTCGGACGACACCGGCAAGGCCAACGCGACCCAGAACACGTACGACGGCAAGGGCGGCGTCCCGATCGGCAACATGTTCAACAAGGTGCTGTACGCGTTCAAGTTCGCCGAGCCCAACATCGTGCTGTCCAGCCGGGTCAACTCCGAGTCCAAGATCCTGTACGACCGGGAGCCGCGTAACCGGGTCAAGAAGGTCGCCCCGTGGCTGACGGTGGACGGCGACTCGTACCCCGCGGTCGTCAACGGCCGGGTCGTCTGGATCGTCGACGCCTACACGACCAGCAACTCCTATCCGTACTCCGAGCACCGCTCGCTGCGGGAGGCCACCGCTGACACGCTGACCGACGGCAACTCGCAGGTCGCGCTGCCGACCGACCAGGTCAACTACCTGCGCAACTCGGTCAAGGCCGTCGTCGACGCGTACGACGGCACGGTCAAGCTCTACCAGTGGGACACCCAGGACCCGGTCCTCAAGACGTGGATGAAGGTCTTCCC
>NZ_JAOPXQ010000239.1 GCF_025965075.1 Aeromicrobium sp.
GGCCCGGGCCGCCCGGGCGGCTTCGGCGGCAGCCAGGTGCCGGTCCATCTCGACGGCGATGAAGGTCTGCGGATCGATGATCATGACTCGATCGTGCGCGCATGAGGTAGGCCCCCACATCGGGCGAGATGCCTAGATGTGGGGGCCGGTTACCTCAGATCGGGGCTCACTTCAGCGTCTGCTTCCCGCCGTGCAGCACCGTGATGAGCTGGGCGACCCGGCTGTCGGTCTTGGCGTCGCGCGTGAACGAGGTGTGCATCATGACGGGGCGGAACTTCTGCCGCGTGATCGCCTTGGCGTAGGTGAACTCCTTGAGCCCGTCCGGCCCGTGGATGCGACCGAAGCCGGACTGGCCGACCCCGCCGAACGGCAGCGTCGGGACCCCGGCGAAGGCGATGACGGCGTTGACCGACGTCATGCCCGAGCGGATCTGCCGGGCGATCTCCATGCCCTGCTTCTTGGAGAACACCGCGCCGGCCAGGCCGTACGACGTCGCGTTGGTCAGCTCGACGGCCTCGGCCATGCTCTTGACCGGGTTGATCGCCAGGGTCGGCCCGAAGGTCTCCTCGGTGATCTCGGTCGAGTTCTCGGGGACGTGGGTCAGGATCGTCGGCTGGACGAACCGCTCGCCGACGGCGTCGGAGCCGCCGAGGGCCACGTTGGCGCCCTTGGCGATCGCGTCGTCGATGTGGCTCTGGATGATCTTGAGCTGCGACGGCATCGTGATCGGACCGATCTTGGCGCCCGCGTCGGCGCCCGCGCGCAGGCCCTTGGCCTGGTCGAGGATCTCGGTCATGAACGAGTCGAACACGCGCTCGTGGACGTAGACCCGCTCGGTGCCGATGCAGGTCTGGCCGGCGTTGGACATGCCGCCCCACAGGGCCGCCTCGGCGGCCTTGGTCAGGTCCGCGTCCTCGTCGACGATCAGGGAGTCCTTGCCGCCGGCCTCGATGATGACGGGGGTGAGGTTCTCGGCGCAGGCCGCCATGACCTTCTTGCCGGTCGGGCCCGAGCCCGTGAACGCGAGCTTGTCGACGTCCGCGGTGCACAGCGCGTTGCCGGTCGCGCCCAGACCCGTCACGACCTGCAGCACGGGGCGTCCGTGGACGACCTCGGTGAACGTGTCGGCGAGCCACTGGCCCACGCCCGGCGTGTACTCGCTGGGCTTGAAGACCACGGTGTTGCCGGCGGCGAGGGCGTACGCGATCGAGCCCACCGGCGTGAAGACGGGATAGTTCCACGGGCCGATGACGCCGACGACGCCGAGCGGGTTGTACTCGACCGAGGCGGCCTGGTTGGCCATCAGCAGGCCGGCCTTGACCTTGCGGGCGCCGAGGACCTTCTTGGCGTGCTTGGCGGCCCACGTGATGTGATCGATCGCGAGGACGATCTCGAGCTGCGCGTCACCGTGCGGCTTGCCGGTCTCGCGGTGGGAGATGTCGGCGAGCTGCGCGATCCGGCGCGTGATGACGCTGCGCCACGTCAGCAGGTACTCGGCCCGCTCGTCGAACGACAGGGCGCCCCACCAGCCGGCGGCCTCACGGGCACGGGCCACGGCAGCGTCCACGTCGGCCTTGCCCGCGATGGGGTAGGTGCCGACGAGGTCGCCGTTGGCCGGGTTGAGGGAGTCGAACGTCGACGCGGGCGCGCCTTTGGTCGTGGTCGGTTCGAGCGTTGCGGTCATGCAGTCTCCTTGATGAGGTCGGCGCACTTCTCGCCGATCATGATGGTGGGTGCGTTGGTGTTGCCGCGGGGCACGCGGGGCATGACGGAGGCGTCGGCGACCCGGAGGCCTTCCACGCCGTGGACCCGGAGCTCGGGATCGACGACGCTGCCCTCGATCGTGCCCATCGCGCAGGTCCCGACGGGGTGGTAGAGCGTCTGGCCGAGCTGGCCGATCGCCTCGATGATCTCGTCGTCCGTCGGATCGGACGACGCGGGGATCCACGGTGCATCGAGGAACTTCGTGATCGGGCCCTGCGACAGGATCTCGAACGCCCGGCGGAAGCCGCCGATCATGGCATCGAGGTCGGCCCGGTCGTCGAAGTAGCCAGGGTCGATCTCGGGATGCCACGTCGGGTCGGCCGACCGCAGCCGGACGTGACCCTTGCTCTGCACGTTGACCAGCGTCACGGCCGTCGTCTGAGCCCTTCGCACGGGCTCGTGCATCGCGTTGTCATGGAACCCGGTCGGCGCGACGTGCAGCTGGATGTCGGGCAGGGCGAGGTCGTCGCGCGAGGCGTAGAACGCACCCGTGTCGGCGACGTTCGAGCTCAGCGGGCCCTTCCCCGTGGCGCGCCAGCGCAGCAGGTTCCCCAGACCCAGCGCCTCGGCGAGGTCGGTGGTGTCCTTGGTGTAGCTCAGGATGCCCGACACGGGGTGGTCCTGGAGGTTCTGTCCCACACCGGAGGACTCGACCGCGACGTCGATGCCCATCTCGCGCAGGTGGGCACCCGGCCCGATGCCGGACAGCATCAGGAGCTGCGGACTGTTGATCGCCCCGCCGCTGAGGACGACCTCGGCGTTCGCCCGGGCCACCAGGTCCTCGCCGTGCCGGGAGTACGCGACGCCCGACGCCCGGTTGCCCTCGAGCACGATCCGGGTCACGAACGCCTCCGTGCGGACCGTCAGGTTGGGCCGACCTTCGGCGGGGCGGATGTACGCGTCCGCGACCGACCATCGCCGGCCCTTCTTGGTCGTGAGCTGGTAGGTGCCGACGCCGTCCTGCCCGGCTCCGTTGAAGTCGTCGGTGTGCTTGAGGCCCGACGCGACGGCGGACTCCTGGAATGCCCGGGTGAGCTCGTGCACGTAGGTCGGGTCCTCGACGTGCAGGGGCCCGTCGGTGCCGTGGAACGGGTCACCGAGGCGGGTGTTGCCCTCGGCCTTCTTGAAGTACGGCAGCACGTCGTCGTAGCCCCAGCCGGTCGCGCCGTAGGCGTCGCGCCACTCGTCGTAGTCCGCGTGGTTGCCGCGGATGTAGATCATGGCGTTCATCGACGAGCAGCCGCCGAGGGCCTTCATCCGGGGCCAGTACGCCCGCCGGCCGGCGAGGTGCTTCTGCGGCGTCGTCTCGTAGTTCCAGTCCCACTTGGTCTTGAACAGCGTCGAGAAGCCCAGCGGCACGTGGATCATCTCGTCGTCGTCGGCCGGACCGGCCTCGAGCAGCAGCACGCTGACATCGGGGTCCTCGGACAACCGGGTGGCGACCACACCCCCGGCGCTTCCGGATCCGATCACGATGTAGTCGAAGGTCTCGTCCGACATGGTTCCCTCTCGACGGCGGTGACGTGGGCCACAAACCTACTCTGGGTATGTCGATGACACAACCAGTGTCACGGTTTCAGCGTGGCCGCCACGTCAATCGGGATCCGCGCCTCGAGATTGCGGCGCGCGGTCCGGTCGACGGGCACCTCGAGGACGCGGATGCCGGCGACCTGCTCGTCGAGCGCCGCAGCGAGGTCCGCCGCGGGCACCAGCCGGTGCGGGACCCGGTAGCCGGCACACAGGGCGCCGATGTCCGCGCCGGTCGGGGTCGCGTAGACCCGCTCGAACGTCGCGGCGTACTCCGGCGCCCCCTGCTCCAGGGTCGAGAAGATGCTGCCGCCGTCGTCCGAGGCCACGACGATCGTCAGGTCGGGCCGGGGCTCCCCCGGCCCGATCAGCAGCCCGTTGCTCCCGTGCAGGAACGTCAGGTCGCCGACGTACGCGATCGCCCGGCCGCCCGGCCGGGCGAGGGCCGCGCCGATCGCGCTGGACAGCACGCCGTCGATGCCGGCGAGGCCGCGGTTGGCGATGATGAGCCGCTTCTCGCCCACGGGATAGGGGCGGGCGACCAGGTCGAGGTCCCGGACCGGGCTCGACGAGCCGACGAACAGCAGACCCCCCGGAGGGACTGCGGCGTTGACCGCCCGCGCGACCTCGTAGGGCGTGCCGGGGGTCAGGGCGTCGATCGCCGCGGTGGCGAGGGCATCGGCGGCCTGCCACTCCTGCAGCCACGCCGGGTCGTCGGCGCCCTCGGTCGACACCGCCTCGGCGAACGCGACGTTGTCACCGGCCGGGACCGGGAACGTCTCCTGCGTCCCGACATGCACGACCGGGATGTCGGTGCGGGACAGCAGCTGGGCGACCGGGCGGGTCAGGGTCGCGTGGCCGAGGCTGACGACCCGCTCGATCCGGCCGGCGAGGGGGGCGTGCCGGAGCAGCTGGCGGTATGCCACGAGGGCCTCACCGTTGCGCGAGCCGGAGCTCGGCTCCGCCAGGAGCGGCCAGCGCGCGTCACGGGCCAGGATCCGCGCCGGCTGGCGGGCGTCGTCACCGGCGACCACGACGGTGCGGGGGCCGAGGTCGAGGACGACGGGCTCCGGGTCGCGCTGGATCCTGCTGACCGCGAACGCCGGGTGCAGGTCCCACTCGACCGGCTCGATCAGCGGCTCGTCGAGCTCGAGGTTGAGGTGGGCCGGGCCGCCGGAGAGCTGCTTGACCCGCTCGATGAACGGGACTCCCGGGAAGATCTCCCGCTGGTCGGTCGTCTGGTTGGCGCCGGTGTGGCGCAGCCGGCCGGGCCGGTCGGCGGTGATCGCCAGCACCGGCACGTCCGCGTGCAGCGCCTCGAGCATCGCGGGGTGCAGGTTGGCGACCGCGGTGCCCGACGTCGTCACGACCGGCACGAGCCGGCGCGAGGCCTTGGCCAGGCCGAGGGCCAGGAACCCGGCCTCCCGCTCGTCGACGCGGACGTGCAGCCGGATCAGTCCCTGCTCGTCGGCCGCCGCGAGGGCGAGCGCCAGCGGCCCCGACCGGGACCCGGGCGCCAGCACCGCATCGGTGACCTTGAAGCCCAGGAGCGCGTTGACGAGCCGCCGGGCGACGCCGACGGCGCGCTGGTCGCTCACGCCAGCACCGCCCGGACGGCCGACAGCCGAGCCTGCCACCGGGCGTCGGTCTCGCCGTCGGCGGCGACCCGCTCGTACGCCACCGGGTCGAGCGACTGGCGGCCGACCGGGAGGAACCCGTCGACCGGGACGAGCGGGTGGGCGACGACGTCACCGTCCAGCAGGGACGTCGTGCCGAGCCCGCAGGCGTACGGCAGCTCGGGCAGTGCCGCTGCGAGGGCCAGGCCCGCGGCCAGGCCGATCGAGGTGTCGACCGCGCTGGAGACCACGACCGGCAGGCCGATCTGCTCCGCGATGCGCAGGCACGCGTGGACCCCGCCGAGCGGGGCGACCTTGAGCACCGCGATGTCGGCGGCCTCGAGCTCGACGACACGGAAGGGATCCGCGGCCCGGCGGATCGACTCGTCCGCCGCGATCGGCACGCCGACCCGGCGGCGCACCGCCGCGAGCTCCTCGACCGAGGCGCAGGGCTGCTCGACGTACTCCAGCCCGTGCGCGGCGATGGTGAGCGCGGCGATCGCGCTGACGGCGTGGTCGACATCCCAGCCGCCGTTGGCGTCGACGCGCACCCGGCCGTGCGGGCCGATCGCGTCGCGGACGGCCTCGACGCGGGCGATGTCGTCGGCGATCGCCTGGCCCTTCTCGGCGACCTTGACCTTGGCGGTGCTGCAGCCGCTGCGGCGGACGATCGCGGCGGCCTGCTCGGGGCCGACCGCGGGGACGGTGCAGTTGACCGGGACGCGGTCGCGCAGCGGGGCCGGCCACTCCCGGTCGGCGGACTCGATCGCGGCGGCCAACCAGGGCGCGCTCTCGCGGGCGTCGTAGTCCAGGAACGGGCTGAACTCGGCCCAGCCGGCGGCCCCCTCGAAGACCATCCCCTCGCGCCGGGTGATGCCGCGGAATCGGGTCGTCATCGGGATCGAGAAGGTACGAGGCTGCACCTATGGCAACCTACCGCGCGGCGCGTACGTTTGAGTCATGACTCGAATTGCGATCGTCGGAGGCCATGGCAAGGTCGCCCGCCTCCTCACCCCCTTGCTCGTCGACGCCGGGCACCTGCCGGTGTCCCTCGTCCGCAACCCCGATCACGCCGCCGAGCTCGAGGGGCTCGGCGCCGAGGTCGTGCTGCTCGACATCGAGGCGTCCGACGAGGATGCATTCGCCGCGGCGTTCAGCGGCGCCGACGCCGTCGTGTTCGCAGCCGGTGGCGGCGCGGACGGCAACATCGAGCGCAAGAAGACCGTCGACCTCGGCGGCTCGGTCAAGTCGATCGCCGGGGCGGACAAGGCCGGCGTGCGCCGGTTCGTCCAGATCTCGGCGATCGGTGTCGACGAGCCGGTGCCCGAGGACTCGTCCGAGGTCTGGGTCGCATACGTCGAGGCGAAGCGGGACGCCGACAAGGCCCTGCGGGACAGCGACCTGGACTGGACGATCATCCGTCCGGGCCTGCTGACCGACGCCCCCGGCACCGGCAAGATCTCGCTGGCCGAGAAGCTCGATCGCGGCGAGATCCCCCGCGCCGACGTCGCCGCCCTGATCGCGGCGGTGCTCGACGAGCCCGCCACGATCGGACGCCAGTGGGAGGCCGTCGGCGGGACGACCCCGATCGCCGAGGCGATCTCGGTCGCCGTGAGCTGACCCCTCCCGCCGCCGATGCGGGTGGACGCTAGCGCACCGCCTCCCGGAGGGCCTGGCGGTCGATCTTGCCGCCGGGCAGCAGCGGCAGGGTGTCGAGCAGGACGACCTCGCGCGGCGCCCAGGTCCGGGGCAGCCCGGTCTCCTCCACCGCGTCCCTGAGCTCGTCGAGGCGCAGCCCGTCGAGGCACACCGCGTCGGCGGGGACGACGTACGCCACGACCCGCGACCCCCACTCCGGGTCGTCGACGCCCAGCGCGACCGCGTCGCCCACGGCCTCGAGCCCCCGCAGCGCGCGGGTGACCGCCGGCAGGGCGATGTTGACACCGCCGCTGATCACGACGTCGTCGGACCGGCCCGTGACCGACAGCCGGCCGTCCGGCCCGATCCCGCCGAGGTCCGCCGTCGCGAACCAGCCGTTCCGCAGCACCCGGGCCGTCGCCACCGGATCGGCGTAGCCGTCGAACAGCACCGGCCCGGCGATCAGCACCTGCCCGGCGTCGTCGACGCGCAGACGTACGCCGTCGAGCGGGATCCCGTCGTAGACGCAGCCGCCACTGGTCTCGCTCATCCCGTACGTTCGCACGACCCGCACGCCCTCGAGGGCGGCGAGCAGGGCCGGCGGGACGGCGGCGCCGCCGACCAGCAGCGCGTCCAGGCCGGCGAGCACCCCCACCGAGCCGGACTCGACCAGGCGGTGCACCTGGGTCGGGACCAGCGAGGCGTACCGGCGCTCCCCCGGGATCGCGGCCACGGCGGCGCCCAGCGACGGGTGCTCGGCGGCGAAGACGGGCTCCAGCCCGGCCAGCGCCGAGCGCACCAGGACCTGCAGGCCGCCGACCGCCGTGACGGGCATCGACAGCAGCCAACCACCCGGGCCGCCCAGCCGGTCGAGGCTGGCCCGCGCCGAGGCCGTCATCGCGGCGTGCGACAGGATCACGTCCTTGGGCTCACCGGTGCTGCCGGACGTACGCACGACGATCGGGTCGCCACCGTCGCGGACCCACGCCGCGACGAGCTCCCACACCTCCCGGGGCTCACCCGCGACCGGGCGCAGGCCCGCGGTCACGTGGGCTCCCCGGGCTCGGCCGGGAGGTCGAGGTGCCGCTTGAGGTAGGTCCACGGGAACCACATCGAGCCGATCCGCTCCCAGCCCTTGGACTCCAGGTCCCGGGCCTTGCGGCTGCCGACCACGGCCCGGCGGTGCTCCCATTGCGCGGAGGACTTCTCGACGTCGTGGAACAGCGGGCCGAAGCCGACCGAGTGCCAGCCGTGCCGCCCCCAGGCGTTGAGCTGGTCCATCTCGTTGAACGCCGTGAGGCCCACGAGCTGGCGGTGCTCCGCGGTGCCCGGGATCGGCGTCGGACGGTGGCCGAAGCGCTGCTGGGCCGCCTGCCGCGACATCCCGAGGGCCGAGCCGATCGCCTCCCAGCTCCACTCGGCCGCCCGCGCCGAGGAGACCGCGGCGTTGAGCAGCTTGCCGACCTCGTCGTCGGCGCGCTTGGTCAGCACCACGAGGTCGAGGTGCGCCTGCGCCTCGGTCTCGAGCCGCCGCTCGATCGTGGGGTCCAGACGCGCGACGGCTCGAGCGATGAGGTCCGCGAACTCTGCGTCGTCGATCGTCATGCTGTCAACGCTAGCTTGACACCCAACGCGCGTCAATCTCCGATTGACACGCATCCGGGTGGCAGACTGCGGGTCATGACGACCTCGCTGTCCCCTGTCCAGATCTGGATCGCCGGAGCGAGGCCCCGCACGCTCCCCGCCGCCGTCGCGCCGGTCGTGGCGGGCACCGGCGCCGCTGCGTTCGCCGACTCCGTGGTGTGGTGGAAGGCGCTGTTGGCGCTCGGCGTCTCGGTCGCGCTGCAGATCGGCGTCAACTACGCCAACGACTACTCCGACGGCATCAAGGGCACCGACGACGACCGGGTCGGCCCGCTGCGCCTCGTCGGCTCGGGCCTCGTGCCGGCGCAGCGGGTCAAGGCCGCGGCGCTGCTGTTCCTGGGCATGGGCGCGGCGCTGGGATTCGTCCTCGCCGCGACCACGACCTGGTGGCTCCTGCTGGTGGGGGTCGTCGCCCTGGGCGCGGCGTGGACCTACACCGGCGGCCCGTCACCGTACGGCTATCGGGCCCTCGGCGAGGTCAGCGTCTTCCTGTTCTTCGGCCTCGTCGCGGTGCTCGGCACGGCGTACGTCCAGGTCGAGGAGATCACGGTCCCGGCCGTCGCCGCGTCGATCGGCATCGGCGCCCTGGCCTGCGCGATCCTGGTCGCCAACAACCTGCGCGACATCCCGACCGACTCGGTGACCGGCAAGAAGACGCTCGCCGTGGTGTTGGGCGAGGCCGGGACCCGCCGCTTCTTCGGCCTCCTGATGGTCCTCGCGATCGCGATGCTGGTGTGGGCGGCGTTCTCGACGCCGTGGGCGCTGCTGGGCCTGGTCGCGCTGCCGCTGATCGGCCGCGCCGCCAACACCGTGGCCTCCGGCGCGAAGGGGCTCGGGCTGATCCCGGTCCTGAAGGACGCCGGCCTGGCCGAGCTCGCGTACGCCGTGGGGCTTGCGGTCGGCCTCGCGATCGGCGGCTGAGCATGCTGCGGGTCGCGGTCGTCTCCGACACGCATGCGCCCCGGTTCTGGAAGGCCGTGCCGCCGGCCGTCGCCGAGCAGCTCGCGGGCGTCGACGTCATCCTGCACGCGGGTGACGTGTGCACGCCGTCGGTCCTCGACGAGCTCGCGGCGTTCGCGCCGGTGCACGTCGTCGCGGGCAACAACGACGGCCCCGACGTCGCGGCGTGGGGCGCCCCCGAGACGCTCGAGATCGAGCTCGACGGCGTACGGGTCGCGATGATCCACGACTCCGGCTCCAAGCAGGGCCGGGCGGTGCGGATGCGGCGGATGTTCCCCGACGCGGACCTGGTCGTGTTCGGCCACTCGCACATCCCGTGGGACACCGAGCAGGACGGTCAGCGGCTGTTCAACCCCGGCTCGCCGACCGACAAGCGTCGCCAGCCCCGCGGGACGATGGGCCGGCTCGTCCTCGACGCCGGTCGCATCGTGTCAGCAGAGATCGTCCCCGTCACCTGACCGCTCGCTGGCGGTGACGTTTGGGCCCTCAAACCACCGTTTCGGGGGCCCAAACGTCACTGTCAGCGGTTCCCGAGGGGGGCGGGGGGTAGGACACCCGTCGCGCTGAACTGGTCGAGCGCCGCGGCGTACGGGGCGATGTCGATCCCCTTGGCGGCGAGCCAGGCGTCGTCGTAGTAGGTCCCTCGGTAGCGCTCCCCGCCGTCGCACAGCAGCGTCACGACGCTGCCCTGCTCGCCGTCTTCGCGCATCTGCCCGATGAGCTGCAGCGACGCCCACACGTTGGTGCCGGTCGACCCGCCGACCGGCCGGCCGAGGATGTCCGAGACCCAGCGCATCGTGGCGATCGAGGCGGCGTCCGGCACGTGCACCATGTCGTCGATGACCCCGCCGACGAACGACGGCTCGACCCGCATCCGGCCGATCCCCTCGATCCGGGACGGCCGGTCGGTCGTGACGTCGGAGCGGTCGGCCTCCCAGCCGCCGTAGAACGCCGAGTTCTCCGGGTCGGCCACCGCGATGCGGGTCGCGAACCGGCGATAGCGGACGAACCGACCGATCGTCGCCGACGTCCCGCCGGTGCCCGCACTCACCACGATCCACGTCGGGCAGGGGTGCGGCTCGGCCGCGAGCTGCTCGAAGATCGACTCGGCGATGTTGTTGTTGCCGCGCCAGTCGGTGGCCCGCTCGGCGTACGTGAACTGGTCCATGTAGTGCCCGCCGCACCCGGCCGCCAGGTCGCGGGCGACGTCGTAGACCGTGCCCGGATCGTCCACCAGGTGGCAGCGGCCGCCGTAGAACTCGATCAGGGCGATCTTCTCGGCACTCGTCGAGGCCGGCATGACCGCGACGAACGGCAGCCCGATCAGGCGGGCGAAGTACGCCTCGCTGACCGCGGTGGACCCGCTGGACGCCTCGATGACGGTCGACTCCGGGCCGATCCAGCCGTTGCACAGGGCGTAGAGGAACAGCGAGCGCGCGAGCCGGTGCTTGAGGCTGCCGGTCGGGTGGACCGACTCGTCCTTGAGGTAGAGGTCGATGCCCGACACCGGGATCGGCAGCACGTGCAGGTGGGTGTCGGCGCTGCGGTTGGCGTCGGCGTCGACCCGGCGGATCGCCTCCGCGATCCAGGCGCGACTCTCAGTCGATGTCTTCGGCACGGCGAGACTCCTCGATCCGCGCCGTCATCCGCGCGGCCCGCTCCTGGACGCTCTGCGCCAGCCGGTCGCGCAGGCCGCCGAGGACGAAGATCGAGACCACCGAGGACACCACGAGCGAGATCAGCAGGACCCAGATCATCGTGACGTTGGTCGGCTCGAGCCAGATCGACGAGATCGCCCACACCAGGCCGAACGACACGGCGAACACCGCGAAGCGGGCGAGCGTGTAGGTCCAGAATGCCTTCATGCCTCTAGCCTAATCGGTGGTGCGAGCCGTTACGTCGCGCCCAGTACGGTGGAGCGCATGGGCAAGGCAGTGGTGGTCGTACTCGGGATCGTGTTGTTCGTCTACGCGCTGTACGACCTGATCGCCACGCCCGCCGCCCAGGCCAAGGTGCTGCCCAAGGTCGTGTGGCTGCTGGTGATCCTCGTGCCGGTCGGCGGTCCCCTGCTCTGGATCTACTGGGGCCACGCCAAGGACGCCCCGCCGAAGCCCCGCGACCCCGGCGGACGGCCTCGGCCGCCCGGTCCCCGCGGCCCCGACGACGACCCCGACTACCTGCGCGGTCTCTGACCGACGGGCTCAGTCGTCCCAGCGGAAGACCCGGCTCGCAATCGCGCTGACGACGACCGCGAAGACCAGCAGGAAGGCCATCGGGAGCAGCGCCGCCGCGGGACCCTCGCCGCGCACCATGGTGTCGAGCATGCCGTCGTTGAGGTGCTTGAGGGGCAGGACCGTGCCGACGGCCGAGATCCACCCCGGCGCCCCGTCGAGCGGGAAGAACGAGCCGGACAGGAACGCCATCGGCAGGACCACGAAGTTGGCCATGCCGATCGCGGCCTCCTCGGTCTTCGCGATGGATCCGGCGAGCAGACCGATCGACATGAACGCGAGCGTGCCGGCCACCAGCAGCGGGATGATCATGGGCCAGGAGCCGGTCAGCTCGAGCCCGAACAGCACGATCCCGACGGCCAGGAAGATCACCGCCTGCACCAGCGCGATCGCGATGCTCACCGCCACCCGGGCGAGCACGACCGCCGACGTCGGGATGGGGGCCAGCCGCAGCCGCCGCAGCAGCCCGTTGCGGCGCCACACGACGAGGTTGGCGGCTGCCCCGAAGGTCGCGCCGGACGCGATCGCCCAGCCCAGCAGGCCGGGCGTGAAGAACTGGATCGTCGACAGCGACATGTCCTCGACCCGCGACGTCGTGAGCGAGAACCTCGGCTTCTCACCAGTGACCGCGAGGTTGGCGGACTGCACGATCGCGGCGAACATCCCCTGGACCTGCCCGGCCTTGACCTGATCGGCCTGCGAGAACCGCACCGACACCGTGTCGCCGCGCTGGCTGATGACGGCGTCGGCATCGCCCCTGCGGACCTTCGCGACCGCTCCGGCCAGGTCCGACGACCGGGTGATGTCGAGGCTCTCGTCGACGTACGGCCGGGAGCCCTTCGGGGCGTCGTCGAGGACCGCGACCGGCCCGACCTGGATGACCTCGGCCTTCGACGCGCCCTGGTCGGTGAAGATCCCGCCGAACAGGACCAGGAACATCAACGGGAACAGGATCGAGAAGAACAACGCCATCCGGTCCCGGAAGAAGCCCTTGAGCATCGCCCGGGCCAGGCTGCCGAACGGCGTCGTGGCTCGTTTCGCTCGCTCGCGCTCGCTCATGCCCGGTACTCGCGGCCGGTGAGCTCGAGGAAGACGTCCTCCAGCGACGCGCCCTTGACGCTGAGGCCGTCGAGCGCGTCGCGCGCCGCGAGCTCGGTCAGCACCCGGGAGGCGTCACGGGTCGTGATGGTCAGCGCCGACTCCTCGGCCACCACCTCGTCGTCGCCGGCCACGGCCCGCGCGTGCTCGATCGACAGCGTCCCCGGCGCGAGACTGATCCGCACCGGCGCGTCCAGGCCCCGCACCAGGGCCGCGGGGGTGTCGAGCTCGAGGATCCGCCCGGCGTCCATGATCGCGACGCGATCGCACAAGGCCTCGGCCTCGTCCATGTAGTGCGTCGTGAGCACGACCGTCCGGCCCGACTCGTTGATGGTGCGCAGGACGTCCCACAGGTTGCGGCGGGCCTGCGGATCGAGGGCCGCCGTGGGCTCGTCGAGGAACACGACCTCGGGATCGTGGATCAGGGCGCAGGCGATCGACAACCGCTGCTTCTGCCCGCCCGACAGGTCCTCCGTGCGGGTGCCGGCCTTGTCGACGAGCCCGACCTGCTCGAGCATCTGGTCGGTACGCCCGGCGGCGACGCCGTACAGCGCGCCGAACGTGTCGAGCTGCTCACGGGCCGTGAGCCGTTCGAAGAACGAGGAGGACTGCAGCTGCACGCCCATCCGGCGCTGCAGGCCCGGCTCGCGCCGCCACGGCTCGTGCCCGTCGATGCGCACGGTCCCGGCCTGCGGCCTGCGCAGGCCCTCGACCATCTCGAGCGTCGTGGTCTTGCCCGCCCCGTTGGGTCCGAGCAGCCCGAAGAACTCCCCCGGAGCGACGCTGAAGCTGACCCCGTCCACCGCTCGCAGGTCCCCGTACGCCATGACGAGCCCCTCGGCACGGATGTCCACCCCCATGCGGAAGACCCTACTGAACCGTGGGCCGAACGAGCGCAGCAAGCGAAAGCAGGCGCCCGGGCGAAGCCCCGCCGCCACGAGGAAACCCATCGGCCGAACGAGCGCAGCGAGCGAAGGCAGGCCCCCGGGCGAAACCCCCGCCGCTGCGAGGAAAACCATCGACCGAGCGAGCGCAGCGAGCGAAGGCAGGCGCCCGGGCGAAGCCCCGCCGCTGCGAGGAGAACCATGGGCC
>NZ_JAOPXQ010000270.1 GCF_025965075.1 Aeromicrobium sp.
CCAACTAGAGATGGCCGACGAGTTCATCGGCATCCTCAAGCGCGAGACCGCCTAGCGAGCACCTTCAGCGGCTCGCCCCGCCCCCGGCTGGAGGAGTCGGACTGTGGCGTATGACGAGTCGGTCGTGCCGCTCTCCTGAGGAGCCCACCATGCGGACGTCTACGCGCAAGTTTCTCATCGACCCTGGGACCTGCGCGGGGCGCTTCCTGCTATGACGTGGCGGTCGTGGACGACGGTGGCCAGGGGTCATACCCCCACCAGCTCAGGTGATAGTACTTAGTCATGGTGCTGCCGAAGGTCAAGCCTGCGATGTCGACCGTCAGTCAGTAGCGACGCGACGCAGGATGTTCGCCAGCATGATCACCGCGTCAGCAGCGATGCCCGCGTCACGCCGCGTAGCCACCGACCGATGCTTCACAGCCTCGGCGAGCTCAGCCGACTTCCGCACAAGTCCACGACCCTCGACGTTGCCCGATCCTGCGAGCGCGTCTTCGACGAACCTCGTGATGCGCATGTGAGTCTTCGCCACAGGCGGTTCTACCTCACCATCGCGCAGATGCCCCACAGGGTCGTAAACGGTCCCGCTGAGCGCCTCCAGCACAGAGATGCAGCGCCGGCCCACGTCGCTGTAATCAGCCGTGGTTACCGCAGACCGGAACCGCACACGGACGTCGTGGACTGCTTGATCGACCCCTGTCCACCCTGTTCCGCTTGACGGCGAGATTGGGTCCACCAACGTGGAGGAGAAGTGCGCATCCTCCAACTTGTCGAGCTCTGCGAACACTGGACCGAACAGGCCCGCCAGCATCTCCCTGCGAGCCTGCCAACTACCCGCCCCCGATGCCCCTTCGCTGATCCAATAGGCCCGGAAGGTTGTGTAGTCCCGCCAAGGGAGCGCCAGACGGATGCCGTGCCGTTCGAGGACCGACCGCAGGGAACGCTGGGCCACGCTGATTTGATCGTTGGTGAGCCGCTCCACACTCTGGTTCGTGGCGAACTCTTCCAGTTCGGCATGAACCAAGCGAGTCAAGGACATAGCTGACTCCAGGTCGTTGTCTCCCGCGATCGGCCCGCTACCGAGGTTGCGGATAACGTCCACTCGGGGTTCGTCGACCGGGTCGCCCAGCCAGGAAGTCGTGTCGCTTGGGGCGAAGAGCTCTTCGATCAACATGGCTCATGTTCTACCGCACCGACGTGTTTCTCGTGGATAACTTGTGAATGGCCGGAAACGACAACATCCCCTGACCGGCATCTCTGCTGGTCAGGGGATGTTCTTGGTAGCGGGGACAGGATTTGAACCTGTGACCTCTGGGTTTTGAGCCCAGCGCGCCTCTGCGCGGACAGACGCGGTGGTATGACGCACGTCCGCCGCAGGTTTCATCAGGCTGGCGGCGTGCAACAACGAAACGGCGGCAGCTGACCAATGGCTAGCTAGATGTATTCCACGAGACGATCGGCGTCGTTTGGGCCTGCCGGTTTATTCGCACGTCGAACGCCTCGGAGACGTGCCATTCCCGGGACAACATGACCGGGGTTCCATCGCGGTCGTAGTCGATTTCCTCGATGTACAGCAGAGGCTTCCCGCGCCGGACCCCGAGCACTTTCGCCGTGCGGCTGGTGCTGGCGACGGCGCGCAGGGTCGCTGTCGCGTGGTCAGCGGCATGCCCCGACGACCTCAGCAATCCGAACAGCGAGGGGTGGAGGTTCTGTAGATCGAGGTCACCTTTCAGCAGCCACGCGGGAATGCGGTCGCGTGAGTAGATCACCGGCTGGCCGTCGGCTGTCCGCACGCGCTCCACCGCCAGGACCGTGTCGCCCTGGCTGAGCTGCAGGGGGCTGTCTAGCTTCGAGCAATGATCAAGAACCGCATCGAGCACCCGCATCCCGGCGTGCGCACCGGCGCTCTCGATCATCGCGAGATAGCTCAATGTCGAGTCGAGACCGTGGGGCATCCGCCGACGCTCGGCGACATAGCTGCCCGATCCGTGACGACGGGTGACGTAGCCGGCTTCGACCAGGCTGGTCACCGCTTCCCGCACGGTCGCCCGAGACACGTTGAACCGCGTCGCCAGCTGCCCCTCGGTCGGCAACTTGGTTCCCGGCGGCATCTGAGCGCTGGCTATCTCCTCCAGCAACTCGTCGCGCAGGCGGTCAGCAAGCAAGCTCTTAATGGGCACGTCGCCAGCCTACGTCTGGGTCTCGGTCGCTATATCGGCGCCAGAATCCGTATCCTCGAGGACGCGGCGAACCTGATCGGCGATGGACGGAGCACCGGGAAGCAGGCCGTCGAAGATGGCGCTGCCGATCGTGTAGCCCCATGCGCCGGCCTCGCTCACCGCGACGGCTCGCTCGATGCTCGCGATCGATCCCGCCACGATCACCGGGCCGCTCGATGCCTGGACCACCGCACGGATCAGCTCAAGCGTGTTGGCGGTCGGGTGGCGATAAGCCAGTAGATCGAGGCCCGCTACGTGGTCAAGCCCGGTCAGCCTTTCCGCGTCGGCAGCGATCTCGTCCATCGTGCCGAGCAGCACGCTGGGGTGGTCGACGACCTGGCCGGGGAATGGGCAGTACCGCACACCGTCGGGAAGCATGCCCGCCGTGTCTGCGCCGTGGGTGCCGCCGAGCACCCAGTCGAACCCGGCCTCCGCCGCCGACCGCAACGACGACAGCTCGGCCTCCTTGGACGTCGACACGACTTCGAGCATGACCTCGAAGCCGGCGTCGTGGGCGAGCGACGTCAGCTCACGTTGTCGGGCGAGGTCTGCTCCGACGTCCTTGAACCCGATGTACCGCAACCCGGTGTCGGCCAGCGTCGGCACGATCTCTGCCGCGTTGTCGACAGTTCGGTCGTCGTGGGTCAGCATGAACACGAAATGAGCCACAAGTCCTCCTTCATCCCTTCTCGGCGTTGGTGATGATCGACCGCGCCGTCTCGTCCGACCAGACCCCGAGCAGATCTGCGAGATCCACGATCGAGAACCGTTCGCGCAGCAGATGCGAATTTCTCAGCGCCCAGAAGAGCAGGCGTACGTCATAACCGGGCCCAAGATCTTCGGCGCGCGTAGGAAGACCACTCGCGTGGCTCACCTCGTCGAACTGTTCCGGGGTCGGTAGCGACAGCGTCATGGTGAACGCGTCCCACTCGTTGACCATCGCCTCGACATCTGCCTGGTGCTCGAGCAGCCAGCTGTGTTTCGCGGAGTAGCCCGCCCAGCACTCCTCGACCGTCTTCTCGCCGAGCTCGGCGAAGGCGAGTGCCACTGCATCACGACTTGTGGACTCCTCGGACACGTGGACATGCGGCCGGGTCGACCTGATCGTGCGGTCGACGAGCTGCCAGACCCGCAGTGCAAGCCGGGTCGCGACGGTCACTTGCATGCCGTGCGGCGCGCCAGCTTCTTGCCGTTCGGTGAGCGCCATCTCCAGGAGGTGCGACACCGCGTGCTCAGTGCCCGATGCGGGTGCCGTCGAGCCGACGATTCCCATCGACAACCCGCTCACAGCCAGCAGCCGGGCGAGGTCGGCGAGACCAGCCGGTTCGGCGGCGTGCGCGGCTCGGGCTAGCGACGGAAGAGCAGGCATGGCGGCAAGGACCGGCTCGACGACTGCGGAATCGTAGGAGGGTCCATGTCCGACACCCGCCGCGAGCTGCCACTCGGCGACCGCGTTGGGCACCGTGGAGAGGTCGCCCACCCCGGCGAGGTTGAGTCCCGCTGGTGCCGCGGTGAGGACGTCGGAGTCAGCGATGAGCTGGTCCGGCCAGCGCGACACGACAGTGCGTTTCGCGCCGGCGATGACCAGAACGCTGCGGTCGGCGATGAAGCCGTTGATGCTGCAGGCAGTCTGGACTGCAACGTGGCGACTACCCGTTCGTTGCGCGGCGACCTTCGCGATGTCGGTGAGCGTGCCCGCGCCCACCGAGATCATCAGCCGGTCGTCGCCGACCTCGGCCACAGCCCGCTCGACGGTCCCCTCGTCGGCGCGCACCGTCCCCGTACCGAGCTGGATGACCGGGCAGTCGCCGAGCTGTTCGGCGAGCCGATCGACGACTGGCCCGGCCGGCGTGTTGTACGGCCCGCCGTCGCTGACGATGACTGGCCTGCCGAAGCGACCGGAGCTGTCCTTGATCGCGTCGTCCAGCACCGAGGCACCGGTGCGGACGTCGACGGTGGGCAGCTCGGCGTGGCCCCGTTCGCGGAGCATCGCGAGGATCGCGTTCGGGTCGGGAATGCTGATCATGTGGCCACCGCTGACTCGACGGCGTCAAAGGCGGCGCGATAACGGCTGTACGCCTCGGCGTATTGCTGTTGCGTACGAGGGTCGGGGTCGATGGTGCTCGTGTCCAGCTGGACGGCGACCGATGCCTCCGCGAAGCTCGCGAACACCCCGGAACCGACCCCCGCAACCATCGCGGCACCAACAGCGGTGGCCTCCTTGGACAGGACGCGACGTACCGGCCGGCCGAGCACGCTGGCTTTGATCGCCGCCCACAGGTCGTCCTGTGCGCCACCGCCGACGATCCTGATCTCGCCGTGACCGAGATCCAACGCGCCGAGCCGGTCGACGATGTCGCGCAGCGCATAAGCACACCCTTCGAGCACCGCGCGGGCGACGTGGGCCGAGGTGTGGTTCATGCCAAGGCCGAGAAATGCACCCCGCATCGAGTCGTTCCACCGCGGCGCGGTCGAACCGGACAGCGCGGGCAGGAACAGCACGCCGTCGCTGGCCGGTGGCGCCTCCCCGGCTCGTGCGAAGACGTCCCCCTGCGAGATGTGGAGCAACCCGTTGGAGAGCCACAGGGTGCTGCCGCCGCTGACGAATCCCGGATTCTCGATCAGCCACGTACCGGGGACCGCGTGCCCGTGGGTCTCCACTACGCAGAGCGGATCGCGTACGGGCTCGTCGCCGACCGTGGTCACCGGCTCCGCCGTACCGGTGACGTCGACGATGACGCCGGGCTCGATGGCACCGGCGCCGACAGACGCGGCGTGCTCGTCTCCCGTGCCCACCACCACCGCGCAGGTGTCCGGCAGTCCGAGGTCGGCGGCGACATCGGACCGCAGGGTGCCGACCACGTCCGTCGAGGGCCGGACCTGCGGCAGCATGGCGGGGTCGAGACCGGCGGCCTCGCAGAGCTTTGCGTCGAAGTCACCCTCGGCGACGTCGTAGACCATCGTCGAGGATGCGTTCGCGGCGTCCTGAGCCCACGAGCCGGAGAGATGATGCAGCACATACGCCCCGACTGGCGCGAACATGGCGGCGCGCTGCCAGACCTGCGGTTCGTTCTCGCGGATCCACATCATCTTTGGTGCGCTGTGCGAAGCGTCAGCAACGAGTCCAGTACGCTCGGCCAGCTGTTCCGGCCCCACCGCGGAGACCAGCCGGTCGCACTGGTCGGTGGCACGTTTGTCCAGCCAAATGATCGCCGAGCGCAACGGAGTGCCGTCGGCATCGCAGGCGACGACGCCGTCGACCTGGCTGCCCAGACCCATGGCCACAATCCGGTCCGCCGCGATGCCGTTGGTCGCCATCCGCACGGCGTCGCGCAAGGCGGTGCGATAGGCAGCCGGATCCTGGTCGGCCCAGCCGTCGTGCTCGTGCACCATCGTCAGCGGCGCTGAGGCGGACGAGACAACGTCGCCCCTCTCGTCGACGACCACCGCCTTGATGCTCTGCGAGCCGACGTCGACTCCTAGAACAAGAGACACGACTCCCCCTCACCTGCCGGTAGAGCATTGGGTGGAACGGTCGCGGGAAGGATCGGACGGCGATCTTCCCCGCCGGTCCCGTCAGGGTGACCGAGGCGGCGAACTTTCAGTCTCGATCTCGGAGACGTGAGTCGATCCATAGCCCTCTTCCTGGAGATGCGCACCGTGCTCGCCTCGGGTCATGGCGAACTCCTCCTCCGGCGACAACACCAGCTTGTGCCGTCCTCGGATCGCGAAGTAGACGATGCCGAGCAGGAAGTAGACGAGCGTGCCGTACACGCCCGGGCGATAGTCGTCGTTGAGGAACAGCGAGACGAGCGCGACGAGGGCGATCGCACCGGCGATCACGGCGCCCGGAATACCCACTGGGCTCCGATACGGGCGTTCGATGTCCGGCAGCTTGCGGCGCAGCATGATGAACGCCAGGCACTGCATGAAGTAGGAGATCACCGCGCCGAACACGGCCATGTAGAGCAGCGCGCCGACGATCTTTCCGGCGAGGTCGCCCTCGGCCTTACCGAGGTAGTAGATGAGCAGCGTGAGCGCATAACCGACCACCCCGCCGGCGATGAGCGCGACGTAGGGCGTGTTCCTGGTCGGGTGGGTGATCGACAGGACCTGCGGGAAGTAACCCGCACGGGACAGCGAGTATGTGTTGCGGCCGTACGCATAGATGATGGTGAAGAAGCTGGCGATCAGCCCGATCAACCCGATCAACGCCAAGAGGGACGCTCCGGTGCCTTCGCCGAAAACGGCCTTGAACCCGTCGAACAACGGAGTCGCCGAGGTTCCGATCGACTGCGCGCCGCCACCGACGCCGGTGTTCAGGAACAGGGTCAGGACGGCGAACAGCACCAGCGTCGTGAGACCCCACAGGGTCGCGCGGGGGAGGTCACGCCCCACATCGCGAGACTCCTCAGCGGCCAACGGCAACTCCTCGATCGCGAGGTAGAACCAGATCGCGAATGGCAAGGCCGGAAAGATCCCCGCGACGCCCTTCGGCAGGAAGGAGCTCTCGCCCTCGTCGGGCGGGATGTTGGTGAGCAGGCTGCTGTCGAAGGATCCCTTGACGAGCACCGCAACGTAGAAGAACGCGAGGATGCCGAGCGCCAGAACGGTGATCACCACGGTGAAGCGGAACGTGATCTCGACGCCGAGGATGTTGACCCCGACGAAGACGACGTAGAAAATGAGCCACCACCACACCGGGCTGTTCCAGTCCCCGTCGTTGCCGGACAGGTCAACGACGATGTCGTGCGACAGGAAGCCCATCGCGCCCACGACGACCGCCGGCGTGATGACGTACTCCATGTTCTCGGCCAGGCCGGTGATGAAACCGCCCCATGGGCCCATCGCGGACCGGGAGAACGAGTAGGCGCCACCGGTGTGCGGCAGCGCGGGCGACATCTCGGCAATGCTGAAGCAGAGTCCGTAGTACATGATCGTGATGACGATCCCGGCGATCAGCAGCCCGCCGAAGCCACCGGCATCGAGGCCGAGGTTCCAGCCGTAGAAGTCGCCGGAGATGACGGCGCCGACGCCCAGCGCCCACAGTGACCAGAAGGCGGCGTGGCGGCGCAGCTGCCGCTTCTCGAAATATCCCTCCGCGGCCTCTTGGTAGGTGACCTTTCCCATAGCACGTGACTTGTCCGCCATCGCTCCTCCTGCTTGCCGTGCCCCATTTCCCCCGAAGTTGTCAGACAACTTTGACGATAACGCTGGACGCGGTGCAGGTCAACGACCTGGCGTGTACGCAGTCGTCATCGCCATAGGTCGACACAGGAGCGCCGGGCCAGGCACTGCGTTCGAATTGGCTCCGACGCAAAAATCTCGTGAGCCGCTGGTCCGCACAGCATGGTCCCTGGTCGATTTGCCGCGGATCATCTCAGCCACGCGCGATGGATCCGTGGATCGCTCACCAGTTGGTGAGGGGTTCAAGTTGTTCGACAATCTCCAGGACAACGAGTCCAAGGTGGTCGTTGGCTCCTGGGTAATACAGCGGTCCGGCGCCATCTATGAGCAGGACTCTGACTCCAGCCACTCCCCGGGCCGGCACTGGCGCTGGCGCCTGAAGCCGATCGATCAGCATCTGCAGCGCGCCGGCCGCCTCAAGGATCCGGGTGCTCCAGGGGGCCATTCGACATCCCGCAACCCGCGGCGGAGGCCCCGCCTCCTCAAGGAGCTGTTCCACACGTCGCGCGAGTGTGCGCCGGAACGACGGCCGGACGAGAATCTGGGCCCGAAGCGCGCGGAGCGGGCTCGATTCTGGCGCAGCCCCGGCGGCGATCTCGCGGTCCAGCTTGTAGCCACGGGCATGGGACAGGAAGAACTGGCGGGGTGTCGCGTTCCTTGCCGTGACGCCCTGGTCCAAGGCCCTAGTGAGGATCAGCATGGTGCAATTTCGACGGTGTTCCCCGTTATAGCTATTGTCCGCCCGCTGGAAAATGCTCACACGTTGAATCACGACGAGCACCCCGCGGCTCACCACGGGAGCCTCGCCCGTTCGCCGGCGTAGGTCTTTCGAGTCGGGCTAGCCGACTGGCGGCGGTATGCAGCAGTCTTGTACGCGCTCGCCTCCAGGCTTGCGGATGTCCTGTCCGCTCTGCAGGCCGGAGTCGCGGTCCTGGCGGCTGTTGATAGAGCCCCGGCCCGAGCGCCTCGCGAGGTCCAGGCCCTGGATGTCGATGCGGCTCGCCAAAGGCGCTTCAACGTCGACCCAGACCTGGGAAGCACGGGCCGTCAGCCGCGGGACGGGGGGAAGAAGGTCACGATGGTCGTGGTGCCGTCCTGCTCGACGGCTCGAAAGGCGCCCGCGTCCAGGTCGATGTCGACCTCGCGCGGGTGCGGGACCATGTGGCGGAGCACGACGGGGTGGCTCGAGGACCTCCCGCCCACGGCCACGACCACCACGTCGTCCTTGAGGTCGTACGCCGTGTACGCGAACGGCAGGCGCTCGACCTCCCTCTGGTCGCCGAACGAACGGTCCAGGACCTCGATCGTGACGTCGTGTCCCTCGCGGTCCTTCGTCAGTCGGTCCAAACCTTCCACCCAGCCCTGGCGGTTCGTCGTCGAGGTGTCTGCCATCGGTCCTGATCCTTCCGGAAGTCGATCGGGTGCCCTAGCGGCCGAGATCCCTCATCCATCCTCGGTCGCCGGGCGGATCGGCACATCCCGGGTATCCGGGATGTCTCGTCGTGCCCCGGGTGGGAGGCTGGGACGACCGAGAACATAGGAGGACTGACGATGGAGCTCTTCGGCGTCGCCCGATTCGAACGCTTCTTCCGCGCGGCCGCCGGTCTCGACGTCGACAAGGACGACCTGCGCCGCTTCGACGACTTCGTGAACGACAAGATCTACGACCTCTTGCTGCGGGGGCAGGCGAACGCGAAGGCGAACGGCCGCGACGTCATCGAGCCGCAGGACCTGCCGATCACCAAGGGACTTCAGGAGTCCATCCACGCCTTCGTGGCGATCGATCAGGAAGTGTCGCTGGAGGCAATCCTCGAGCAGCTCACCAGGCGACCGCCGCTTGATGTGACCTACAGCGACGAGGCCCAGGCGCAGCTCCCGCTGGTCGCGGGCGGGCTGGGCGTCGCCGTCGCGCGGATGTTCCCGATCCTCGAGGGGGACCTGGTCAACCCGCAGACCGAGCACTGGGACCGCGCCATCCGGATCTTCGACCTCCTGCTGTAGCGAGCTACCTCAGAGAGGCGGGGAGGCCGGCGAGCAACCCCGCGCGGAGCCCGTCCGTCACCCGAACGACGTGCTCCGGACCGCGTCCGCCTCGTCCGTGGCGAGCGGGCTGGGCACCGTGAGGAGCGCCTCGTCGTCTCCCTGGCGAGACCGGACCTGTGGACTGCTCGACGTGCCTCCGAGACCCAGGCGCCCGTGAAGCAGACCTGCTCAAGCTCTGCGGCCGCTCCCGTCGTCGACAGGTCGGCCCGCGCCCGGGCAGCCCTTGCCCAGCTCTCGGACAGCGCCGTCGCCCAGGACCTGAGGTGGAACGACGCAGCCGGCTGTGACGGCCTCGGGGTCGTAGCCCGGTCGGCGGCACCGTCGGGAAGCGGGGGTAGTTCGTCACGACCACGTTCGCGTCCGAGGCGCGCGCCGGCCGGCGCCTGCTCCTAGCCCGTTGGGAACGCATTGACCCGGTCGACGCCCGGGCCGTACGCCTTCGGGTGGGCGCTGCCGTTCCTCGGCGCCCGAGGGCTCGGAATATCCCGTATTCACGGGCTCTCCCGGAGGCCCCCGACACGTACCGTGGATGAATGGCCAGAGTCGCTGTCGTCGGGGGCCACGGGAAGGTGGCCCGCCACCTCCATCCCCTGCTGGTTCGAGCCGGCCACACGCCGGTCGCGCTGGTCCGCAACGAGGCCCACAGCCCGCAGCTCGAGGAACTGGGCGCCGAGGTCCGTCTGCTCGACATCGAGGCGTCCACGGCGGAGGACTTCACGCGTGCCTTCGACGGGTGCCGGGCCGTGGTGTTCGCCGCTGGAGCCGGTCCCGACGGCAAGGTCGAGCGCAAGCGCACGGACGATCTCGAGGGTTCGCTGAAGTCGATCGACGGGGCCAAGGGCGCTCGTATCCGGCGCTTCGTACAGGTCTCCGCGATGGCCCTCGACGACCCAGTTCCCGCGGATGCGTCACCGGTGTGGCGCGCCTACATCGAGGCGAAACGCGAGGCCGACGAGGCGCTGCGGGCCAGCGGGCTCGACTGGACGATCCTGCGGCCTGGGTGGCTGACCGACGACCCGGGGCGGCGCCGAGTCGTCATCGGGCGAGACGTCCCGGAAGGTGACATCCCCCGAGCCGACGTCGCGGCGGTGATCGCCGCCGTCCTCGAGAACGACCGGACGATCAACAAGCAGTGGAAGGTGGTCCAGGACGGCCTGATGGTCGTGGAGGCGATCGCCCTCGCCATGCTGACCGACTCGGCACCCGGCGCCGAATGGGCGGGGAGAGGCTAGGGCCGGCGTCGCCAGCGCCCACAGCTGCCGTTGATGGTGCGCGCGCATGCGTGGCCGGATCTGGATGGCCGACGCGCCCCCCACCCGCGGCTCCAGCGTGCGTCTGCGAGCACATTGCAGGCGGGGGGTGCGGGGCGAATCGCGAACGGCTACCGACCCATGTGCGATGGGCTGGGTATGAGACCGCACACCCGGTGCTGACCAGACCTACCAGCCGCCCGTCCCGATCGTCGCCGGGCCCTGCTCCACGCGGGCTGGGGAACGTACGAGGTGGGCAAGCGAGTGGCCAAGCTCGTTCGCTGACGTGTCGGTGTCGTCGCAATGGCACGTGATCGCGGGATGCGAGGGCTACCACTTCGAGACATGGTGGGGACAGTGCGCCGCGGCCATCCGGGTCGAGCACTCGAGGAGCCCGTCATGACCGATCCCGTCACCCAGACCGGAGCCAATCCCGTGGGCAGCGACCCGAGCACGCGACTGGTCACTCAGGTGGATCCCTCTCGCACCCTCGGCAGCAATCCACCCACCACCGACTCCCGTCCGGTCAGCGCGGGCGACCAGGCCGTCATCGCTGTCTTCCCCGACCTCGCCGCCGCCGAGCAGGCGGTCATCGAGCTCGCGAAGAGGGACGTCCCGGTCGACCGGATCTCGATCGTCGGAAAGGACATGGAGAGCGAGATCCTCATCAGTGGGTTCGTCACCACCGGTGACCTCGCGGGTCCCAGTGCGGCAACGGGAGCCTGGGTGGGAGGGCTGTTCGGCGTCATGAGCGGGGCCGCGGTGCTCTTCATCCCGGGACTTGGCCCCCTCGTCGTCCTTGGCCCGCTGGCGGCGGCTGCGGTCGGCGCCGCGGAGGGCGCTCTTCTGGGGGGCGCGGTGGGCGCCCTCCTCGGACACTTCGTGGCCAAGAAGCACCTCCCGAAGTACGAGGAGTTCGTCCGCACCGGCAACTACCTGCTGGTCGTCCATGGCACCGAGGAGGAGGTGGCCAGGGCGCAGCGGCTGCTGACCGAGCGAGGTAGCACCGACGTCCAGCGGCACGACGAGTACCGCGGATCCATCGACCGGATCGGGCCGATCGAGAAGGTCTACGAGGGCATGAAGGTCGTCGACGTGAACGGCGAGGAGGTCGGCAAGGTGGAGTTCGTCAAGCTGGGTGATCCCCAGGCGATCAGCATCCAGGGCGAGGACCCGGACGTGATGCCGGACGTGCCGCGCCCGTTCGCTGCGCGCCTGCTGCTCACCGGCTACCTCAAGGTCGACCGCAAGGGCCTGTTCGCCCGCGACGCTTACGTCTCCGCCACCGAGGTCGACGGGGTGGAGGACAACACCGTCCGCCTCAACGTGTCGAAGGACATGCTGCTGACCAAGCAGACCTGAGGCGACGCGGTGGGACGCAGGCCGGTGCTCGACCGTACATCGCGGCAGATGAGGACGTTCCACCCGCGCATGGCATCCGCAGGTCCCACGAGCCGCCCGGTGCGTGCTCCCGCCTCACGCCGATGACACAGGTCCCTCGGTCAGGGGATTCGAGGGAGTCTCTGCTCCACGGAGACGACCCCGGTGTCACTGTCTGCGGCCGCTGCATGCGAGTTGGGACAGCTCACGTGAACGCGGTGCTGCACGGCCAGCACTGTCAGCTCGACCCGCGAGTGGATGTCGAGCTTGAGGTAGATGTGCTTGAGGTGGGCGTCCACGGTGTGGCGGGAGAGGTAGAGCTCCCCGGCGACCGTGCGGTTGGTCATCCCCCGAGCCACGCAGCAGACAACGCGCAGCTCGGCGTCGGTGAGCGACGCCCACCCGTGGCCCATTCCCTCCTGGCCGTCCGTAGCTACCTTGGTTGTGGCCAGAGCAGCGGCTGCCACGACGGCCGTGCTGGACTGGGAACCGTCCTGGACCTCCAGGACGACGGCCTGGCCCAGCGCTATCCGCAACCTGACGGTGAACGAGCTTCCCGCGTGAAGCAAGGCGTTGGTGGCTAGCTCGCTCACGACCAACTCGACAACGCCCACCAACAAGGCGAGGTTGTGTTCAACGAGCACCTCGGCGACGAACCCACGAGCCTCACTGACACTCAGGGGATCTGCCACGAGCTCGCGCTCATGGGACCAAGGCACAGGCACGGACATGGCACACCCGTTTTCGAGAGCGCACGAAACGCCCCGGCCGACGACAGTGCGAGGGCTGGGCAGAGTGCCATGGCAAACGGCCGAGTGGTGGCACGGTGCGGCGACGGAGAAAACACTGAAGGCCTCCCAGATCTCGCCTGGAAGGCCTTCAGTCAAAACTGCGAGCGCAGTTTCCTTTTGTAGCGGGGACAGGATTTGAACCTGTGACCTCTGGGTTATGAGCGCAGCAGTGCGGACTGGTCAATCCGCGCCACCTCAGCCCCAACAACCTTTTCTGATGGTCATGGGCGTCTGGCGCTTACATCAGCTGGGCCGACACCTTGTAGACCGAGATCAGACGGTTGAGGGCCTTGGTCACCCGCTCGAGGTCCGCCAGTCCTCCGTGAGTTCCGACGATCCCCAGCCGCATGTCCGACACTCCCTCAACATCGGCCGCACGAAGCCCTGGGAGGTCCCGCGCGA
>NZ_JAOPXQ010000278.1 GCF_025965075.1 Aeromicrobium sp.
GGCTCGGATGTGCTGACTCCACCACCGATGCCTGGCGTCAATCGGACGAAATGGACCAAACGACTTTGGACCCTTGCACCACGTCGTGAAGTGCATCCGAACCGCGAATGACTGACCATGCGACGCCGGAACCATGAGAACCCAAAGGTCCCCGACAGGCCTGGCCGGACTCGAGGAGTCGCTTCATCTCAGCGCGATTGACGGACAACAGTCGGTTGGCACCGTCGGTGTTCGGCGTCTGACTCTTCCTCAGATCCCAGCCGCGCATCTTTCCCGAGAACCCCCAGATGAGCGGCTCAGCACGAACCTCGCGCCGCGTTTCCCCCGAATTTCCCCCGCTATTCCCCCCGACCTCAGCAGTCGATTCACATTTCCGCAGGTCAGAGACTTGCGGCCCGCGCGGTGCGAAAAGGCAGATCAGACGCCATTCAAGCGGACACGAGAGAGCCCCCGACCCGCGTTTCCGCAGGTCAGGGGCTTCTTGTCATGCTGTGGCAGGTGCAGGGTTCGAACCTGCGTAGGCTGAGCCGTCTGATTTACAGTCAGATCCCTTTGGCCACTCGGGCAACCTGCCGGGGTGTTGCCGGGGCAACGACAAGCAACACTATCGCAGCCGATTAGGCTGAGAGAAATCAGACCCACCGCAATGCTTCAGGAGCACCCCATGGCCGACTCGTCGTTCGACATCGTGAGCAAGATCGATCGCCAGGAGGCCGACAACGCACTGAACCAGGCGGTCAAGGAGATCCAGACCCGGTACGACTTCAAGAACACCGGCGCCGAGATCAAGTGGAGCGGCGAGTGGGGCATCGAGATCACCGCCAACGCCGACGAGCGGGCGCTCGCGGTGCTCGACGTGTTCAAGGACAAGCTGATCAAGCGCGGCATCTCGCTCAAGTCCCTCGAGGAGGGTGAGCCCCGGCAGTCCGGCAAGGACGTCAAGATCAACTGCGACTTCGGCGAGGGCATCAACCAGGAGCAGGCCAAGAAGGTCTCCAAGCTGATCCGCGACGAGGGCCCCAAGGGCATCAAGGTGCAGATCCAGGGCGACGAGCTCCGCGTGACCAGCAAGAAGCGCGACGACCTGCAGGAGGTCATCGCACTCCTCAAGGGCGCCGATCTCGACTTCGCGGTGCAGTTCACCAACTACCGCTGATCTCCGGTCACGGCCGAGTCCCGAACGTCAGCCCGCCGTCGGTCCCGCCCACCGTGACACCGGCGACTGGGGCCGCTCTGGAGCCCGACCGGGACCAGGCCGGGACGGCCACTCCCCCGCTGGGCCGACCTACGGCAGGTGGTCGAGGAGGAGCCCCGGCCACACGCTCAGGACCAGGAGCCCGACGGTGCCGATCAGGACCGTGGCCTTGGCGAAGCGCACCGACACCGGCGGGGACGGGCTGACGTACGGCTCGCCGTCCGCGACGTCGCACAGCGTGACGATGAAGCGCAGGTAGTACACCAGCCCCAGCATGACGTTGAGGCCCATGACGACCGCGAGCCACAGGTGGTCCGAGTCGACGACGGGCCGGATCACGACGTACTTCGCGACCAGGCCGATGACCGCCGGTGGGAACCCGGCCAGCGTCAGGATCGCGAACACCAGCGGCAGGCCCATCCACGGGTCGCTCCGGACAAGCCCCCGCAGGTCCTCGATCCGGGTGCTGCCACGCAGACGCAGCAGCACCGCCAGGGCGGCGAACGCGACGAGGTTGGCCAGCGCGTAGACCGCGAGGTACTGCACCGGCGCCGGCAGTCCCCCGATCGTCAGGACCGCCGTCGCGGGAGCCAGCAGGAAGCCCGCCTGGGCGACGGACGACCACGCCAGCAGGCCGATCGCCTCGGTCTGCCGCAGCGCGCCGAGGTTGCCGATCGTCATGGTCACCGCGGCGACGACGGCCAGCACGGGTTGCCAGGTGCCGTGCGCGGAGGGGAACGCGACGCTGACGAGCACCAGCAGCGCGCCCAGCGAGGCGGCCTTGGAGACCGTCGACAGGAACGCCGCGACCATGACCGGCGCGCCGGCGTATGTGTCCGGGATCCACACGTGGAACGGCACGGCGCCGAGCTTGAACAGCAGGCCGATGACGGTCAGCGCGACCGCGACCGCGATGACGGTGTCGGGGACGTCGGCCGTCGCCAGCCCACGGCGCAGGTGACGGTAGTCGAGCGACCCGGCGATGCCGTAGAGCAACGAGACGCCCATCAACGTGACGGCGGTCGACACGACCGAGGCCAGGAAGAACGTCCACGCGGACCGGATCGCCCGCCGGTCGCCCTGGCGCAGCCCGACCAGTGCGATCGACGGCAGCGACAACAGCTCGAGCGCGACGATCAACGTCACCAGGTCCCGTGCCGCGACCATCAGCAGCGCTCCGGCCCCGGCGGCGAGCAGCAGGAAGTGGTACTCCCCCGGTGGCATCGCGGTCTCGAAGTTTGAGACGTTGGACGCCACCAGGACGAACAGCAGCCCGGCGAGGATGATGACCGACAGCGCCACGGTGTAGGTCGGGATGTCGTCCCGTCGCAGCACCAGGTGGGCGCCGGCCAGGATTGTCGCCGCGCTGGCGGTCAGGCCCGAGCCGAGCCACGTCCGACGGGTGAAGAAGGCGTCGACCATGAGCGCCACGAGCGCGCCGAGGCCGAGGATCGCGGCGGGGCCGGCGAGCGCCCAGTCAATGGGGATGTTCATCCGGTGACCGCCACGACCGCCGAGTCGTACAGGTCGAGGATCGGCGCCGGCCACAGTCCCAGGACGACCACCGCGATCGCGAGCGCGCCGAGCACGACCGACTCGCGGACGGCGAGGTCGCGGTCGGCGTCCGCCGGCACCGGCTCCCCCTGCGCCAGCAGCCGGATGGCGCGGACCAAGTAGGCCGTCGTCAGGGCGACACCGAGCAGCGCGAGGCCCAGCGCGGTCCACGCGACGGGCTGGGTCAGCACGTCGCCGACCTCGTACGCCGCGCGGAGCGCCAGCAGCTCACCCCAAAAGCCGGCCAGCCCGGGGAGCCCGAGGCTGGCAACTGCCGCGAGCACGAACGCGACGGACAGCCACGGCGTACGCCCGTAGAGCCCGCGGCCGATCGCGGCCATCGACGCCGTGCCGAACCGGTCCTTGAGCGATCCGGCGGCGAAGAACAGCATGGCCGTGATGACCCCGTGGGCGACCGACCCGAACACCGCGCCGGCGAGGCCCGCCCCGGTCCCGGTCGACAGCGCGATGACGACGAAGCCCATGTGCCCCACGCTGGAGTAGGCGATGAGGCGCTTGAGGTCGTCCTGGCCGTAGCAGGCCAGCGCCGCCCAGACGATCCCGACGGCACCACCGAGCGCGAGGTAGGGCGCGACGTCCTCGAACCGGGCCAGGCTCGTCCCGAGCAGGATCAGGCCGTAGGTTCCGAGCTTGAGGAACACCGCCGCGAGCAGCACCGACCCGACCGTCGGAGCCTTGCCGTGGGCGTCGGGCAGCCAGGTGTGCAGCGGGACGACCGGCGTCTTGACCGCGAAGCCCAGGCAGATCAGGACGACCGCGGCGAGCGAGGTCGACCGCATCCCGAGGATCTCCAGGGAGCCGGAGTCCAGCGCGACGACCACGATGCCGACGAGCAGGAGCGCCGAGCCCGTGACGGTGAAGAGCAGGAACTTGGTGGCCGCGGAGCGAGCACCGTCCGTGGCCGCAAAGCGACCACCGTTCGTGAAACCCCCACGAGTGCTGTCCGCACCCGACGAGCTGGAGCTGGAACTCCCCCACCACGCGATGACGAACCACATCGGGATCAGCGCGAGCTCGAAGAACACGAAGAACAGCAGCAGGTCCAGCGAGCTGAACACACCCATCGAGGAGGCACTGATGACCAGGACCAGGCCGACCAGGCCCGGTGAGGTGTCCGCCGCGACGAGCCACACGCAGCACAGCACGCCGACGAACGCCGTCATCAGCAGGAACGGCCACGACAGGGCCGTGACCCCCAGGTGCAGGCGGGCGCCGAGCGGCTCGATCCACGCCTCGTCGACCTCGCCGGAGACGACGTCGCGGCCCTCCCAGACCAGGCCCAGCAGGACCAGCGACACCGTCATCGCGACGGCGCCGACGATCCCGGCGACGGGCCCGGCGACGAACCGGCGGAGCACCATCAGCAGCAGGCCGACCGCGAACGGCACGGCCAGGGCGGTCACGATCATGACCAGATCACCGCCACCACGGTCAGGAGGACGACGCCGGCCGCGATGACCGTCGCGTAGCGCTGGACGTTGCGGGACTGCACCAGGCCCAGCCCCTTCGACACGGTGTCGGACAGGACCGCCGAGCCCCGCGGATAGGCGTCGACCGCGTCGGAGTCGACGTCGATCACGCCGCGGGAGGCGGCCCGCGTGGCGGCGGGGATCCAGTGGTCGTAGGCCCGGTCGATGCCGAGCTCGGCGGCCAGCGGCCGGGGCGCCCAGGCGAGCGCCGAGCCCGCGCGCCGGCGCCACAGGACGAAGCCGACGCCGGCGAGGGCGACGAGCGTTCCGACCACACCGATCCCGAGGTGGAACGGCTGACCGATCGACAGCGCGAACGTCGCGACCGCCAGCACGACGAGCGGACCGACCATGGCCCGCGGGGCCTCGTGCACCTCGCGGCCCTCCGCCGCGTGAGCGGGACCGAAGAAGGCCAGGACCCAGAGCCGGGTCGCGTAGGCCGCGGTCAGGAACGACGTGACGAGTGTGACGGCCAGCAGGACGTACGCCACCGGGGCCGCGACCCCGTGGTCCCCGTCCCCGGCCTCCAGCACGGCGTGCAGGACGGAGTCCTTGGTGAAGAAGCCGACCGTGGGCACGATGCCGGCCAGGGCGGCGAAGCCGATCGTCATGGTCACGAAGGTCGTGGGCATCCGGTCACGCAGCCCGCCCATCGTGGACAGGCCGCTCGAGCCGACGGCGTGCATCAGGCAGCCGCAGCCGAGGAACAGCAGTGCCTTCCACACGCCGTGCGAGAGCAGGTGGTCCGTCCCCGCCTCCGGGTCGCCCGTCGCGATCGCGGCGAACATGAGTGCCAGCTGGCTGACCGTCGACCACGCCAGCGCCCGCTTGAGATCGGTCTGCACCAGCGCGAACAGGGCACCCAGCAGCATCGTGGTGCCGGCGACGACCGCCATCGCGGTGACCACGACCTCCGAGCTGGAGTAGAGCGGGAAGAGCCGCGCGGCGAGGTAGACGCCGGCGGCCACCATCGTGGCGGCGTGGATCAGGGCCGTGATCGGGGTCGGGCCGGGCATCGCGTCGGGCAGCCAGGTGTGGAGCGGGAACTGGGCGGACTTGCCCATGACCGCGACGAGGACCAGCAGGCCGATCGCGGTCGGGTGCTGCACACCCTCCGAGGCGCCCAGCTCGGCGCCGAGGAGGTCATACGTCCCGTAGGTCTCGCCGATCACGAGGATCGCCAGCACCAGCCCGAGATCGGCGATGCGCGTCACCAGGAATGCCTTGGCGGCGCCGGCCCGGGCCTCGCCGGTCTGCCACTCGTGGCCGATCAGGAGGTAGGAGCACAGGCCCATGACCTCCCAGCCCACCAGCAGGACCCACAGGTTGGTCGTGCCGACGACGGCGAGCATCGCGACGAGGAACAGCACGATGATCAGGGCGTACGACCGGTAGCGCGGGTGGTGGCCGAGGTAGGCCGTGGAGTAGATCTGCACCAGCAGGCCGATGCCGACCGCCAGCAGCGCGATCTGCGCCGAGGTCGGGAACAGGAACAGGTCGGGCGAGAGCGACGGAAGGGGCGGCGGCGTGGACGGTGCCGGTCCGAAGGTGCCGGAGTAGGAGACTCGGCCCCCCAGCTCCGGGATCGCCCAGATCGCGACCGCGACCGCGAGGGCCGCGGTCAGGACGACGTAGATCCAGTGCCGGCCCAGGCCCCTCACGCGTCCTCCCCCACCCGGTCGACATCGATCGAGCGGACGGCGCGGAAGAGCGCGAGGACAATTGCCAGCCCCAGGCCGATCTCGGCCGCGGCGAGGGTGATCGTGAACAGGGTCAGCACCTGCCCGGTGTGCAGCGCGTCGGCGAACCAGGCGTCGAACGCGACCAGGTTGAGGTTGACCGCGTTGAGCATGAGCTCGACGCCGAGCAACATCAGGACCGCGTTGCGCCGGGCGAGGACGCCGTAGAGACCGATCCCGAAGAGGGCAGCAGCGAGGAGCAGCGGGTAGAGCAGCGGCATCAGCGATCGGACCCTGACCGGGAGATGACGATCGCGCCGATCAGCGCCGCCAGCAGGACGCCGCTGAGGATCTCGAAGGGCAGCACCCAGTCGGTGAACAGGGCGTGGCCGAGCGAGCCGGCCGTGCCGATGCGGCGGCCCTCGATCTCCTCACCGCGAAATCCCGCGATCATGGTCGCGCCGAGCCCGACCGCCGCGACGACGCCGAGGAGCGCCGCGATCCAGCGGTTGCCGGTGACCTCGGCCGACTTCTGACCCGTCGACTGCCGGGTCAGCATCAGCGCGAAGATGACCAGCACGACGACCGAGCCGACGTACACCAGCACCTGCGCCCAGGCAACGAACTCGGCCGTCATCAGCAGGAAGCACCCCGCGACGGCGCCCAGGGTCACGACGAGCCACAGGGCGGAGTGCACGAGCTGGCCGCTCGTCATCGACAGCAGGGCGGAGCCGACCGCGACGACCGCGAGGACCAGGAACACCAGCTCGGTGAGGCTCACTGCTCGGCCTCCGGCTCGCGCGGCAGGGAGGCCTCGTACGTCGTGAGCTCCTTGCCCTGCTCGGCCTTGGCGTCGAGCGCCTGCGGCGGCGGGACGGTGCCCATCCAGGTGCGGAGCCGGTTCATGTCGTGGGTCAGGTCCTTGAGGTCGCCCTCGGCGTACGCGAACTCCGGCGACCAGTGCAGGGCGTCGAAGGGGCAGACCTCGATGCAGATGCTGCAGTACATGCAGATCGAGTAGTCGATGTCGAAGACGTCGAGGACGTTCTGGCTGCGGTCACGGCCACCCTCGGTCGTCGCCGGGATGACCTCCTTGTGCGAGTCGATCGTGATGCACCACGACGGGCACTCCCGGGCGCACAGCATGCAGGACGTGCAGTTCTCCTCCTGCAGCGCGATGACGCCCCGGCTGCGCGGTGGCAGGTCCGGCTCGACGTCGGGATAGTGCGCCGTGACGCTGCGGTGCGTCAGGTTCTTCCACGTCACGGCCAGCCCCTGGGCCAGGCCCTTGCCCCACCACGCCATCACCACACCACCAGCACGGTCGTGAACGTGATCTGGGCCAGCGCCAACGGCACCAGGACCTTCCACGCCAGGGAGTTGACCTGGTCCTCACGCAGGCGGGGGTACGCCACGCGGGCCCAGATCACCAGGAACGAGATCAGCACGATCTTGAGCAGCGACCAGGCCCAGCCCAGCTGGTCGGACCACGGGCCGGCCCAGCCGCCGAGGAACAGCACCGTCGTCAGCCCGGCGAGCACGACGATGCCGGCGTACTCGGCCAGCAGGAACATCGCGAAGCGCATCCCGCCGTACTCCGTCAGCGGACCCATGACGAGCTCGGCGTCGGCCAGCGGGGCGTCGAACGGCGGGCGCTGCAGCTCGGCCAGCCCGGCGACGAAGAACACCACGAGACCCGGCAGCTGGGCCAGGAGCCACCACGGCTCCCACGCCTCGGCGATGCCGATCAGCGACAGCGTCCCGGCCAGCATCGCGACGCTGGCCGCGGCGAGGACCATCGGCAGCTCGTACGACATGAGCTGGGCGGCGACCCGCATGCCGCCGATGTAGGAGTACTTGTTGCCGCTGCCCAGACCGCCCATCAGTGTTCCCAGCACGCCGACGCTCATCGCCGCGAGGACGAAGAACAGGCCCAGGTCGAGGTCCTGGCCGATCAGGTTGCCCTGGCCGAAGAACGGGCCGAGCGGGATCGCGAGCAGCGCCACGAGATAGGGCACCAGCGCGACGGCCGGCGCGAGCTCGAAGACCTTGCGGTCCGCGGCCGCCGGGACGATGCTCTCCTTCTGGACGAACTTGACCCCGTCGGCGACGAGCTGCGCCCAGCCGTGGAACCCGCCGGCGGCCATCGGGCCGACCCGGCTCTGCATGTGCGCCATGGCCTTGTGCTCCATCTGGCCGACCAGCAGCGGCAGGGTCAGGAAGGCCCCGAGGACCAGGAGGCACCGCAGCACGGCGTCGAGGAGCTCACTCATCGCGACCCCGTCCCAGATTTGCGGGGTCCTGCACCGTTTCGCCGGCCCCAGACGGTGCAGAACTCCGCGAATCTGGGCTGGGCCACTCGTGGGGGTCGGGGACGCCCGGGGGCTTGATGCGGCGGCGGCCCGGGGAGTGCGCGGACTCGGCGTCGCTCTCGCCCGGCTCCTTGGCGCCCGGCCACGGCTTGGCGACCCGGGAGGCCAGGACGAACTCCTTGCGCAGCGGATGCCCCTCGAAGCCGTCCGGGAGGAGCAGCGGGGCCAGGTCGACGCCGAAGGAGATGTCGAACATCTCGTGGGTCTCCCGCTCGTGCCACGCGGCACCGGCGAAGACGTCCGCGATCGAGGCGATCACGGGCTCGTCACGGTCGAGGTAGGCGACCAGCAGCAGGTGGTCCAGGGGCTTGACCCGGGCGACGTGCAGGACGAGCCGGAATCCCTCGGGGTGCTCGTCGACCGCTGACAGCCAGTCGAAGTAGGTGTAGCCGTCCCGCTTGAGCTGGACCACGGCGTCGTGCCACACGGCGGCCTCGACGACGCGGTGCGGGGGGCCGAAGGCGTTGTCCTCGAGCGTCACGGGCCGGCCTCGGGGGGCGGGATCCGCGGGCTGAGCAGCGACGTGGTGGAGCGCTGGTAGCGCTCGGCGAGGTTCTCCCCCGCGATCTTGTCCTGCAGAGTGACGATGCCGTTGAGCAGCGCCTCGGGACGCGGCGGGCACCCCGGGACGTACACGTCGACGGGGATGATCTGGTCGACGCCCTTCGTCACGGAGTAGGAGTCCCAGTAGGGGCCGCCGGAGTTGGCGCAGGAGCCGAAGCTGATGACGTACTTCGGCTCGGGCATCTGGTCGTAGAGCCGCTTGATCGCGGGCGCCATCTTGTCCGTCACGGTCCCGGAGACGACCATCAGGTCGGCCTGGCGCGGTCCCGGCGCGAACGGGATGACGCCGAGCCGGATGAAGTCGTGGCGCGACATCGACGTCGCGATGAACTCGATGGCGCAGCAGGCCAGGCCGAAGTTGAAGACCCACAGGGAGTACTTGCGGCCCCAGTTGAGCAGGTAGCGGGCCGGCTTGGGGGCGATCTGCGAGCCGATGCCCAACGTCGCCGGGGCGAGGGTGGGCATGGGCAGGTCGACCTGTCCGGACTTCGCGGGGCCTACGACGTCCACGACAGCACCCCCTTGCGCCAGGCGTACGCCAGGCCGACGACCAGGATGCCGATGAAGATGCCCATCTCGACCGCGGCAGCGCGACCGATGTCCTCCAGCACGACGGCCCACGGGAACAGGAACACCGCGTCGACCGCGAAGATGACGTAGAGGAACGCATAGACGTAGTAGCGGACGGTCGACTGCGACCAGCCCTCGCCGACCGGGTCGACCCCCGACTCGTACGTCACGTGCTTCTCGCCGGCGGCGACGTGTGGCCGCATCAACCGGTTGACGCCGAGCATCGCCGCGGCCAGCCCGGTCCCGACCAGGATGATGACGCCGACCGCCGCGTAGTCCTCGAGGTAGGCACCCATGGGTCGAGTCTAGGGAAGATCGGTCCCGCGGAGGGGATTGCGGGTGGTCGGGCCTGCCGTCGATGGAAGCGTCCACGGCCAGGTCAGCAGCGCCCACCCCGCCAGGAGGATCGCATTGGCCAGCACGACGTAGACCGGCCACGGTCCGAGGAGGTCGAGCAGCGACGCGGTCCTCGGCAGTCGGTTGAGGAAGCCGTAGTTGGTGCCGACCGCGATGTTGAAGACGTACGTGGCCGCCGCCCAGCCCAGCGTGACCGCGACGGTCTGCCGGTAGGTGTGCCACGTCGGCAGGATCCGCAGGCCCACGACCAGGAAGAACGATGCCCAGACGATCAGCATGTGCATGCCCCAGAACATCAGGAAGCGCGGGTCCGGGAAGTCCGACGAGAGCTCCGGCGTCAGCATCCCCTGGGTCGTGAGGCTGATGCCCCACAGATAGATGATCGTCGCCGACAGCTGGTGGCCGGTCCACAGAGCGTGCACCGCGACCATCCAGGCCAGATCGCACAGGTGCAGTGGCAGGGACGTCTGCAGGTCCCACTCCCCCGGGACGAGCTGGATCGCCTGCACCGGGATCGCGAAGCACGCGATCGCGATCGCGAACGTGCGTCGGACGACCTGCTCGGCCGGTGTGCCGCCGATCCGGCGACCGAGGAGGACGACCGCCACCGCGCCGAGGACGAACACCGCGAGGGCCGACACGTGCGTCGTCCCGTACGTCTCGAAGTCCCGCGTCGCCGCCAGGTCCATGCCGCCGACGATAGTCCGCCCCGGCGCGGTGCGGCAGGCCTCCGGGCGTCGCCTCAGCCACCTGGGGCGGGCCCGGACACCTGGCTCGTCGACCGCCCTCGCGGCGGGTCAGCCCTGCTGCGCCCTGAGCGCCTTCCACTCCTCGCCGCGCACGATGCCGTCGGCGGTCAGGCCCGCCCTCTTCTGCACCTGCTTGACCGCGGCGCGCGTCTCGGACCCGTAGAAGCCGTTGCGCACGGTGCGGGGCAGGCCGAGCGCCGTCTGCAGGAACACGACGGGCCGCGCCGCCCGGCCGGGGGCGATCACGCCGTCGGAGTAGTGGTCGATCCCGTAGGCGATCGCCTCGTCCCGGGTGTAGCCCTCGACCGCGCGATAGGTCACGTCGGCCGGGCTCAGCGATGCCCACGTCGGGTGGTCCAGGACGCCGGTACGGGGGATGTCGTGGGTCCGCTGGTAGCGCCGGACCGCGGTCCAGGTCGCCTTGTCGAAGCGGCTCGTCATGGGGACGTCGAGCAGTCGTTGCGCCTTCTTGACGGTGGCCCCGGTCCGGCCGTAGGCGCGCTGGCCCAGCGACGTCTTGGCCAGCAGCGGGCCTGGGGTGGCGCACGCCGTTGCGCGGGGCGTGCTGGTCCGGGCGGCGTACGTGCCCTTGAAGCGGGCGCACGGTCCGTAGTCGATGCGGCCGACCTTGCCGGTCCAGAAGGACACGTTGCCCCGGGCGCCGTTCCAGCTGAACGAGACGTGCACGTGATCGGTGTGGCCGGAGTTGCTCCGCCAGCCGCCCTTGGTGTTGTAGACCGACCAGATCTTCTTGTTGTAGATGACGTACATGATCCCGAGCCGTCGGGCGTTGCGGCCGTCCTTGCGGGTCACCCAGGACAGGAAGTTGGCGGCCGCGGCCTTCTCGCTCTTGTCGTGCACGTCGACCATCCAGTCCCAGGCCCGGCCCTCGCTGTGCTCGGACAGCCCGTCGGTGCAGCCGCGCGAGATGCCGCCCTTCCCCCCTTCGCCGTACGTCTTGAGCACGAGGTTGCGCAGCTTGAGCACGCCGGCCATGTCGACGGGGCTGCACGAGACCTGCGGGAGGTAGGGCGAGGCCGGGTCGACGCCGTCGGGCAGCGTGACGGGCGCCTTGAGCCCGCGGGGGCTGGCTGGCAGCTTGATGGGCGGCTCCCCCGCCGCGGCCGGCGCGGCGAGCAGCCCCGCACCGAGCACGAGCGTGACGACGACGATCCAGATCCTGCGCATGACACCGACCCTCCCGAGACAACGCCTCCCACTATGCGTGCCGGCGGGCGATCTGTCACGGGCTCGGGCTCCGGGGCGGGCTGCGATAGGTTCAACGGGTGCGTATCGCGACCTGGAACGTCAACTCCATCCGGAGCCGTATCGACCGCGTGACGGGGTGGCTCGAGCGCAACGACGTCGACGTCCTGGCGATCCAGGAGACGAAGTGTCGTGAGGACCAGTTCCCCTCGCTCGAGCTGTCGTCGATGGGCTACGAGGTCGCGCACTTCGGGCTGAGCCAGTGGAACGGGGTCGCCCTGATCTCGCGGGTCGGGCTCGAGGACGTCGCGACGTCCTTTGCCGCGGACCAGCCGCAGTTCGGCGAGCCCGAGGTGCTCGAGGCGCGGTCGATCGGCGCGACCTGTGGTGGCGTCCGGGTCTGGAGCCTCTACGTGCCCAACGGGCGTGAGGTCGACCACCCGCACTACGTCTACAAGCTCGCGTGGCTCGAGCGGCTCCGCCAGGTCGCCGCCGGCTGGCTCGAGGACAACCCCGAGGCGCAGATCGCTCTCACGGGCGACTGGAACGTCGCGCCGCAGGACGACGACGTGTGGGACATGAGCGTGTTCGAGGGCAAGACGCACGTGTCGGTGCCCGAGCGCGACGCGTTCCGGGCCGTCGTCGACGCGGGCTACGCCGACGTCGTCCGGCCGCACACGCCGGGCCCGGGCGTCTACACGTACTGGGACTACCAGCAGCTGGCCTTCCCCAAGAAGCGCGGGCTGCGCATCGACTTCATCCTCGCCTCCCGGGCGCTGGCCGCCCGCGTCGACTCCGCCTGGATCGACCGCGAGGAGCGCAAGGGCAAGGGCGCGAGCGACCACGCGCCCGTCGTCATCGAGATCGCCTGAGCCGTGGACCACGACGCCACGCACGTCGTCGGGGTGATCGGCGACGTCACCGACGACCTCCGCCGGCGGGTCACTGCGCCGCGACCCGGCTGGGGCCGCATCGACCTCGGCACCGACGACGTGCTGCTGCTCGCGCAGGGCCGGCACCACGCGTGGCGGTCCGCCGGGGGCCGCGGCGCGTACTGGATGCCGCAGGGTGACGTCAGCGCGGTACGCAGCGTCGACGACGCGATGCACCGGGCCGTCGCCCCGGGCATCGCGGTCGCGCCCGATGGTGTCGTGACCCTGCACGCCGGGGCGTGGGGCTACCAGCCCGTCCACGTCGCGGCCGTCGGTCCCACGACCCTGGTGCTCGCCGACACCGTCGCGGCCGTCCTGGACCTGCTCGACGGACCGCTCGACCCCGACTGGGACGCGTGGGCGGCGATCTTCTCGCTGCGCTACACGATGGACGGGCTGACCCCGTTCGAGCAGGTCAGGGTCCTGCGGGGCGCCGAGGAGAGGCGGTGGGACCCCGCGACGCAGACCATCAGCGCCCACCGAGGCCTCCCGCGGGCG
>NZ_JAOPXQ010000007.1 GCF_025965075.1 Aeromicrobium sp.
ACACAGGACACGAGATGACTGACACCACCGGCAACACCGCAGCAGAGCTGATCGCCCGGACCAACCGGCTCGGCGCCGACCCGCGAAACACCAACTACGCCGGCGGCAACACGTAGGCCAAGGGCACCGAGACCGACGCGGTGACGGGTGAGGACGTCGAGCTCCTCTGGGTCAAGGGCTCCGGGGGCGACCTCGGCACCCTGACGGAGAGCGGCTTGGCGGTGCTGCGGCTCGACCGCATGCGCGCCCTGGTCGACGTCTACCCGGGCCTCGACCGCGAGGACGAGATGGTCGCCGCCTTCGACTACTGCCTGCACGGCAAGGGAGGTGCGGCGCCGTCGATCGACACGGCGATGCACGGCCTGGTCGACGCGGCGCACGTCGACCACCTGCACCCCGACTCCGGCATCGCGATCGCGACGGCGGACGACGGCGAGCAGCTGACCGCGACGATCTTCGGCGGGAAGGTCGTGTGGGTGCCGTGGCGCCGTCCGGGCTTCCAGCTGGGTCTCGACATCGCCGAGATCAAGGCCAAGAACCCCGACGCGATCGGCTGCATCCTCGGCGGTCACGGCATCACGGCGTGGGGCGACACCTCAGCCGAGGCCGAGCAGAACTCGCTGTGGATCATCGACACCGCCGCGACCTACATCGAGCAGCACTCCCGTCCCGAGCCGTTCGGCCCGGCGCTCGACGGCTACGCCGCGCTGGCCCAGGCCGAGCGTCGCGAGTAGGCCGCCGCGCTCGTCCCGACGATCCGCTCGATCGCCTCGACCGACAAGCCGATGATCGGGCACTTCACCGACAGCGACGTCGTCCTGGACTTCCTCGCCTCGGCGGAGCACCCGCGCCTCGCGGCGCTCGGCACGAGCTGTCCCGACCACTTCCTGCGCACCAAGGTCAAGCCGCTCGTGCTGGACCTGCCGGCCGGCGCGCCGGTCGAGGACTCGATCGCCCGGCTGCGCGAGCTCCACACGGCGTACCGCGAGGAATATCAGGCGTACTACGACCGCAACGCGGTCGCCGACTCGCCCGCCATCCGCGGCGCGGACCCGCTCATCGTGCTGGTGCCGGGCGTCGGCATGTTCAGCTTCGGCAAGGACAAGCAGACCGCCCGCGTCGCCGGCGAGTTCTACGTCAACGCGATCAACGTCATGCGCGGCGCCGAGGGACTGTCGACGTACGCCCCGATCGACGAGGCGGAGAAGTTCCGCATCGAGTACTGGGCGCTCGAGGAGGCCAAGCTCCAGCGGATGCCGGCACCCAAGCCGCTCGCGACCCGCATCGCGCTGGTGACGGGTGCCGCCTCCGGCATCGGCAAGGCCATCGCCAAGAAGCTTGCCTCGCAGGGCGCCGTCGTCGCGATCGCCGACCTCGACCTGGCCAAGGCGCAGGCCGCGGCCGCCGAGCTCGGTGGCACGGACGTTGCCGTGGGCGTGCAGGCCGACGTGTCGGACGAGGCCGCGGTGCAGGCTGCCGTCGACGCGACCCTGCTGGCGTTCGGTGGGCTCGACCTGGTCGTCAACAACGCCGGCCTGTCGCTGTCGAAGTCGCTGCTCGACACGACCGTCGCGGACTGGGACCTGCAGCACAACGTCATGGCGAAGGGCTCGTTCCTGGTCTCGCGTGCCGCGGCCAAGGTCCTGATCGAGCAGGGGCTGGGCGGTGACATCGTCTACATCTCCAGCAAGAACTCGGTGTTCGCCGGGCCCAACAACATCGCGTACTCCGCGACCAAGGCCGACCAGGCGCACCAGGTGCGGCTGCTGGCCGCCGAGCTCGGTGGGCACGGCGTCCGGGTCAACGGGATCAACCCCGACGGGGTCGTGCAGGGCTCGGGCATCTTCTCCAGCGGCTGGGGCGCCAACCGGGCCGCGGTCTACGGAGTCGACGAGAAGGACCTCGGCGCGTTCTACGCCCAGCGGACCCTGCTCAAGCGTGAGGTGCTGCCCGACCACGTCGCCAGCGCTGTCTACGCCCTCGTGGGACCGGACCTGACCCAGACGACGGGCCTGCACATCCCCGTCGACGCCGGCGTCGCCGCCGCGTTCCTGCGATAGGCCTCGACTGCCCATCATGTCGTCCTTGACCTCCGTCTCCGTCGCCGCCATCGACCTCGGCGCCTCCAGTGGCCGCGTCATGGTCGGCGACGTGGGGCCGGGGCGCCTCGATCTGCGCGCTGTCGCGCGCTTTGCCAATGGACCCGTGTCCCTCCAGGACGGGCTCCACTGGGACCCCCTCGAGCTCTACCGCCACGCCCTCGACGGACTGTGGACAGCCGTGAGCCAGTCACCCGACGGGCTCGAGAGCGTGGCGGTGGACTCGTGGGCGGTCGACTACGCCCTGATGCGTGGTGACGGCATGCTCGGCGTGCCGTTCCACTACCGGGACGGGCGGACGACCGCGGGCGTGGAGCGCATCCACGCCCGCGTGTCGCCCGGTGACCTGTACGCCCGGAACGGCCTGCAGTTCCTGCCGTTCAACACGCTGTACCAGCTGGCCGCCGACGATCTGTCCGGCGCCGACCGGCTGCTGCTGATCCCCGACCTGATCGGCTACTGGCTGACGGGTCGCATGGTCACCGAGCGC
>NZ_JAOPXQ010000008.1 GCF_025965075.1 Aeromicrobium sp.
CGTGACCCGTCCGTTCAAGTTCGAGGGCCGCAACCGTTCGGGCCAGGCCGACGCCGGCATCCAGGCGCTGCGCGACGAGGTCGACACCCTCATCGTGATTCCCAACGATCGTCTGCTCTCGATCAGCGATCCCAACGTGAGCCTGCTCGACTCGTTCCGCCAGGCCGACCAGGTGCTGCACCAGGGCGTCTCGGGCATCACCGACCTCATCACGACGCCGGGCCTGATCAACCTCGACTTCGCCGACGTCAAATCCGTCATGTCGGACGCCGGCTCGGCCCTCATGGGCATCGGGTCGGCGCGCGGTGAGCACCGTGCCGCGGTCGCCGCCGAGAGTGCCGTGTCGAGCCCACTGCTCGAGGCGTCGATCGAAGGCGCGAGGGGCGTGCTGCTCTCGATCGCGGGTGGCTCCGACCTCGGCCTGTTCGAGATCAACGAGGCCGCCGGTCTGGTCGCCGACGCGGTGCACCCCGACGCCAACATCATCTTCGGCGCCGTGATCGACGATGCCCTCGGCGACGAGGTGCGGGTGACGGTCATCGCCGCGGGATTCGACGGTGGCGAGCCGATGCTTCGCGATGCCACCAAGCCAGCGCTGCTCAAGGAGGCGCCTCCCGCTCCACCAGCGGCCTCGGCGCCTCCCACCGCCGAGACCTACCTGAAGCCTGATCCCTACCTCGATGCGCCCCGGGTGTCGCAGGATCGCCGGGTCAACGACGGGGCCGGCAACGTCACGGTTCCGGCCGATCCGGTGCCGACCGACTACGGCGACGACCTCGACGTGCCCGACTTCCTGCGCTGACGGCGGGGGTGTTCTTCCACCGCGAGACGATCGGACGGGTCGACGTCGCGTTCACGGATCGGGCCGGTGGATGCAGCCAGGGCCCGTGGTCCTCGCTGAATCTCGGGACGTCCAACGGTGACGATCCGCAGGTCGTGCAGCGCAACCTGGCTGCGTTGGCAGCGGCGGTCGGCGTCGACCGGCTCGTGCGCATGACGCAGGTGCACGGCGTCGAGGTCGTGCGCACGAATGACGTGCGCGCCGACGACGCCGGCGAGGTCCCGGTGGGTGACGCCTTGATCACCAACCAGGTCGGCGTGGGCGTGCTGGTGCGGGTGGCCGACTGCACCCCCGTGGTGCTGGTGGGTCTCGACCAGCCCGTGGCCGGCGTCGTCCACTGCGGACGCGATGGACTGGTCAAGGGCGTCGTGGCGGCCGCAGTGTCCGCATTCCGCGCTCAGGGCGCGATGTCCGTCGCCGCTCGTATCGGCCCGCGTGCATGCGGCCGGTGCTACGAGCTGCCGGAAGAGATGGCCGACGCCGTGGCCGCAGTGGTGCCCGAGGCGCGGTCGACGACGTCGTGGGGCACACCGGCGGTCGACGTCGGAGCCGGCGTCGCGGCGCAGCTGCGCGACCTCGACGTGTCGTACGTCGACATCGGCGCCGACGTCTGCACGATCGAGGACGACCGCTTCTTCTCCTACCGGCGGCAGGGGCAGGACTCCGGCCGGTTCGGCGCGCTCGCGGTGATCCGCGCATGAGCCGCCGTGACGAGCTGGCCGCGGGCCTCGCCGAGACCGAGCAGCGCATCGCCGCGGCCTGTGCGGCAGCGGGTCGAGACCGGGACGACATCTGTCTGGTCGTCGTCACGAAGACCTATCCGGCCTCCGACGTCGTGCTGCTCGCCGAGCTCGGCGTGACCGACGTGGGAGAGAACCGCCACCCCGAGGCGCAGCTCAAGCTCGACGAGGTGGGGAGCCTGGGGCTCGTCGACGGCATCGAGCCACCTCGCATGCACTTCCTCGGCGGGCTGCAGACCAACAAGGCCGGGGCGGTCGCGCGCTACGCAGACGTCGTGCACAGCGTCGACCGGGTCAAGCTCGTCAACTCGCTGTCGCGCGGTGCCGTGGCGGCCGAACGCACCCTCGAGTGCTTGATCCAGGTCGATTTCGACGCGACCGACCCTGGCCGCGCCGGCGCCGTCCCCGCAGACATTCCCGAGCTGGCTGTGGCCATCGCCGGGGCGGCCGGTCTGACGGTGGGCGGACTCATGACGGTGGCCCCGCTCGCAGACGATCCCGCGCCCCACTTCGAGCACCTCGTGAACCTCTCCGAAGAGCTGCAGCGCGAGCACCCGGGGGCCTCGATCGTGTCGGCCGGCATGAGCGGCGACTTCGAAGCCGCGATCGCGGCCGGCGCGACACACCTGCGCATCGGGCGTTCGATACTCGGTGAGCGTCCCTCCACCGGGTAATCTCAGTCTTGTCATTTACGAAATCGAACACACGGAGTTCTCATGGCTGGCGCAATGCGTAAGGTCGGCGAATACCTCGGTCTCGTCGAGCAGGCAGACTTTGACGACGAGTTCGACGACGACCTCGATGCGCCCGAGCCCGCGGGACGGCAGCCGGTCACCCGCCAGCCCGCCGTCGTGCGTCCTGCCCCGGTCGCCAGCATCGATGACCGTCGACGTCCCGAACGGGCCGAACGAGTCGAGCGGGCTGAGCGGCCGGAGCGCCGGGCGTCGAACGCCTCCGACCTCGCCCGCATCGAGACCGTCACGCCCCGCACCTACAACGACGCCCGCACGGTCGGGGAGCACTACCGCTCCGGCGTCCCGGTGATCATGAATCTCTCCGAGATCGACGACGACGACGCCAAGCGTCTCGTCGACTTCGCCGCCGGACTGGTGTTCGCCGTCCACGGCTCGATCAACCGTGTCACCGCCAAGGTCTTCCTCCTGTCGCCCGAGAACATCACGGTGACGGACGAGGACAAGCAGCGCATCGCTGCCGGCGGCTTCTACAACCAGAGCTGACGGGATGACATCTGAGACCATCGGCGGGATCCTCGATACCGTCCTCCTGGTAGCAATCATCATCCTCATCGCGCGGTTCGTCCTCGACTGGGTCCAGCTCCTGGCCCGGAGCTGGCGGCCGCGTGGATTCGTCCTCGTCCTGTGCGAGGGCCTCTACTCCGTGACCGACCCACCGCTGCGTGTCGTGCGCGGAGTCATCCCGCCGATCCGCCTCGGAGCGGTGATGCTGGACCTGTCCCCGATGATCCTCCTGATCGCCCTGTTCATCCTTCGGGCGATCGTCGCCGGCATTTTCTTCTGACCCCTCAGGGGGCGTGGCGACCGGCACATGTCGCCACGGCGACGCCTGTGGCAGAAGTGAACCGGGACCGAGTACGGTGGAGGCTCAGAGTCCCCAGGACTACCCCGAAACCCGAGGTGTACTCATGCCACTGACGCCAGAGGACGTGCGTAACAAGCGTTTTACGCCAGTCCGTCTTCGCGAAGGCTATGACATGGGCGAAGTAGACCAGTTCCTCGACGAGGTCGAGGCAGAGCTCGAGCGTCTGACGGTCGAGAACGAAGAACTTCGCGCCAAGGTAGCCGCCGCATCCACTGGCGAGCCGACCGGTCTGATCCCGGCCGTCTCGTCGGCGCCCACCCCACCGACCCCTGCGGTTCAGGAGCCTGTCAAGGCCCCCGAGCCGGAGCCCGAGCCCGAGCCCAAGCCGGAGCCCGTCGCAGCGGCCCCCGTCGCTGCCCCGCCGGCCCGCCCGTCGATGGGCGATGCGTCGTCCGCCGCGGCTCGTCTGCTCGAGATCGCCTCGACCAACGCCGACCAGCTCATGGACCAGGCGAAGGAAGAGGCCGACCGCATCGTCGGAGAGGCGCGCACCAAGGCGGAGCGGATGGTCAACGAGGCACGTGGCAAGGCTGATCGCCTCGAGACCGATGCCCGCATCCGCGCGCAGAAGCTCGACGACGAGACCAACGAGCGTCGCACCCAGGCCGTCGCCACGATCGAGCGGGAGCGGTACGAGATCCAGCGCGAGGTCGAGCACCTCCGGGCGTACGAGCGTGAGTACCGTGCACGGCTCAAGAACTACTTCCAGAGCCAGCTCGACCAGCTCGCGGCCAACGAGAGCACGACCAGCTCGACGCCCGTCCAGGCACCGGCAGACGCGGCTCCGCGCCGTCTCCGCTCGCTGCTGGGCGACGACGAGAGCTACTGAGCACCTGCACGACCCGCACGATCGAACGGCCCGCCTCCGAGGAGGCGGGCCGTTCTTCGTGTGCGTACGTCCCGGTGGGGGCGGAGGTCAGGCCTTCGTGATCGTGAAGGACAGGCCCAGCTCGTCGTCGCGCAGCGCCGTCGCGTCGGCCGACTCGGTGATGGACGTGGCCAGCACCTCGTCGGCGATCAGGTCCCCGTGCGCCCGCAGCGCGTCGGCGACCGGGCTGTCGGCCGACCAGGCCAGGAGGATCCGGTCGCTGACGTCGAGACCGGAGGTCTTGCGGGCCTCCTGAATCGCACGGATGGCCTCGCGGGCCAGGCCCGCCTGGCGGAGCTCGTCGTCGAGCTCGAGGTCGAGCGCGACGGTCTCGCCCTGGTCGTTGACGACCGACCAGCCCTCGCGCGGGTGCTCCGTGATGATGACGTCGTCGGCGCCGACCGTGAGGGCCTCGCCGTCGACCTCGACCGTGGCGGAGCCGGCGGCGGCGATCTCGGCCGCCAGCCGGGTCGCGTCGGTCGCGGCGATGGCACCGGCGACCTGCGGGGTCTGCTTGCCGAACCGCTTGCCGAGGTTGCGGAAGTTGCCCTTCGCCGAGTGGTCGACGAGATCGCCGGTGGTCTCGAAGGACTCCAGCGAGCGGACGTTGAGCTCCTCGGCGATCTGCGCGCGCAGCTCCTCGCTCAGCAAGCCATGGGCGCGGGAGCCGATGACGGCGCGACGCAGCGGCTGGCGGGTCTTGGCCTTGGCCTCGGCACGCGCCGCCCGCCCCAGCTCGACGACGCGGCGGGCGACCCGCATCTGCGCGTCGAGGTCGTCGTCGACCAGGGACGCGTCGGCCACGGGCCACTCGGCGAGGTGCACCGACGCCGGCAGCTCGTCGGACGTCGCGGCGAACAGGTCCTGCCACACCCGCTCGGTGATGAACGGGGTCAACGGCGCCATCAGCAGCGTCACGAGGTGCAGCGTCTCGTGCAGGGTCGCGAGCGCCGAGGCGTCACCGGCCCAGAAGCGCCGCCGCGAGCGGCGGACGTACCAGTTGGACAGCAGGTCGACGTAGGCCGCGAGCTGCGCGCCGGCGCGCTGCGTGTCGAACTCCTCCAGCGCGTCGGTGACCTGCTGCACCAGCCGGTGGGCCTCGCCGAGGATCCAGCGGTCCATCGCGGGCCGGTCGGCGACCTCGGGCGCGGGGCTTGAGGGGGTCCAGTCGTTGGCGCCCGCGTAGAGGACGTGGAACGCCGTGGTGTTCCAGTAGGTCAGCAGCACCTTGCGGACGATCTCCGACAGCGCGGTGTGGCCGATGCGCCGCGGCGCCCACGGCGATCCGGAGCAGGCCATGAACCAGCGCAGCGCGTCGGCGCCGTGCTCGTCCATCAACGGCATGGGCAGCAGGATGTTGCCCAGGTGCTTGCTCATCTTCTTGCCGTCCTCGGCCAGGATGTGGCCCAGGCAGACGACGTTCTCGTAGGAGCTCTCGTCGAACACCAGGGTGCCGACGGCCATCAGCGAGTAGAACCAGCCGCGGGTCTGGTCGATCGCCTCGCAGATGTACTGGGCCGGGTAGGCCTGCTCGAACTTCTCCTTCGAGCCCGGCGCGTGCGGGTAGCCCCACTGCGCGAATGGCATCGAGCCCGAGTCGAACCACGCATCGATGACGTCGGGGACCCGGCGGTAGGTGCCGTCCTCGCCGTCCTTGGTGAAGGTGATCTCGTCGATGTAGGGACGGTGCGGGTCGAGGTCGGACACGTCGCGCCCGGTCAGCTCGGACAGCTCGGCGAGCGACCCGACGCACACGAGCCGGGACGGGTCGGCGTCGTTGCGCCAGATCGGCAGCGGCGTGCCCCAGTAGCGGCTGCGCGACAGCGACCAGTCGATGTTGTTGGTCAGCCAGTCGCCGTAGCGGCCGTGCTTGATCGTCTCGGGAAACCAGTTCGTCTTCTCGTTCTCGGCGAGGAGACGGTCCTTGATCGCGGTGGTGCGGATGTACCACGCGGGGAGCGCGTAGTACATCAACGGCGTGTGGCAGCGCCAGCAGTGCGGGTAGGAGTGCTCGTAGGCCAGCTCGTTGAACATCAGCCCGCGCGCGGCGAGGTCGTCGGCGAGCGCGCGGTCGGCGGTCTTGAAGAACTGCCCGCCGACGAGCGGCACGTCGGCCTCGAAGTGGCCGTCGGGCGTGATCGGGTTGACGACGGGCAGGTCGTACGCCTTGCAGACGGCCATGTCGTCGGCACCGAACGCGGGGGACTGGTGCACCAGTCCGGTGCCGTCCTCGGCCGTGACGTAGTCGGCCAGCACCACGAAGTGCGCCGGCTCCGGGAAGGCGACGAGCTCGAACGGGCGCTGGTAGGTCCAGCGCTCCATGTCCCGGCCCGAGAACGACTCCCCGGTCACGGTCCAGCCCTCGCCGAGCGCCTTCGCGACCAGCGTCTCGGCGACGAGGAGTGTCTCGTTGCCGTCGGTCGCCAGGACGTAGGTGAACTCGGGGTTGACCGCGACGGCGGTGTTGGAGACGAGGGTCCACGGCGTCGTGGTCCACACCAGCATCGACGCGCGGCCGGCGAGCGGGCCCGACGTCAGCGGGAAGCGGACGTAGACCGACGGGTCCGTGATGGTCTCGTAGCCCTGGGCGAGCTCGTGGTCCGACAGCGTCGTGCCGCAGCGCGGGCAGTAGGGGGCGACCCGGAAGTCCTCGGTCAGCAGCCCCTTCTTGAAGATCGTGGACAGCGCCCACCAGACGCTCTGGACGTACGCCGGCTCCATCGTCCGGTAGGGGTCGGTCATGTCGACCCAGTAACCCATCCGCTCGGTCATCTCCTCGAAGAGGTCGACGTTGCGGACGACCGCCTCACGGCACTTGGCATTGAACTCGGCGATGCCGTAGGCCTCGATGTCGGGCTTGCCGTTGAAGCCCAGCTCCTTCTCGACCGCGATCTCGACCGGCAGCCCGTGGCAGTCCCAGCCGGCCTTGCGGTCGACGTGGTAGCCCTGCATCGTCTTGAACCGCGGGAACACGTCCTTGAAGACGCGCGCCTCGACGTGGTGCGTGCCGGGGGTGCCGTTGGCGGTCGGCGGGCCCTCGTAGAACGTCCAGCGGGGCGCGTCGGCGGGGGTGTCGAGGCTCGCCTCGAAGGTGCCCTGCTCGGCCCACAGGTCGAGGATCTCGCGCTCCAGCACCGGCAGATCGACGTGGGCGGGTACGGGGCGGTAAGAACGGCGAGAGGACGCGTGCGAAGTCACACGTTCAATTCTACGGGTGACCGCGGCCGGGACTGCGGCGGTGCGAGTTGTCTTTGCTCAAGCAGGGGTCTAATCTCCACGCATGCCAAACACGAAGCTCGCGGTGCGAGCCGATGAGACACCCTGGACCGCTGCCGAGACCAAGGCGGTGCGTACCGAGCTCGAGGGCGATCTCATCAGGCTCCGCAGCGAGCTCGACAACTCGGCCCGCGAGCTCCAGGACCTCCTCCGTGACGGGGTCGACGGTGCGGGCAACGACCAGGCCGATGTGGGCTCCAAGGGACTCGAGCGGGACGCCGAGATGTCGCTCGCTGCCAACCAGCGCGAGCTGCTCCTGCAGACCGAGAAGGCGCTCGACCGGCTGGAGAAGGGCACCTACGGCCAGTGCGAGGTCTGCGGTGAGGCGATCGGCAAGAATCGTTTGATGGCGTTCCCGCGTGCGACACTGTGCATGACATGCAAGCAGCGCGAGGAGCGTCGCTGAGCCCTGGCGACGACCACGGCGCGAC
>NZ_JAOPXQ010000014.1 GCF_025965075.1 Aeromicrobium sp.
GCAACCCGCACAACCCGACCGCCGTCGTGCACACCCGCGAGGAGCTGGCTGCCGTCGCAGCGCTCGCCGCGACGTACGGCGTCCGCGTCGTGGCCGACGAGATCCACGGCCCGCTCGTCGCCGAGGGCTTCGTGCCCTACCTCAGCGTCTCTGAGGACGCCCTGGTCGTGACGTCGGCCTCCAAGGGGTGGAACCTCGCGGGTCTCAAGGCGGCGCTGATCGTGGCGGGGCCGCGGTCGGCCGCCGATCTCGCGCGCCTGCCCGAGATCGTGTCCCACGGCCCCAGCCACCTCGGCGTGCTGGCCCACACCGTCGCGCTGCGCGACGGCCGGTCGTGGCTCGACGCGCTGCACGCCGATCTCGCCGACAACCGCGCGCTGCTCGCCAAGCTCCTCGCCGAGCACCTGCCCGACGTGCGCTGGGACGGCGGGCCGGGGACCTATCTGGCCTGGCTCGACTGCCGGGACCTGGGGCTGGGCGACGACCCGGCGGCGGCCTTCCTCCAGCGGGGGCGGGTCGCGGTCAACTCGGGCCTGCCGTTCGGGACCGGCGGGGCCGGCCACGTGCGCCTCAACCTCGCCACGACGCCCGACATCCTGACCGAGGCGATCACCCGGATGGGCCGGGTCACCACGACAGGACCTAGGTCCTGACCGGGCTGGCCCACCCGGACCATTCGCCCGCGTTCACAGCCTTTCCGGATCACGGGCTCCTAGGCTTCCCCCCAAGGGAGATCCACATGGAGACCAGGGGCGAGGGGATGTTGGCAGGGCTGCGCGCCCTGCCGGCGCTGACGGCCGCCACGGCGGTGATGTACGGCTGTGGGGCGGTCCTGCTCGCGGCCAGCGCGATCTCGTGGCAGCCGGGGCGCAACCCGCGCTGGGTCATCACGTCCCTCGCGGTCCTGGCGGTCGTGTTCTTCACCTGGACGCTCGTGCGCGGTCACCGGTTCTCCCGCGCCGAGGCGCTCGTCATGACGATCGTGCACGTCGCGAGCATCGGCGGGCTGACCTGGACGACGCCGCTGCAGCTCGGTGCGTTCGCCAACGGCACGGCCCTGCCGATCGTCGCGGTGTATGCCCTCTGGTTCCTCCCGCCCGTCCACGGCCGGGTCGTGCTCTACGCCGGCACCGCCTGGTGGATGGCCGCGATCCTGCACCGGTCCGACCCGTCCCTGGTCCCGTTCGCGGCGTCGCTCGTCGTCCAGACCATCGTCGCGGCGGAGGTGCTGGCCCGGATCAAGCAGCGCATGGACCGGGTGGCCCGGGTCGACCCGCTGACCGGCGCCCACAACCTCCGCGGCATCACCGAGGTCCTCGAGCGCGAGATGGCGCGCGCCGAGCGGCGGGGCGAGCCGTTGTCGGTCGCAGCGGTCGACCTCGACGGGCTGCGGACGATCAACAACACCCAGGGGCACCGCGCCGGCGACGAGCTGCTGGTGACCGTCGCGCGGCACTGGCAGGACGGCGTCCGCCGGCGGGACGCCGTCGGACGTACCGGCGGTGACGAGTTCCTCTTCGTGCTGCCGTCGACGGCCAAGGCCGAGGCCGAGCGGATCGTCCGTCGCCTCGCGGCCAACTCCCGGGGCTCGTGGTCGGCCGGTGTCGCCGAGCTCAAGCCGGGGGACACCCTCGCGTCGATGCTCGAGCGGGCCGACCAGCGGATGTACGTCGAGAAGGCCACCCGCCAGCACACCTGAGGTGCCGGTCGGGGCGTTCGCGCCTAACGTGCTGGCATGAGCGAACGACCTGATGACGACCATCTCCGCCCCCCGGGCGTCGACGACGCGACGGTCGAGGCCCTCGGCAAGCTGAGCGAGGCCCTCGAGGTCGTCGAGGAGGCCCGCGGGCACCTGTACGCCTTCCACCGCCGGTGCGGGACGGCCGACCTGATGCTGGGCAAGGCGGTGGACCTGCTGCGAACCGCGGGGCACGCCGGTCTCGCCGACGAGATCGACGCCGACCTGGTCGGGCGCAACATCATCGAGGGGCGGTGGTCCTTCCAGGTCGTCGAGGACTACGACGCGGGCTACTACGCGGCCTTCACCGGGCACGAGCGCCGCGCGCGCGAGCAGCTCGCCGAGGGCCGGCGCCACGTGTTCGAGTCCGAGATGAAGGAGGACCGGCGCACGCACGGCCGCCGGCACCACGAGTCGCGCCCCGACTGATCGGCCGCACCCGGATTGGGGCCGCGAGGAACGGGTACTCATCAGTCCAGTCACCCGACGAAAGGACTCCCTCATGGGCTTCGACGACAAGATCAGCAACGCTGCAGAGGACGCCAAGGGCAAGGCCAAGGAAGCGGTCGGCGGTGCCACCGATGACGACGAGCTCGAGCGTCAGGGCAAGGGCGACCAGGCCAAGGCCGATCTCAAGGGCGCCGGCGAGAAGGTCAAGGACGCCTTCAAGCACTGAGCATCACCCCATCGCAGGTGCCCCGGCCTCGTGCCGGGGCATTTCTGCGTCCGGCTGAGGATCAGAGGGTCGCCAGGATCGTCAACGTGCGGGCCCACGCCGCCGAGTCCGGGTCGATCACGACGAGGTGGTCGCCGTCGACCTCGGTCAGCTCGGCGTCGGCCCCCGCGCGCCGCGCCCGCTCGACGTAGTCGGCGGACTGGCTCAGCGGCACGATGTCGTCCGACGAGCCGTGCACGCACCGGACCGGCACCGACAGCGGGAGCTGTGTCGTGGGGTCGGCCAGGGCGTACCGGTCGTCGACGGCCCCGCCCATCAGCGCCTGGACCGCCCCGTCGCCGAGGTCGAGCCGGGTCGCCGCCCCGAGGTCGAGGACCCCGGCCTGGGAGACGGCCGCGGTGATCCGGACCGCCGGGTGAGCCCAGGCCGGGCCGGACTGCGTTCCCCGGCCCGCCGCCCACACCGCGAGGTGGCCGCCCGCCGAGTGGCCCAGGGTGATGACCTTGGTCGTGTCGATCCCCTCGATCGTCGCGAGCCGGTCGATCGCCGCGGAGACGTCGTCGAACGTCGCAGGCCACCCGCCGCCGTTGCCGACCCGGCGGTACTCGACGTTGTACGCCGTCCAGCCCGCCGCGACGAGCGACGTCGCGAGGGGCCGGCCGAGCCCGAGGTCGTACTGCGCCCGCCAGAAGCCGCCGTGCAGGATCACGACGACGCCCCTGGACCCTCCCGCCGGTCGGGTCAGCTCGGCGCGCTGGGCCGGGTCGGGGCCGTACGTGATGGTCTCCACGGGGTCCTCCTTGCGGGTCGAGGTCCGGCCGTCGGACGTCGAGCAGGCGGCGAGGACACCCGCAGCCATCAGGCTGATCGCGCGCCGTCGGTCCACCGTGCCATCCCACCGGAGGACCGTCCTTCCCGCCACCCCAGTCGCGCGGACGGGGGGCGGGCGCCGGGTCGGCGACCGATAGAATCAGAACACGTCGAGTCCATGGAAGGAGCTTCTGTGGACGTTCACGACCTCGACCGCTATCTGCTGGTCGGGGCCGGTGTGCTGATCCTGGCCGTGCTGGCCGTGCGGCTGTCGGTCACGATCGGTCTGCCGTCGCTCCTGGTCTACCTCGGGCTGGGCCTGCTGCTGGGCAGCTCGGGCCTCGGCATCGAGTTCGCCGACGCCGAGCTCGCGCACGCCCTGGGCTTCGGCGGGCTGGTGCTGATCCTCGCCGAGGGCGGTCTGACCACCAAGTGGGCGCACGTGCGGCCCAATCTGGGCTACGGGCTGCTGCTGGCGACCCTCGGGTCGGCGATCAGCGTCCTGGTGGTGGCGACCGGGGCGCACCTGTTCCTCCACCTCGACTGGGAGCTGGCGGTCCTGCTCGCCGCGGTCCTGACGCCCACCGATGCGGCGGCCGTGTTCTCGGTCCTGCGGACCGTGCCGCTGAAGTCGTCGGTGACCGGGACGCTCGAGGCCGAGTCGGGCCTCAACGATGCCCCCATCGTGGTGCTCGTCGTCGCGATCAGCGCGGGAGAGGTCGCGGACAAGGGCGTCGGCTACCTCATCGGCCTGATCGTCTTCGAGCTCGTCGTGGGCGCGATCCTCGGCATCGCGATCGGCTGGCTCGGCGGCTTCCTCCTGCGCCGGGTCGCCCTGCCCGCCTCGGGCCTCTACCCGCTCGTCGTCTTCGCGTTCGCGGTGCTGGCCTACGGCTCCGCCGCCGCGATCCACGCGAGCGGGTTCGCGGCGGTCTACGTCGCCGCGCTGATGCTCGGCAACGCCGACCTGCCGCACCGGACCGCGACCCGCTCGTTCGTCGAGGGCATCGGCTGGCTCGCCCAGATCGGCCTGTTCGTGATGTTGGGACTCCTGGCGACCCCCGACGAGCTGGAGTGGTGGCACATCGGCCACGGCATCCTGATCGGCGCCATCCTGACGTTCGTGGCCAGGCCCCTGACCGTCATGGCGTGCGCCGTGTGGTTCGGGCGAAGTCCGCGTGAGCAGCTGTTCGTCGGCTGGGCGGGGCTGCGCGGAGCCGTCCCGATCGTCCTCGCCACGATCCCGCTGTCGGCGGACGTGCCGGGGTCCCGGGACCTGTTCAACACCGTGTTCGTCGCGGTCGTCATCTACACGCTGGTCCAGGCCGCGCCGCTGGCGCAGCTCGCGGCGGCGTGCGGCGTCCTGACCGACGCGGCCCGCGACGTGGAGGTGGAGGCCGCGCCGCTCGAGCGGGTGTCGGCGGACCTGCTCCAGATCCGGGTGCCCAAGGGCTCGAAGCTCGCCGGTGTCGAGATGGGCGAGCTGCGGCTGCCGATCGGTGCCTCGGTGTCGCTCATCGTCCGCGACGACCGGACGTTCGTCCCGCACCGGACCGATCGCATCGCGATCCACGACGACCTGTTGATCGTCGCGGAGCGGTCCGTGCGCGAGGAGACCGAGGACCGCCTGCACGCCGTGGGTCGCCACGGCCGCCTGGCCGGCTGGGGCCAGGACTCCACGACCTAGTCGAGACCCGGTGAGCGGTGCGCGGTGCGCCAGCGTCCAAGAGTGGGGCCGGAGTGGACGCCAGCGCACCGCCCCAGGGGGTTACGGCAGCGGGACGACGGGCTCGCAGACCGAGATGTCGCCGCTCGCCCGGGCCGTGGTCCGGGGCTTCTTCTTGAGGCCGGTGTAGTCGTCGCCGATCACGACGACGACGCCCTCCTCGACCGTGACGTCCGGCTCGGCGTACTTGACCTTGTCGCGGAACTGCGCGGCCACGAGGCGTACGCGCGCGTCCTTGCGGTCGTTGGTGAGGATCGCGACGCGACGCGGCTTGGTCTTGCTCGTGCTGTTGCCGATCTCGCCCTGCAGGAAGCCGTTGGCCTGCAGGTTGATCAGGACCCGGTTGGCCAGGCCCGACCGGGCCGAGGCGTTGAAGACGTTGACCGTCACGAGGTTGCTGGCCAGCTGCTCGCCCTTGGGCACGATCTTGGGCGTGCACGTCGGGGCCGCGTCCGCGGTGTCGGCGCTGGCGGTGAGCAGCCGGAAGCCGATGACTCCGCCGGCCACGAAGACCACGGCCGACAGCGCGAGGGTCAGGGCCCGGGTGCCGGCGTTCACAGGTGCTTGCCGATCGAGTGGACGCGTGCGTGCAGCATGTTGCGCTGCTGGAGGGCGGCGCGCAGGGCGCGGTGCAGGCCGTCCTCGAGGTACAGCTCGCCCTGCCAGCTGACGACATGGGCGAACAGGTCACCGAAGTAGGTCGAGTCGTCCGCGAGCAGCAGCTCGAGGTCGAGCTGTGTCTTGGTCGTCGTCAGGTCGTCCAGGCGCACCTGCGAGGGGGAGATCTCGGCCCACGAGCTCTGCGTCAGCCCGTGGTCCGGATAGGGGCGCCCCTCGCTCACCCTCCTGAAGATCACCCGGCCAGTGTAGACAGACGAGTCCGATGCTGGCGGTAGCGTGGGCCCATGACGACGAGTGACGAGGCCGCAGCCGCAGCCGCCGCCGCAGCGCAGGCCGCTGCCGACGCCCAGGTGGCCGCCGAGGCGGCCCGCAAGAAGGCCGAGGAGCTCGCCGCCGTCGCCGCACAGGCCCGGTCCACGGCCGATGCCGAGCCGGTCCGGCCGGCGCCCCCCGCCACGCCCCCGAGCGCCCCCGACAGCGAGATCGTCGAGATCGTCAAGGCCGGCTACGCCTTCGAGGGCGTCGCGATCGAGATGGGCGCACTGGTCGACGGCGGCCCGGTCCCCGACGCGCAGGTCCGGATCCCGCTCGCGATGCTCAACCGGCACGGACTGGTCGCCGGGGCGACCGGCACCGGCAAGACCAAGACCCTGCAGGTGCTCGCCGAGCAGATCGCCGCCCACGGCGTCCCGGTGTTCGCCGCCGACATCAAGGGCGACCTGTCCGGGATCGCGACCGCCGGGACCCCCAACGACAAGCTGCTCGAGCGCACCCGCAGCATCGGGCAGGACTGGCAGCCGGTCGCCTCGCCGACCGAGTACTTCGCGCTGGGCGGCATCGGCCACGGCCTCCCGGTGCGCGCCACGATCGACGGCTTCGGGCCGACGCTGCTGGCCAAGGTGCTGGGGCTGAACGACACACAGGAGTCGTCGCTGGGCCTGGTGTTCCACTACGCCCGCAGCGCCTCCCTGCCGTTGGTCGACCTCGCCGACCTGCGGGACGTGCTGACGTTCCTCACGGGCGCCGAGGGCAAGGCCGAGCTCAAGAACCTCGGCGGCCTGTCCGCCGCGACGGTCGGCGTGATCCTGCGCGAGCTCATCGCGTTCGCTGACGAGGGCGCCGACCAGTTCTTCGGCCGGCCCGAGATCGTCGTGTCGGACTTCCTGCGCACGGCCCCCGACGGGCGCGGCATCGTGTCGCTGCTCGAGGTGCCGGGCGTGCAGGACAAGCCCGCGCTGTTCTCGACCTTCCTGATGTACCTGCTCAGCCAGCTGTTCAGGGAGCTGCCCGAGGTCGGCGACTCCGACAAGCCCAAGCTGGTCTTCTTCTTCGACGAGGCGCACCTGCTGTTCGCCGACGCGTCCGATGACTTCCTCGAGACGATCACCCAGACCGTGCGGCTGATCCGGTCCAAGGGGGTTGGCATCTTCTTCGTGACCCAGACGCCCAAGGACGTCCCCAGCGACGTGCTGGCCCAGCTCGGGTCGCGCGTGCAGCACCAGCTGCGGGCGCACACCCCGGACGCGGCCAAGGCGCTCAAGGCGACGGTGTCGACCTATCCCAACACGACGTACGACCTCGAGGAGGTCCTGACCTCGCTCGGCATCGGGGAGGCGATCGTCACGGTCATGAGCGACAAGGGCGCACCGACCCCGGTGGCGTGGACCCGGCTGCGCGCACCGCAGGGCTCGATGGACCCGACGCCCGCCGATCAGATCGCGGCCGCCGTGACGGCCTCGCCGCTGCTGGCGAAGTACGGCACCGCGGTCAATCCGGAGTCCGCCAGCGAGATCCTCGCCGCCAAGGGGGCCGCCGCCCAGGCGGCCGCGGACCGCGCGGCCGAGGACGTACGGGTGCAGAAGGAGGCCGAGCGGCTCGAGAAGCGGGCGCCGCGCTCGACGACCCGCGCGTCCTCCCGCACGAGGTCCCGGTCGCGCCGGATGTCGCCGGTCGACCGGGCCGTGGGGGAGGCGAGCCGCACGCTGGCCCGCGAGCTGATCAAGAACTTGTTCAAAAGACGTCGCTGACCCGGACCATCGTCGGGAAGAAATCAGGGATTTCACCGGTTGCCCCTGGCAAGAACAACGGAAATGATGGGATCGAGGGCGCACTGCGGCGCCCTCCGCCGGGACTGGAGCCCGGTGCGGACGCAGGAGGAGTGGTGGCTGACACCTCGCAGGACGATCGCCGGCTCGCATCGCAGCGTGCCCGTGGCGTGCTGCCCGCGATCCGTCGCGCCGGTGTCGAGATCGCGCTCATCGCGGCCCTCTACGTCGGCTACTGCATCACCCGGACGTTCGCCTCGACCGCCTTCGCGCCGGCCCGCGGGCGCGCGCTCGACATCCTGACGTTCGAGCAGTCGTGGCGCTTCGACATCGAGTCCTGGCTCAACGACCTGTTCCTGGACCAGCGCTGGCTGGCCGTGTTCAGCAGCTACTGGTACGCCACGACGCACTATGTCGTGACGCTGCTGACCCTCGTGTGGATCTACCGTCGCAGCGCGGCCCAGTACCTCACCGCCCGTCGGGCCCTCGTGCTCGCCTCGCTGATGGGGCTGACGTGCTACCTGCTGATGCCGACCGCGCCGCCGCGGCTCATCGGGGGCGGCTTCCACGACATCCTGAGCCTCAACTCCGGGATCGGCTGGTGGAGCCAGAACGGCTCGGCCCCCAAGGGGATGGGCAACATCACCAACGAGCTCGCGGCGTTCCCGTCCCTGCACGCCGGCTGGTCGTTGTGGGTCGCGATCGTGCTGATCCGCGCCGGAGTCCCCAGGATCGTCCAGGGGCTCGGCATCGCCTACGCCCTCGTGATGGCCATCGTCATCGTCGGCACCGGTAACCACTGGGTCCTCGACGCCGCCGTCGGCTGGGCGGTCGTGCTGGTGTCGTTCGGGCTGATGATCGCCTGGGAGCGCGAGCGCAGGCCGGACGAGACCCCGCCGGAGGAGGCTCGGGCGGAGAACGCCCTGGCGGACGGCGTCAGGTCGTCCGCCGGCTGAGCGCGTTCGTGGATCCGCGCCGGGCCCCACCGACCCGGGCGGTGCACGGGTCGCCCTTCCCCGGCGTGGGTGGTGCTGGGCTCGCCCTTCCCGGTCGGCGCCGGTGCACCAGTCGCCTCAACCCACCCAGGTAGGGCGACTGCTGCACCGCCCAGGCCGGTCCCCGGCGCCGAGGGTCTCGCCGATCAGGTTGAAGGGCGTGCCGCCGGACGCCTCGGCGTACGCGCGAGTGACCTGGTTGGCGACCGGCAGGAAGCTTGGCGCGCGCTCGAGGACGATGACCCGGTGGCCCGCCTCGGTGAGTCGCAACGCGGTCGCGGCGCCGCCGAATCCCCTGCCGACCACGACCACGTCG
>NZ_JAOPXQ010000020.1 GCF_025965075.1 Aeromicrobium sp.
TGCCCCCCACTTGCCCCGGGAGCATTCAGCCGCCCGCGCGCAGCGCGGTCGGGCGACGCTGGATGACGTCCTGCGGCGAGGAGCAGCGATCACGACGGATGATGACGACGACGGCTGAAACTACGCCAGATTCGTCTGATCTGGCGGGTAGCGTTCGTGAGGGTCGATCGCGAGGATGAGGCAGTCATGGTCAGTACGCTCGATTGATGAGTTCAATCGCACCGATCGCACACGATGACCGCACCGAATGGCTTGCGCTCTGGAACGGCTACCTCTCGTTCTACGAATCGAGTCTTGATGACTCGACGACGACGGCGACGTTCGCCCGCCTCATCGACGCGGACTCCGGCATCCACGGAGCGATTGCCCGCGACGAGAACGGCGACGCCGTAGGCATCGTTCATTGGTTGACGCACCCTGCGACATGGACGACGACAAACTACTGCTACCTCGAGGACCTGTTCGTCGCTCCTGACGTTCGCGGCGGCGGAATCGGGCGAGCCTTGATCGAGCACGTTCGCGTGTGGGCAGAGGAGAACGGGTCGGCAAAGGTGTACTGGCTCACCGCGGAATCGAACGCGACAGCACGAACCCTTTACGATCGCGTCGCGTCGCGGACGGGCATGATCCACTACCAGATCAAGATCGACTGAGGACGTACGCACACGACAGTGCGGCGCGATGGCGGCGGAGAGTGTGACGCGTTGCAAGTGTGTGTGACGCGTCGGTGCGAGGTCGCGAGCACGTCACGGCAGCGCGGGAGCGACAGCGGGAGCGTGTCGGGGCGGAGCGCTGCAGACGAGAGAGATGCCGATCGTGGCCTCCATGGGCGTACGGCGGTGCTACTACAGCGTTTTTCACGTGGTGGCCGGCAGGGCCGGCTGTGCCGCCGGGGTTCCCTCGAGCCGCACGTACTTCTCGCCGAGTTGAGGGCGTGCATCGGCCTCGCCCCGGTTCGGCCAGAAAGACATCGCACGCTCCGCCTGTGCCGTGATGGTCAGCGACGGATTGACACCGAGGTTCGCGGAGATGCTCGACCCATCGATCACGTGGAGTCCCGGGTGACCGTAGAGCCGCTGGTACGGGTCGATCGCTCCTGTCAGGGGAGAGTCCCCGATGGTGCAGCCACCGATGAAGTGGGCTGTCATGGGGATGTTGGCGATCTCACCGATCGTCCCGCCCGCGACGCCGTCGATCTTTTCGGCGACGCGACGCGCCGCGTCGTTGCCGGCCGGGATCCACGTGGGGTTCGGCCCACCGTGACCGGCCTCGGACGTGAGCTTGAACCTGCCGGTCGATGTGCGCCTGCCGGTGACGGTGATCGAGTTGTCGAGCGTCTGCATCACCAACATGATGATGGTCCGCTCAGACCATTTGCGCGTCGAGAACCAGGTCCACTGTGCCGGGTGGCGAAGCAGTGTTCCGACCCACTTCATCCAGCGCGGCACTCGTCCGCCCCCGTCGGTGAGAGCGGTCTGCAGGAGTCCCATCGCGTTGCTGCCCTTGCCGTAGCGCACCGGCTCGACATGAGTGTGCTCGTCGGGATGGAACGAGGACGTGATGGCCACCCCGTGCGTGTAGTCACTCGAACGGTCGCTGGATTTCGCGCCCAGGATCGACTCCGAGTTCGTCCGGGTCAGGACGCCGAGGCGGGGTGAGATGCCCGGCAACGCCCCGGTGGCCCGCAGCCGGTGCAGCAGCTTTTGGGTGTTGTAGGTGCCGGCCGAGAAGATGACCTCACGTGCCGTGAAGGTCTCACGGTCCCGTTTGCGTCGTCCGCTGGCACCGGACCGAATGGCGCTGACACGGTATCCACCGGCGTCCATGGGCTGCACATCGACGACGGTCGTGAGCGGCCGGATCTGAGCACCCAACAATTCTGCGAAGTACAGGTAGTTCTTGTCGAGGGTATTTTTGGCACCCACCCGGCAACCGGTCATGCACGACCCGCAGCTCGTGCAGCCCGTGCGCCGTGGCCCGGCCCCGTTGAAGTACGGGTCGTCGACCTCGACCCCTGGCTCGTCTCCGAAGAAGACACCGACGGGTGTGAGTCGGAACGTGTGGCCGACACCCATCTCGTCGGCGACGGCCTTGATGACGTCGTCGGCCTTCGTCATCTCGGTGTTCTGGGTGACGCCCAGCATGCGCTGCGCCGTCGCGTAGTGCGGCCTGAGCTCGTCCTCCCAGTCGGTGATGTGCGACCACTGGGGGTCGTTGAAGAACGGGGCCGAGGGCTCGTACAACGTGTTGGCGTAGTTGAGCGATCCACCGCCCACGCCGGAGCCGGCCAGGATGACGACGTCCCGAAGGATGTGGATGCGCTGCATCCCGAAGCATCCGAGCCGAGGCGCCCACAAGAACTTGCGCACGTCCCAAGAGGTGCGAGGCGTCGTCTCTGGTTCAAACCTCCGGCCAGCCTCGAGGACAGCCACCGAGTAGCCCTTCTCGACGAGACGAAGAGCCGAAACAGACCCTCCAAACCCGGAGCCGATGACGATCACGTCGTGGTCGAAGGTCATAAGAAGTCCTGTCCTTTGAGGGAGCCGAGAGAGGCATCGATGCTCAAATGTGCCAAGGATCAGGCGAGCGGGTCTCGATCAATGAGCCCAAGCCTGCGTTGCTTTGTTGGACCAACGAACAGTGCACAGCCCTGCGCGATCTCGAACAGGCAAGGATCTCCCGCTCGAACTCGGGCACAGCGACTCTCCTTTGTCCTCCCGCACAGGACGCACGGCGCCCTTTGGCCATGCGGCACGAGTTTCAACCCACCCAGGACTGACACTGTGACCGAGGCGCTGCCTCATGGTCGGCGTCCAACCCAGGAGGCCCGATGACGACGACTGCTGCCCCGGCACATCCGGAGGCGATGACGCCGGAGCGCACGAAGATCGCTCAAGAGGCGCTCGCCTCCAACGGGCTGGTGAAGACGTTCGGTGTGATCGGCGACTTCTACAGCTTCTGCGGAAGTGTCCTCAGAGCGATGCTCACGACGAGGTTCCAGTTTCGGGAGTTCGTGTCGCAGGCCTGGTTCATCACCTCGGTGTCGTTGGCGCCGGCGATCTTCGTCTGCATCCCGTTCTGTGTCGTCATCATCTTCCAGGTCAACAAATTGCTCATCGAGATCGGCGCCGTAGACCTCTCGGGCTCGGCGGCAGCAGTCGCGGTCATCCGCGAGATCGGGCCGGTCGTCTCTGTGCTTGTCGTGGCCGGCGCCGGCGCCACCGCCGTCTGTGCCGACCTCGGGTCACGCAAGATCCGGGATGAGATCGACGCCATGGAGACGCTAGGCATCGATCCGATCCCTCGCCTCGTCGTGCCGCGGGTCATCGCCTCGATGGTCATCGGTGTCGCGCTCAACGGCATGGTTTCCGTGGTCGGTCTGGTCGGCGGCTACTTCTTCTCCGTGGTGCTCCAGAACGCGACACCCGGACTTTTCCTGTCCGACCTGACGCTGCTCGTCGGCACGCCGGACTTCCTGTCGGCCGAGATCAAGGCCGCGGTCTTCGGACTGCTCGCGGGGCTGACGGCCTGCTTCCTTGGTCTGAACGCGAAAGGTGGGCCCAAGGGCGTCGGTGACGCCGTGAACCAAACGGTGGTGTTCGCCTTCATGCTGCTGTTCGCCGCCAACAGCGTCATCAGCATGATCTTCCTCAACCTGCGGGCCGGTGCCTGATGTCGGTGCTCAGGAACGGACCGACGAGGTGGGTCTCAGCACTTGGCGAGCAACTGGCCTTCCATGCCGAGTCGTACCGCCAGATCCCCCACACGGTGCGGCGCTACCGCACCGAGATCATCAGGCTCCTGGCCGAAGTGAGCATGGGCAGCGGCGCGCTCGCCCTCCTGGGAGGCACTGTCCTGGTCATCGGCTTCCTCACGGCCTCGGCGGGCATCGAGGTGGGCTTGCAGGCGTACACGACATTCGGCAAGATCGGCGTCTCGGCACTGACCGGCTTCTTCTCCGCCTACTTCAACACCCGTGAGATCGCCCCACTCATCGCCGGCATTGCTTTGACCTCCACGGTCGGCGCAGGCTTCACCGCCCAGCTCGGCGCCATGCGGGTCAGCGAAGAGATCGACGCACTCGAGGTCATGGCCGTCCCTTCAGTGCCGTACCTCATCACGACTCGCGTCATCGCCGGCGTCATCGCGATCATCCCGTTGTTCGCCATCGCCACGGTTACGACCTTTCTGGCGACCAAGCTTGTCGTTACGGTCGGCTACGGGCAGGCCGTCGGCACCTACGACCACTACTTCACGACATTCCTGATCCCGGGCGACGTGTTCCTCGCGCTGCTCAAGTCCGTCCTGATGGCCCTCGTCATCATTTCGGTCTGCTGCTACCACGGCTTCCACGCCACCGGCGGACCAGCAGGCGTCGGCCGGGCCGTGGGCGTCGCGGTGCGCTCCGCGCTCATCGCGATCATGCTGGTCGACCTGGCGTTCGGGCTCGCCTTCTGGGGAAACTCGACCGTCCACGTGACGGGATGACGGCGATGAACGGGCACCGTCACCTCGGCTTCGGACTGGCATTCCTCCTCATCCTCGGGCTCATCGCCTACGGCGTTGTCGCTATGTACCGCGGTGACTTTCGATCGACCATCCCCGTCACGGTCGATGCCAGCCGCGCCGGCCTCACCATGGAGCAGGGCGCGGTTGTGAAGCTGCGAGGCGTCGCGGTGGGCCGGGTCGCCAAGGTCTCCCCAGCCGCGAACGGCGCCGTCATCGATATCACCATCGACGCAGGCCAGGTGAAGAACGTTCCCGCCGACGTCACCGCCCAGATCGTTCCGCCCACGGCGTTCGGTGCCAAGTACGTTCAGCTGACGGCGCCGACCCTGGCTCGTGAGAGGTCGATCGCGGCAGGCGCGGTCATCAAGGCAGACCGTGTGACGGTGGAGGTCAACGACGCCTTCAGTCACCTCGTCGAGGTGCTCGACGCAGCGCGTCCATCAGAGGTCAACAACGCCCTCACCGCCCTGAGCACCGCGCTCGACGGGCGCGGCGACACGATAGGCCAGCTCGTCGAGAAGACGGACGACTACCTGGCGTCGTTCAACCGCACCCTCCCCTCGCTGGCTGACGACCTCCAGCGTTCGGCGAGCGTCGTCGACACCTACGACCAGGCGCTTCCCGACCTGCTCGGCGCGGCCAAGAACGCTACCGTCACAAGCAAGACGATCGTGAATCAGCAGGCCTCACTGCACGCCTTCCTGATCAGCCTTACCTCGTTCTCCGAGAGCGCCGACACCCTTGTGGACACATCGGCACCTGACCTGGACCGCACCGTCGAGCTTCTGGCGAAACCCGCCAGCGTCATCGCACGGTACTCACCCGAAATTCCATGCGTCATCCAGGGCACGCAACTCACCAACACCTGGGCCGAGGCCGTCATCGGCGGCAAGCAGCCGGGCATCAAGACCATCACGACCCTCCAAGGCGGCGACGAGCCCTATCGCACCGCGGAGAACCTCCCGATCATCGGCAACGACACAGGTCCACAGTGCTTCGGCCTTCCCCGCATCACCAAGGCGGACGTCGACGCCCCGAGCCCGTTCTTCAAGACCGGAGCGAACCCGTATGCACATCAGACTTCCACGACCCCGTCGGCTGAGCTGTCCAAGACGTTCTTCGGCACCCTGGCCGGCTTGGTGAACTTCCTTGACTGAGCCCACGAAGACCGCACATGTGATCGATGAACCCGCCACCGCGGCCCGCTCGGTCAGTACCAGCACCGTTCGCCGCCGTCAGCGCAGCGATCTCATCAAGCTCATCACGTTCCTGGCCGTCATGGGGGTCCTCACCTTCTACCTGTTCCTCGTGATGGGCGACGTCCGACCGGGCGACCGGACGTCCTACCGGGCGAGCTTCGACGACGTGTCGGGCCTCAAACCGGGCGACCAGGTCAGGGTTGCGAGCGTCGCGGTCGGCACTGTGAAGACGATCGACATCAATGCCGACGCGACCGTTGATGTCACCTTCGACATCAAGAGCGACATCCCGATGAGCACCGCGACGAGCGCCACAGTGACCTACAAGAATCTCGTCGGCGATCGCTACCTTGCGCTCAAACGGTCGAGCACAGATGCTCCCAAGCTACCTGCCGGAGGCTTGATCCCAGCCTCGCGGACCGAGGCTGCGCTCGACCTCGACACCCTGCTCAACGGATTCAAGCCGCTGTTCGTCGGTCTCAACCCTCAACAGATCAACAAGTTGTCGGTGCAGCTCGTCGACGTGCTTCAGGGACAAACCGGAGCAATCCGACAGCTGTTGGCCAGCGTTGCCTCCGTCACCTCGACGATCGGTGACCGGGAGGAGCTCGTGGGTCAGGTCGTGCGCAACCTCAACACCGTCGTCGGCGAGGTCGACACCCACCGTGACGGCTTGGACACCCTGGTGGCCGGCCTCTCCGATCTCGTCAGCGGGCTGGAAAAGCAGGACACCCAGGTGCTCGACGCGGCGAGCCAGATCAGCGACTTCAGCGAGCAGGCCACCGACGTGCTGCAGCGGGCCCGTGGCGACCTGACGCCGACCCTGAAAAGTCTGCAGGAGGCCAGCCGCGGGCTCAACCAGCAGGAGGGCAACCTGCGCGAGGTGCTCGACCAGCTGCCCAAGCACTACGACACGCTCAGCCAGACCAGCTCGTACGGCTCGTTCTTCAACTTCTTCCTGTGCGGCGTGCGATTGCAGCTCACGGACGACGCGAACGGCACGCCGATCGCGACCCCGTGGATCAACAGCGACCTTGAGAGGTGCAAGTGAGGAACCGGAACGGCCTGACCCAGGCAGTCATTGGGTTTGTTGGCACGGCGTGCGTGGTGGCCTTGGTGCTGGCCGCGATCAGGTTCTCCGACTTGCCGTTCGTCAGGGACGGTTACGTGCTCGATGCGAGCTTCGTGGAAGCCGGCGGACTGGAGACGGGCGATCCCGTGCTCGTGTCCGGTGCGACCGTCGGCACGGTCGACTCGATCGACCTGGACCGTGGGGTCGTGAGGATCGCACTGCGAGTCAAGAACGGGGATCTGCGGCTCGGCGACACCACCGAGGCCAAGATCGTCACCACCACCCTCCTCGGGCAGGCCGGCGTCCAGCTGGATCCGTCGGGGGAGGGCGCGATGGGCGCCGGGGACACCATCGGCGTCGACCGAACGTCCTCGCCGTACGACATCACGGCGGCCCTCTCCGACCTGACCACCGAGGCGAGCGAGATCGACGTCGAGCAGCTCTCTTCGTCGCTGACGACGCTGTCGGGCACGTTCAAGGACACGCCTGACGACGTGAAGCAGGCACTGTCCGGGCTCGACAGCATAGCCAGTGCGGTGTCCGACAACGACGAGGCGCTGCAGCAGCTTCTCGACCGGGCCAGCCGGGTCACAGGAGTGCTGGCCGACCGTGACCAGAAGGTCGCGACACTGCTGAGCTCGGGACAGAGCCTGCTGCGCCAGCTCAACGCCCGTCAGCAGGTCGTCACCGACCTGCTGGATGATGCCGGGTCGCTCTCCGCCCAGCTCAGTGCGGTCGCCCGCGAGAACGACGCGGTGCTCGGCCCGTCGCTGACCCAGCTCAACAAGGTCATCGCCGTGCTGAACGACAACAAGAAGAACCTGCAGAAGGCGATCATCGGCCTGCGGGGTTACGCGACCAACTTCGGCGACGCGCTCGGCACTGGGCCGTGGTTCGACGCCTACATCCAGAACCTCACCTCCCCGGGCACTCTTGCCCCCGTGATCTCGGAGTTCCTCCAGTGACCAGCGTGACGAACCTCGACGCCAACACACCCCGCAGAGCGCTCCGGCGCTTGGGGGTCGCCACACGCATCACGGTTGTGGTCGCCTTCGTGATCGCCGCCATCTCTGTTTTCGCTCTGGACACACGGCGGGACCACACCGTGACCGCCTACTTCTCGACGTCCACGGGGCTCTATATCGGGGACGACGTCAAGGTGCTCGGCGTGCGGGTCGGGCAGGTGACCGACATCGACCCCCAGGGTGATCGGGCCAAGGTCACGATGAAGGTCCATCGCAGCGAGAAGATTCCTGCCGAGGCGAAGGCAGCGATCGTCGCACCCAGCCTGGTCTCAGGACGGTTCGTGCAGCTCGCGCCGGCCTGGAAGGCAGGCCCCACGCTCGACGACGGCGCGGTCATAGCCCTGGGCCGAACTGCCGTCCCCGTCTCGTTCGACGAGGTCAAGAACGAGCTCGTCGACCTCTCGACCGCGCTCGGCCCCGACGGACCCAGCGGCTCGAGCAAGGGTGCTCTCGGCGAGGCGATCACAACGCTCGAGGGCAACCTGGGCGAGGGCAATGCCACGCGGCTCAAGAACAGCCTGTCCTCGATGCAGGAGGCGGCCGGCAGCCTGAGTGACAGTCGCGGGGACCTGTTCCAGACGCTGACCAACCTGAACACCTTCACCCGAACCCTCGTGACCAACGACAAGGAAGTGGCCGGATTCACCAACGGCCTCGCGCAGTTTTCCGACGTGCTGTCGGACAACCGCACCCAGCTCGCAGCTGTGATCAAGGACCTTCGCGTGGCTCTGAACGATGTGTCCAGGGTCCTCAGCGAGAATCGCGACACCCTCTCGACGAGCATCACCTCTGCGACGACGCTGGCTCAGACGATCGCCTCGCGCAGCAACGCTCTTGCCGACATCCTGCACAGCGCGCCCACGGCCGTCATCGACCTCTACAACGCCATCGAGAACGGCGCCGTGACCGGCCACGTCGCGCTCGGCAACCTCGACAGCGTCTCCCAGCTACTTTGCGGTGCTGTCCTCGGTGTAGGCGGCAATACCGCGACATGCGACGACGCGCTGGGTCCTCTGCTCGGGCTGCTCGGCGTCACCGGCGTTCCGGGGACACCCGGTGCCCGGGGCACTGGCCAGTCGACATCCACGCAGAGCGCTCCTGACCAGGCGCTCGTCCGAGACCTGCAGGGTGGGCTGGGCGACGTGTCGACGACTCTGTCCGGTCTGCTCGGTGGAGGTGCTCGATGAGTTGCCTGCGAGCAGTTACTGCCATGGTCGGCGCAGCGGTCCTGCTGACGGCCTGCTCGGTGCATCCGAATGACAACACCCTCCCGGGGCAGGTCGCGGTCGGAGATGATGGCTACACGGCGTACGTGACCTTCGACCAGGTCGAAAACCTTGTGTCCAACTCCACCGTGCAGATGGGCGACGTGGTGATCGGAACAGTCGCCAAGATCGTGGTCCGCGACTGGCAGGCTCGGCTCACACTGCGTCTGCGCAAGGACGTCGCCGTACCAGCGAACGCCGTCTTCACGATCGGCCAAAAGACACTGCTCGGCGCGCAGTACGTTCAAGTCGACGCCCCGGCGAAGGCGCGTGGTCGCCTCGCCGCCAACGCCGACATTCCTGTCTCGCAGACCGGGACCTATCCAGCCACCGAACAGGTTCTGGCGTCGGCGTCCCTCCTGCTCAACAACGGAGGCCTCTCGCAGATCAGCACCATCACGGGAGAGCTGAACAAGACTCTCGACCGACGAGTCCCCGACACCCAGTCCGTCATTCGCCGGCTCAACCGGCTGCTCGGCACCCTCGACGCCAACAAGGAGGAGATCGTCGCCACGCTGGAGTCGCTCGACCGACTCTCGACCACGGCCGTCGCGCAGCGCAGGACCATCGTGCGCGCCCTCGACACCATCGGCCCGGCGCTTCGGACCCTCGACGACGAACGCGCCACCTTGGTCGACACCACGACCCGTCTGGGTAAGACCAGTGTCAAGGGCAGCGAGGTTCTGACCGCGAGCTCCGAGGCATTCCTGGCGACCCTCGGGGCACTGCGTCCGACGCTCGGCGAGCTCGCGAAGGTGGCTGCTGACGTGCCCGACGCGCTCAAGCTCCTCGTGTCGCTGCCGTTCCCGATCATGACGACGAGCAACGCCGTCCGCGGCGACTACGCCAACCTGTTTGCGACCGTGGACCTGAGGCTCCCCACCCTGGCAAAGAACTTCGGCGTAGACCTGTCCCTGCTGGAGACGCTGGCGAAGGCCCGTGCCGCGGACGCCGGTGGTGCGCCCGTGGCGGGTGAAGACTCGGCCTCGATGAAGGGTGCGAGCCCTTCCCCCGGTCTGCCTGAGGCCACCCCGTCGTCCCAAACGAGTCCGTCCCCCACGCCGACACCCGGCTCCGGCTGCGGCATCCTCAAGCTGCTGGGAGTCTGCTGATGTTGACCACCCTCGTCAAGCGCCAGCTCGTGATCTTCGCGGTCCTCGCCTCGCTGGCACTGATCTTCACATCGGTGACCTACGCGCGCGTGCCAAAGCTACTGGGAATCGGGACGTACTCGGTCTCGGCCGACTTCCGGGACATCAGCGGCCTCTACCCAAGCGCGATCGTGACCTACCGCGGCTTCGACGTCGGCACCGTTGAGGCAGTGGAGCTGGAGGGCTCCGGCGTCCGGGTCACCATGGACCTCGAGCGGGGAACCAGCATCCCGGCGAGCAGCCACGTTGAGGTCCGCAGCACCTCAGCGATCGGTGAGCAATACCTCGATCTCGTCCCCGACAGCAAGGCTGGCCCGTTCCTCGACGAGGGCGACGTCATCGCCCGCGGCAGCACTCGAGAGATGCTCCAGATCACGCCGGTTCTGGAGGAGCTCGACTCGTTGTTGAAGTCCGTACCGACCAAGGCGACAAAGAACCTGCTCGACCAGGTCGACGAAGGGCTGGGAGGACGCGCGGATGAGCTCGCGAGCATCATCGACGACACTTCGTCCCTCGTCGATGCCGCCCAGGACTCACTGGAGTCGACGACCAGCCTCGTCGAGGCTGCATCGCCGCTTCTCCAGACGCAGCAGCAGCTCGCCGACCAAACACGGTCCTACGCCGGCTCGCTCAAAACGTTCACGCGCACGCTGACCGGCAGCGATGCCGACGTACGCAAGCTCATCGCTTCCAGCCAGCCGGTCGACGAGCTCACGAAGACCGTCGACGTCATCAGCCCGTCGCTTCCTGTGCTGCTGGCCAACACCGCCACGATCTCTGAGGTGCTCAACGTCTACACCCTGTCACTGACCTCGACCCTGTCGATCTACCCGGCGCTGATGGCCCGCCTGCAGGGTGTCCTCTACGACCGGGTCAAGCAGGGCGAAGGCCACCTGGACATCAAGGCAACCTTCAACGACCCTCAGCCGTGCATCACGGGCTACTACTCGGTCGACGAACGCCGGCAACCGTCCGACACCTCCTACCGCCCGGGCAAGACGGCCTATTGCGACAAGCCCGCAGCGGCGCCCGAGGTCGTGCGAGGCACTCGGAACCTGCCCTGTGTGAACGATCCGTCGCGGCGAGGTCCACGCTCGGCGTCCTGTGGCCTGGTCTTCGACGGGGCCACCACATCGGCGGGCACATCGTCGGCCCTGCTCGAGGCGGCGGGCACGCTGCAGAGCTCGGACCCCGCTGACAGTACCTCCGCCGAAAGAGAGGAAGACGAGCCATGGATGACACTCCTGACCTCGCCACTCCAGCAGTGAGCCGACCGTCCCGCCGCGTGATCCAGGTGGACACGTTGGCGTCGATCGGGCTCATCGCCGTGCTGGTGACCCTCGTCGTGACCGGCGTTGGGCAAGGGCGGCAGATGCGGCGGGACGCCGATGTACGGGCCGACCGGTCGGCCGCAGTGAAGGCGGCACGCTCCGAGGTCCTGGCCCTGACCCAGGTGTCGACCTCCACCTCGGACGAGGCCATCCGGAAGCTTATCGCGGGCGCGACCGACGACTTCCAGGCACAGCTGCAGGATCAGGCGGAGACGTTCCGAGCGGCGGTCAGTCAATCGAAGGTCACCTCGACCGGATCGATCGCCGCGGCCGGCCTCACCTCGCTGGAGGGTGCCAAGGCAACGGTTCTCGTCGCAGCGTCCGGGACGGTCAAGAACACCAAGGCGACGCAGGCTGCGCCGCGGACCTACCGCATGACAGTGCGGCTCGAGAAGGTCAAGGACCGTTGGCTCGTGGCCGGACTGGAGTTCGTCGCATGAGGCGCCCCAGCCTGCCTCGCAGCCGGTGGTCTCTGCAGATGCTCGGCGCCCTCGTCGTGGCGGCTTCGCTGGTCAACGTCGTCCTCCTGGTGCAGGGGCGGTCGGAGTCATCCGGCAACGCGGCGCGGACGGCGGCGCTCGAGGCTGCCGAGGCGCGCGTGCCTGCGATGTTCAGCTACCGCTACGTCGACCTGGCGGCAGACCTTGCAGTTGCGGGTAGCAACACCACGGGCGAATTCAAGACCAAGTACGCCAAGGTGCTGCGCGAGGTCGTGCTGCCCAACGCTCGCAAGCGCAAGGTATCCACCCAGGCGACGGTCCAAGCTGCAAGCGTCATTCGCAGCACCAGCTCGCACGCGGAACTACTGCTGTTCGTCAATCAGGCGACATCGACGAAGACCGCCGAGCAACCTGTGACGTCCGCAACCCGGATCATCGTCACCATGACCAAGACGTCGGACGGTTGGTTCGTCTCCGGCCTGGAGCCGGTGTGAGCAGCATCTCCAGGAACTACGAAGGAGCATGAGATGGGTGTTGAGGTCAAGGTCGAGGGTCTGACGAAGAAGTTCGGTAGCTCGCTGATCTGGAAGGACGTCTCGCTGACGCTTCCGGCCGGTGAGATCTCGGTGATGCTCGGCCCGTCGGGCACCGGCAAGTCGGTGTTCCTCAAGACGTTGATCGGTCTGCTCAAGCCCAATGAGGGTCATGTGTGGATCGAGGGCGTCGACATCGCGAACTGCAAGG
>NZ_JAOPXQ010000029.1 GCF_025965075.1 Aeromicrobium sp.
GGGTCGGCGCGGCGCTCGTGGCGGCAGCCCTCGGGACAGCCGTCCTGTCCGGAATGCTCGAACGACGCTCCGAGGCGCGCCTGCTGGCCGTACCGGCTTGATCGCGGTCGGGGTGGTCCGGGGGAGGCTCCGGCGCCTCACCCTCTATCGTAGTTGACATAATGTGCATTATCGGACATTCGATGATGCAGCGAGCAGAGGCCGAGAGGGGTCACCCCGAGACGTACGCCGCCAGGTGCTCGCCCGTGATGGTCGACCGCTGCGCGACCAGATCGGCCGGCGTGCCCTCGAAGACGATCCGGCCGCCGTCGTGTCCGGCGCCCGGGCCCAGGTCGATGATCCAGTCGGCATGCGCCATGACGGCTTGGTGATGCTCGATGACGACGACCGACGTTCCAGAGTCCACCAGGCGGTCCAGCAGGCCCAGCAGGTTGTCGACGTCGGCCAGGTGCAGGCCTGTCGTCGGCTCGTCCAGGACGTAGACGCCGCCGTCGTCGGCCATCCGGGTGGCGAGCTTGAGCCGCTGACGCTCGCCACCGGACAGGGTCGTCAGGGGCTGGCCCAGGGTGACATAACCAAGTCCCACGTCGGCGAGGCGCACGAGGATCTTGTGGGCGGCGGGGATCCTGGCCGGGCCGTCTGCGAAGAACTCCTCGGCCTCGGCGACCGTCATGGCGAGCACCTCGCTGATGTCCTTGCCGCCGAGCCGGTAGTCCAGCACGGACGCGTCGAACCGGCGGCCCTCACAGACCTCGCACGTCGTTGCGACGCCGGCCATGATCGCGAGATCGCTGTAGATGACGCCGGCACCGTTGCAGCCGGGGCACGCGCCCTCGGAGTTGGCGCTGAACAGCGCGGGCTTGACGCCGTTCTCCTTCGCGAACGCCTTGCGGATCGGGTCGAGCAGCCCGGTGTACGTCGCGGGGTTGCTGCGCCGCGAGCCGCGGATCGCGCCCTGGTCGACCGTCACGACGCCGTCACGGCCGGCGACCGAGCCCTGGACCAGCGAGCTCTTGCCGGAGCCGGCGACTCCGGTCACGACGACCAGCACGCCGAGCGGGATGTCGACGTCGACGTCCTGCAGGTTGTGGGTGTCGGCGCCCCGGACCTCGAGCACCCCGGTCGGTGTCCGGACGGTGCCCTTGAGCGTCGCACGGTCGTCGAGGTGGCGGCCGGTCACCGTGTCGCTGGCCCGCAGCCCCGCCAGGCTCCCCTGGTAGACCACGTCCCCACCGCCGGTGCCGGCGCCCGGGCCGAGGTCGACGACGTGGTCGGCGATCGCGATCGCCTCGGGCTTGTGCTCGACGACGAGGACCGTGTTGCCCTTGTCGCGCAGCTGCACCAGCAACCGGTTCATGCGTGCGATGTCGTGCGGGTGCAGCCCGATCGTCGGCTCGTCGAAGACGTACGTCACGTCGGTCAGCGCCGAGCCGAGGTGGCGGACCATCTTGGTCCGCTGCGCTTCACCGCCCGACAGGGTGCCGGCGGGGCGGTCGAGGCTCAGGTAGCCCAGCCCGATCTCGACGAACGAGTCGAGGGTCGCCCCCAGCGCCTCGAGCAACGGCGCGACCGACGGCTCCTCGATCCCCCGGACCCAGCCGGCGAGATCACTGATCTGCATTGCGCAGACGTCGGCGATGCTGGTGCCACGGATCGTGGACGACCGGGCCTCGGCGCTGAGCCGCGTCCCCTCGCACTCGGGGCACGTCGTGAACGTGACCGCCCGCTCCACGAACGCCCGGATGTGCGGCTGCATCGCGTCGACGTCCTTGGCCAGGAACGACTTCTTGATCTGCGGGATGAGGCCCGCATACGTCAGGTTGATGCCCTCGACCTTGATCTTGGTCGGCTCGCGGTGCAGCAGGTCGTCGAGCTCCTTGGCGCTGAACTGTGCGATCGGCTTGTCAGGGTCGAAGTAGCCGCAGCCGCGGTAGATGCGGCCGTACCAGCCGTCCATGCTGTAACCGGGGATCGTGATGGCGCCCTCGTTGAGCGACTTGGAGTCGTCATAGAGCGCGGTCAGGTCGATGTCGTTGACCGCTCCCCTGCCCTCGCAGCGCGGGCACATGCCGCCGAGGATGCTGAAGCTCCGCCGCTCCTTGGTCGTGCGGCCGCCCTTCTCGAGGGTCACCGCACCGGCGCCGGAGATCGAGGCGACGTTGAAGCTGAAGGCCTGGGGCGGGCCGATGTGCGGCGTTCCGAGCCGGCTGAACAGGATCCGCAGCATCGCGTTGGCGTCGGTGGCGGTGCCGACGGTGGACCGGGGGTCCCCGCCCATGCGCTCCTGCCCGACGATGATCGCGGTCGTGATGCCGTCGAGCACATCGACGTCGGGACGGCCGAGAGTCGGCATGAAGCCCTGCACGAACGCGCTGTAGGTCTCGTTGATCAGCCGCTGCGACTCCGCCGCGATGGTGCCGAACACCAGCGAGCTCTTGCCCGAGCCGGACACGCCCGTGAAGACCGTCAGGCGGCGCTTCGGGATCTCGACGCTGACGTCCTTGAGGTTGTTGACCCGCGCCCCGTGCACCCGGATCAGGTCGTGCTGGTCGGCGGCGTGCTGGTGGGGGCTGCTCACCTACGTGATCGTGCCACGGGGTGAGCGCCGACCTCCAGCGGACGCGACGACGGCACCGACCCGTCAGGATCGGTGCCCGTCGTCGGGGCGTCGGGTCAGGCCTGCTGGCCGAGCCCGAACTGCACCGAGCCGTCCTCGTCCACCTGGGCGTCGAGGACCTTGTCCCTGAGCAGGTCGGAGGCTGCACCGTCGAGGAACACCCGGGCGCCGTCGGTGTCCACGACCTCGTCGCCGGGCTGCGGGGCCGGCACGGGCGTCAGCGTGAGGCTGCCCCCGTCCCCCTGTTCCGCCTCGCTGATGCGCAGTCCGGAGCGGCCCGAGTCGGGCACCGCCTCGGCGATCTTCTTCACGATGTCGGCTGCGTTGTCGGTCAGGGTCAGCATGTCGTTCTCCTGTTCGTCAGTGGCGTGGCCAAACCTCCACACTGCCAGACGTGCTGCCAGAAGCAAGTCTGTGTGGCGAGCGTCCTCGCCGCAACGATCAGCGAGGTGCTCGCGTTCGGGTCGCGCCCGGTGGCCCCACGTACGCCATGATCAGCGCGGTCATCTCGTCGACGAACGTCGCCCGCGGGATCGACGGGCGCTCGAGGACGTATTGCACCGTGAGGTGCTCGACCAGCCGGACGACGATCCACGCCGACGTGGCGGGCTCCGCCACGCGGGTCTGTGACTTGTTGATCGCGAGGTAGGCCGCGACGAGGTCACCGATGCGTTGCTCGAGGTCGGCGGTGCGACTCCCCTGCCGCGACCGCGGGAGCTCCTCGACGACGAGTCGGAGGAACTCGACACTCTCCTCCAGCGCGTCCAGCAGCCCGTCGAGCGTCGACCGGACCAGGGCGGGCCCGCGCTCGTCGAGCCGATCGGCCAGCACCGCGGTGAGCCGCGTCGAGAGCTCCGCGGAGTAGCGGTCGACGACCGCCGCGAGGATCGCCTCCTTGCCCGGGAAGTACTGGTACAGCGAGCCGGGGCTGATCCCGGCCTCCTCGGCAACCCGGTTGGTCGACGTCTTCTCGTAGCCGTCGCGCAGGAGGACCCGCTGACCCGCGGCGATGATGCGCTCGACCATCGCGCGGGAGCGTTCCTGCTGCGGCGTGCGGCGCAGGTCGGTGGGGATGCGGGAACGGGCCATGACGCGAATTGTATGCGAGCAATTGCTCGTGTCATGCTCCGGCACATGACGATCGACACAGGACAGGTGCTGCCGACCCGCTTCCGCGCCCAGGAGGCCCGCGGCGCGAGCATCGGCCGGGTGCTCAAGGCCGTCGCCCGGGTCAAGGAGGTCGACGAGGACCTGATGGGCCTCATCGGCCGGCGACTCATGGAGCGGGACGAGCTGGGCGCCGACGTCGCGCGGGCGATGGGCGCACCCGGGGACCAGCGCGTGACGATGGCGCAGATCCACCGGGCCGTCGCCGAGGGGATCGACGCCGTGCCCGACACTCCCCCGGCCCTTCGTGCGTTCTTCGAGCACGTCGAGACGGTGCCCGCGTGGGTCGACATGGACCTGGTCAACGAGGGGGCCCGCATCTATCGTCGCTACGGCCGCAATGCCGCGGACGTCCTGCTGCAGCTCTCGCTCATCGGCGGCTACCGCTTCGGCGGGCCCACCGACCTCCTCGTCGCGACCGGGGGGCTGAGCGGCGACATGACGATGCGCCGCCTGGGCGAGACCCAGAAGTGGGGCATGGCGATCTCCGAGCACGACGCAATGCGGCCGGGCCACGAGGGGTTCCGCGTGACGGTGCACGTCCGGCTGATGCACGCGCTGGTCAACCGTCGCTTCGAGACCGGCGACCGCTGGGACGTCGGGCGGTGGGGGCTGCCGATCAACCAGACCGACCAGGCCGCGACGCTGGGCCTGTTCAACGGCACCCTCCTGCTCGGGGTCAGGGCCCTCGGCGTGCGCGTCACCCGGGCCGACTCCCGTGCCGTGATGCACCTGTGGAAGTACGTCGGCTGGCTGATGGGGGTCAACGAGGACTGGCTGTTCGACGAGGAGCGCGAGCAGCACCGGTTCAGCTATCACGTGCTGCTCGCCCAGGACGGTGTCACCGAGGCGGGTCCGCAGCTGTCCAACGCGATCCTCGACGCCCAGCTGCAGCTCCACCACCGGCGCTTCCCACGGATCGCTCGGGCGTACGAGCGGGCCCGCCTGCTCAGCATGCTGCGGGTGTTCCTCGGGCGGCAGGGACTTCGCGACCTCGGCCTCCCGGTCCGACTCCCCTGGGCCACCGCGGCCCTCGTGCCGCTCAACGTCGTGCGCTACCACGTCCTCGGACGTACGTCGTGGGGCGAGGCGCGACTCCACCGCCGGGCCGCACGGGCCCGCGAGACCCTGACGTTCCGCTACTTCGGTCCGGACGAGGCGGAGATCGGCCGGCTCCCGACGGGATAGCCGGTTGGCCGGGGTCTAGGGTCTGGCGCATGACGGACCGAGCCGCAGAGTCGTCCCGCCCCTCCGGTGACCATCGGTCACCCTTCGACCGATTCGTGGAGGCGGCCTACCAGCACGTCAGCCGGGCGCCGTTCTTCGCGCTGGTCGTCGTGCTGGTCCTGGTGTGGTTCGCCAGTGTCCCGCTCTGGTCGGACCTCAAGGCGTGGCAGGTCGCGCTGCACACCGCCGGGACGATCGTCTCCCTGTTGCTCCTGGTGCTGCTGGAGAACGCCGGTCGGCGCACCGAGGAGGCCGCGCAGGAGAAGCTCAACGTCATCGCCGAGGCGCTCGCCGACCTGATGGAGTCACGGGCGCTGGACGATCCGGGGCTGACGGCGTCGGTCGAGCGGCTCCGCGAGGCGGTCGGCCTCGAGGAGCGTCACTGAGCCCGCTCAGCTGTCGGTCGCGCCGCCGCGGGACACGACCGGGGGCTCGGTCGATCATGGGAAGTTGATCCACCGGTCGGTGCGGCGCCAGGCGTAGTCCGCCGTGATGATCGATCGCGGCCCGCGCTCCCGAACAGCTCCCAGGTCAAGATTCTCGCGCTCAGGCATGGCGCCATCGTGCCACCTTCGGGCCGGGCGTCAGGGTGCCGGTGCAAGATGGGGGGCATGCAGATCACCCGCTTCGGCCACGCCGCCATCCTCGTGGAGGCCGCCGGCACCCGTGTCCTGGTCGATCCCGGCAGCTTCAGCGCCGACGAGACATTTGCGCTGGAGGGGCTCGACGCGATCGTCGTGACCCACCAGCATGCCGATCACCTCGACCAGGCCCGGGTCCCGGGCCTCGTCGAGCGCAACCCGGGCGCGGTCCTGGTCTGCGACCCCGAGACGGCGTCCCTGGTCGAGGTCGGCGAGTGGGTCGTCAACGCCGAGGGGCTGGAGACCGTCGTCAAGGGCGTGTCGATCCGGGGCGTCGGGCAGGTCCACGCCGAGATCCTGCCGACGATCCCCCGCATCGCCAATGTCGGCGTGCTGGTCACGGCGGCCGACGAGCCGGTGCTGTTCCACCCCGGCGACACCTACCAGCACGCGCCGGAGGGCGTCGACGTGCTGGCCCTCCCCCTGTCCGCTCCGTGGGCGAAGTCCAGCGAGACTGTCGACTTCGTGCGTCGTGTGGCACCCTCGATGATGTTCCCGATCCACGATCGGACGATCTCCGACATCGGCTACGGCATCTACTGGAGCCAGGTCTCGGGACACGGCGGCGTCGAGGACGCGCGCCTGCTGGGTCAGACCGACTCCACGAGGGTCTGACGACCGAACATCCATACCCGCAGGGGCTCCCGTGCGGCGAATTGAGATATCTCATATCTGAGATAAGGTGGACGACATGACTGTGCGCGAAGACTATCTGGGCCGTATCGGAGCACTCATCAGGGACGCACGACACCACAGTGGTCTCACGCAGGCCGAGCTCGCGACCGAGCTCAAGACCAGCCAGAGTGCCGTCAACCGGATCGAGCAGGGGCAGCAGAACCTGACTCTCGACATGCTCGCCCGCATCGGCAGCGCCCTGGACTCCGAGCTCGTCCGGGTCGGCACGTCGGGCCCCAGCCACCTGCGTGTGGCCGGCGGGACGAAGCTCTCCGGCGCGATCGACGTCAAGTCCAGCAAGAACGCCGGCGTCGCGTTGCTGTGCGCGTCGCTGCTCAACGCCGGCACCACGATCCTGCGCAAGGTCGCCCGGATCGAGGAGGTCAACCGCCTCCTCGAGGTGCTGACCTCGATCGGCGTCAAGGCGACGTGGCTCAACGAGGAGAACGATCTCGAGCTCGTCGTCCCGGCCGAGCTCGACCTCGCCGCGATGGACGCCGACGCGGCCCGCCGCACCCGCAGCATCATCATGTTCCTCGGCCCGCTGATGCACCGCTACGACGACTTCGAATTGCCCTATGCCGGCGGCTGCGATCTCGGCACCCGCACCGTCGAGCCGCACATGACGGCCCTGCGGCCGTTCGGGCTCAAGGTCGTCGCGACCGAGGGCAGCTATCACGCGACCGCGGCCGAGGGGGTCGGCCCGGAGCGGCCGATCGTCCTGACCGAGCGTGGCGACACCGTGACCGAGAACGCGCTGCTGGCCGCCGCCCGCTACGACGGCGTGACCGTGATCCGCAACGCGAGCCCCAACTACATGGTCCAGGACCTGTGCTTCTTCCTGGTCAAGCTCGGCGTCGGCATCGAGGGCATCGGCACCACGACGCTGCGGATCACCGGCGCGACCGACATCAACTGCGATGTCGACTACGCCCCCAGCGAGGACCCGATCGAGGCCATGAGCCTGATCGCCGCGGCGATCGTCACCAAGTCGAGCATCACGGTCCGTCGTGTGCCGATCGAGTTCATGGAGATCGAGCTGGCGCTGCTCGAGGAGATGGGCTTCCAGTACGACCGCACGGCCGAGTACAGGGCCGAGAACGGCGAGACCCGCCTCGTCGACATCACGACGTACGAGTCGCAGCTCCACGCGCCGATCGACAAGATCCACCCCATGCCGTTCCCGGGCCTCAACATCGACAACCTGCCGTTCTTCGCGGTCATCGCGGCGACCGCGGAGGGCCAGACGATGCTGCACGACTGGGTCTACGAGAACCGGGCGATCTACCTGACCGAGCTCAACAAGCTCGGCGCGCAGGTCAAGCTGCTCGACCCGCACCGCGTCCTGATCGAGGGTCCGACGCACTGGAGCGGCGCCGAGCTGATCTGCCCGCCCGCGCTGCGCCCCGCCGTCGTGATCCTGCTGGCGATGCTCGCGGCCAAGGGCACCTCGGTGCTGCGCAGCGTCTACGTCATCAACCGCGGCTACGAGGACCTCGCCGAGCGGCTCAACGCTCTCGGCGCCCAGATCGAGACCTTCCGCGACATATAGGAAGCGTCGCCCCGGTGAGCCCCTCGAGGGCCTACCGTGGGCGACGTGCCCGGATACCTCGATCCTCCCCCGCTGGCCTTCGCCCACCGGGGTGGCGCCAAGACCGCCGGCAACGTCGGCATCGAGAACTCCCTCGCGGCGTTCAGCCACGCGTACGCCCTGGGCTACCGCTACCTCGAGACCGACGTCCGCACGACGTCCGACGGCGTGGTCTACGCCGTGCACGACGACCGGCTCGACCGGCTGACGGGCCGCGCCGACGCGGTCGCGGCGCTGACGTCGGAGAGCCTCGACCTGCAGCGGCTCGACCAGCGTGAGGCGTTCGCCCGCCTGGAGGCGATCTACGCGGCGTTCCCCGACGCACGTCTCAACATCGACGTGAAGTCCGACGATGCGGTCGAGGCGACCTGCGAGCTCGTCCGCACGCTCGGGGTGGCCGACCGGACGTGCCTCAGCTCGTTCTCGCACCACCGGTTGTCCCGGATCCGCGCCCTGCTGCCGGAGGTCGCGACGTCGGCGTCGAGCCGGGAGGTCGCCGGCCTGAAGTTCCTGCCCCCTCCCCTGCTGCGGCTCGTCGGAAGGCCCCGGGGCAGCTGCGTGCAGGTGCCGACCCGCCGCGGGCCGATCACCGTCGTCACGCCGCGCTTCGTCCGCCGCGCGCACCGCCTGGGGCTGCAGGTCCACGTCTGGACGATCGACACCGCCGAGGAGATGCGTCATCTGCTCGACCTCGGTGTCGACGGCATCATCACCGACCGGATCGACGTCCTCAAGGACGTGCTGGTCGCCCGCGGCACATGGAGGGATCCCGCATGACGAAGGGACAGGTCACGGTCCGGGCCAATGCCGAGCAGAAGGCGTGGTTCTTCTACGACTGGGCCAACTCGGCCTACATCACGACGATCGGGACGGTGCTGTTCGCGCCCTATCTGACGAGCATCGCCGAGCGGGCCGCCTGCGGCTTCGCCGGCGACGACGACCGCAAGTGCACCGAGAACCTGCACGTCCTCGGGCTGTCGGTGTCGGCCGGCTCGCTGGTGTTCTACGTCGTCACGATCGCGACGGTGCTGTCGGCGTTCGTCCTGCCGATCGTCGGCGCGATCGCCGACCGGGTCGAGTCCAAGAAGACACTGATGGCACGGCTCGCCTGGTCGGGTGCCGCGGCCGCGGCGCTGATGTTCTTCGTCACGGGGACCAACTGGCAGCTCGGCGCGGTGCTCCTGCTGGTGGCCAACCTGTTCTACGGGTCCTCGATCGTGGTCTACGACGCGATCCTCGTGGAGGTGGCCGAGCCCGACGAGCGCGACCGGATCTCGTCCCGCGGATGGGCGTTCGGCTACCTCGGAGGCGGGACGCTCCTGGCCCTCAACCTGGCGCTCGTGACGATCCTGCCGTTCGGGCTCTCGACCGAGATGGCGGTGCGGATCAGCCTGCTGTCCGCGGCCGCCTGGTGGGCGTACTTCACCCTGATCCCCTACCGCGGCATCAAGGACCGCCCACCCCGGGGCGTCGTGCCGGTCGAGGACGCGTCACTCCTGCAGCGCAGCTTCGGCCAGCTCTTCCGGACGCTCAAGGAGCTGCGCAACTACCCGCAGACGCTGCTGTTCCTCGTGGCCTACCTGCTCTACAACGACGGCATCCAGACCGTCATCTACTCCGCCTCGGTCTACGGCGAGAAGGAGCTGGGCTTCGGCACCAGCGTCCTCATCGCGACGATCCTGATCGTGCAGTTCGTGGCGTTCGGCGGTGCGTTGGTCTTCGGCCGGGTCGCCGCACGGATCGGCAGCCACCGAACGATCCTCTACGGGCTCGGCGTGTGGATCGTCGTGGTCTGCATCGGATTCTTCC
>NZ_JAOPXQ010000054.1 GCF_025965075.1 Aeromicrobium sp.
GTCAACGAGAAGATCTCGGAGTCGGTGCAGGAGAGCATCGACAAGAACCAGCGCGAGTTCGTCCTGCGCCAGCAGCTCGCCGCGATCCGCAAGGAGCTCGGCGACGACGAGCCCGAGGACACCAAGGACTACCGCGAGCGGGTCGAGGAGGCCGATCTGCCCGACGACGTCCGCAAGGCCGCGCTGCGCGAGGTCGGCAAGCTCGAGCGCGGCAGCGACCAGAACCCCGAGGCGGGCTACATCCGCACGTGGCTCGACACGGTGCTCGAGCTCCCGTGGGGCGTCAAGACCGACGACAACACCGACATCGGCGCGGCCCGCGCCGTGCTCGACGCCGACCACCACGGCCTCGACGACGTCAAGGACCGGATCGTGGAGTACCTCGCGGTGCGTGCCCGGCGCAGTGAGCGCGGCCTCGAGGTCGTCGGCGGACGCGGCTCGGGCGCCGTCATGGCGCTCGTGGGCCCGCCCGGGGTCGGCAAGACGTCGCTGGGCGAGAGCGTCGCCCGCGCGCTGGGCCGCACCTTCGTCCGGGTCGCCCTCGGTGGCGTCCGCGACGAGGCAGAGATCCGCGGCCACCGTCGCACGTACGTCGGTGCGCTCCCGGGCCGGCTGGTGCGCGCGATCGGCGAGGCCGGCTCGATGAACCCCGTCGTGCTGCTCGACGAGATCGACAAGGTCGGCGCCGACTACCGCGGCGATCCCGCGGCGGCCCTGCTCGAGGTGCTCGACCCGGCGCAGAACCACACGTTCCGCGACCACTACCTCGACCTGGACCTCGACCTGTCGGACGTGCTGTTCCTGGCGACCGCCAACGTCATCGAGTCGATCCCGCAGCCGCTGCTTGACCGGATGGAGCTCGTCCAGCTCGACGGGTACACCGAGGACGACAAGGTGCAGATCGCCCGGCGCTACCTGGCCCCCCGCCAGCTGGAGCGCGCTGCCCTGACCGACGCCGAGGTCGAGGTCACCGACGAGGCGCTCCGCTCGATCGCTGCGTCCTACACCCGCGAGGCCGGAGTCCGGCAGATGGAGCGGCTGCTCGCCAAGGTGTTCCGCAAGGTCACGACGAGGCTCACCGACCCGTCGGTCGAGACGCCCGTCGTGGTCGACGAGGCCACGCTGGTCGACTACGTCGGCCGGCCGCGGTTCGTCCCGGAGGTCGCCGAGCGGACGGCGGTGCCGGGTGTGTCCACCGGGCTCGCGGTCACCGGGCTGGGTGGCGACGTGCTGTTCATCGAGGCCAGCGCCTACGACGGCGAGCGCAACCTGGCCATCACGGGCCAGCTCGGCGACGTCATGAAGGAGTCGGCGCATATCGCGCTGACGTACGTCCGCTCGCACGCGGCGGCGCTGGGCATCGACCCGGCGACGCTGGAGCGGTCGATCCACCTGCACGTGCCGGCCGGTGCGGTGCCGAAGGACGGCCCGTCCGCGGGCGTCACGATGGTCACGGCGCTGACGTCACTGGCGCTGGGCCGCAATGTCCGGGCCGATGTCGGGATGACCGGCGAGGTGACCCTCAACGGCCGGGTGCTCCCGATCGGCGGGGTCAAGCAGAAGCTCATGGCGGCGCAGCGCGCCGGGCTGAGGACCGTGTTCATCCCGGCCCGCAACGAGGTCGACCTGGTCGATGTGCCGGACGAGGTCCTGGCCGAGCTCGACGTGCGGCCCGTAGCCGATGTCGCCGAGATCCTGACCTACGCGCTGGAGCCGGCGAGCGAGCCGAAGGCGAGCGACCAGGCCGCCTGACCCGCTGGGCCTGACGTTCTGACCGACACGCCGTCGGCGTGTCCGCAGAAACGTCAGGCCCGGCGTCAGAGCTTGGCGTAGGCGGGCTTGATGATGTCGTTGATCAGGACGAGCCGCTGGTCGAAGGGCAGGAAGGCGCTCTTCATGGCGTTGACCGTGAACCAGCGCAGGTCGTCGATCGAGTAGTCGAAGGCGTCGACCAGCAGCTGGAACTCGCGCGACATCGACGTCCGGCTCATCAGGCGGTTGTCGCAGTTGACGGTGACCCGGAAGCCGAGGTCCTTGAGCTTGCCGATCGGGTGCCCGGCGATTGACGTCATGCCGGGGACGGCATGGGTCTGCAGGTTGGACGACGGGCACATCTCCAGCGGGATGCGCCGGTCGCGGACATAGGAGGCGAGCCCGCCGAGGATCGGGTTGTCCGGATCGCTGAAGTCGATGTCGTCGACGATGCGGACGCCGTGGCCGAGCCGCTCGGCGCCGCACCGCTGGATCGCCTGCCAGATCGACGGCAGGCCGAAGGCCTCCCCGGCGTGGATCGTGAAGTGCGCGTTCTCGCGACGCAGGAACTCGAACGCCTCGAGGTGCAGGATCGGGGGGAAGCCGTCCTCGGCGCCGGCGATGTCGAAGCCGGCGACGCCCCGGTCGCGGTGCTCCACGACGAGCTCGGCGATCTCCAGGCCGCGGTCGGCGTGCCGCATGGCGGTCAGCAGCTGGCCGATCTCGATGCTCTGGCCCTCGAGGGCCGCGATCTGCTTGCCCTCCTGGATGCCTGCCTGCACCGCTTCCACGGTCTCGCTCAGGCTCAGGCCCGCCGACAGGTGCTGCTCGGGCGCCCAGCGCAGCTCGGCGTAGACGCAGCCGTCGTCGGCCAGGTCGAGCACCGCCTCGCGGGCGACCCGGGCGAGGTCCTCGGGCCGCTGCATCACCGCGACCGTGTGGACGAAGGTCTCCAGGTACCGCTCCAGCGATCCCGAGCTCGAGGACTCCTCGAACCATTCGCTCAGCGCCTCGGCACCCTCCGCGGGCAGGTCGTGGCCGATCTCGGTGGCGATCTCGACGATCGTGGCCGGCCTCACCCCACCATCGAGATGCTCGTGGAGGGCGACCTTCGGGGCCTGGGCGATCTGTTCGGTAGTGGCTCTCACAGGGTCATCGTGTCACGAGACATGAGCAGAGTAACGGTCTCGGCGACGCACGCCGGCTTGTCGCTGCCCTTGATCTCGACGGTGTGCCGGAGCGTGGCCCGCTGGCCCTTCTCGATCTCGACGACCTCGAGCAGGTCGACCCGGCAGCGGACCTTCGAGCCCACCCGCACGGGCGACACGAACCGCACCTTGTTGAGCCCGTAGTTGACCCGGGCGACGTCGCCGGCGAAGGCGAACACCTGGGCGCCGAGGAACGGCAGCATCGACAAGGTCAGGTAGCCGTGCGCGATCGTGGCGCCGAACGGCCCCTCGGCCGCCCGCTCGGGATCGACGTGGATCCATTGCCGGTCACCGGTCGCGTCGGCGAACATGTCGATCCGTTCCTGGGTGATCTGGACCCACTCGCTGACACCGAGCTCCTCACCGGCGGCTGCGGCGATCTCGACATGGTCGTTCAGGATGCGCATCGGTCGAACCTACCCAATCCGGTCGAGGACCACGCTGAGGGCAGGCGATCCCGACGCGCCGATGTCGTACCCACCCTCGAGGGCGGCAATCGCGCGGGCGAACCGTTCGGGCGTGTCGGTGTGCAGCGTCATGAGCGGCTGACCTGCGGTGACGGCGTCGCCGGGCTTGGCGTGCATCACGACGCCGGCGGCGGCCTGGACCTGCTCGCCGGGTCGCGAGCGCCCCGCGCCGAGGCGCCACGCCGCGACGCCGACGCTCATCGCGTCGAGCCGGGTCAGGGTGCCGGTCTCCGGCGCGGCGACGACGTGCGTCTCCTTCGCGGTGGGCAGCGCGGCGTCGGGGTCGCCGCCCTGCGCGGCGATCATGCGCCGCCACACGTCCATCGCTGCGCCCGAGGCCAGCGCGTCCGCGGGGTCGGTGTCCGTACGTCCGGCGGCCGCGAGCATCTCGCGCGCCAGCGCGAGCGTCAGCTCGACGACGTCCGCCGGCCCCCCACCGGCCAGGACCTCGACCGACTCGGCGACCTCGCACGCGTTGCCGGCGGTCAGGCCGAGCGGCGTCGACATGTCGGTCAGCAGCGCGACGGTCTTGACACCCGCGTCGGTGCCGAGCGCGACCATCGTCTCGGCCAGCTCGCGGGCCTGGTCCAGGTCCTTCATGAACGCACCGGAGCCGGCCTTGACGTCGAGCACCAGCGAGCCGGTGCCCTCGGCGATCTTCTTGCTCATGATCGAGCTCGCGATCAGCGGGATCGCCTCGACCGTGCCGGTGACGTCACGCAGGGCGTAGAGCTTCTTGTCGGCGGGAGCCAGACCCGCGCCGGCGGCGCAGATCACGGCGCCGATGCCCTCGAGCTGGGCCATCATCTCGTCGTTGCTCAGCGCCGCTCGCCAGCCGGGGATCGCCTCGAGCTTGTCCAGCGTGCCGCCGGTGTGGCCGAGACCGCGGCCCGACAGCTGCGGGACCGCGACGCCGCACGCCGCGACGAGCGGGGCCAGCGGCAGGGTGATCTTGTCGCCCACGCCACCGGTCGAGTGCTTGTCGGAGGTCGGCCACGAGAGGGTCGAGAAGTCCATCCGCTGACCGCTGGCGATCATCGCGCCCGTCCACCGCGAGATCTCGCGCCGGTTCATCCCGTTGAGCAGGATCGCCATCGCGAGCGCCGACATCTGCTCGTCGGCGACGACACCGCGGGTGTACGCGTCAACGACCCAGTCGATCTGCGGGTCGGTCAGCTCGTGCTTGTCCCGCTTGGCCGCGATGACCTCGACGGCGTCGAAGGATTCGGTGCTCATGATGCCTCCACGGTGATGCTCTCGAACCCGCGCAGGACCCAGGTGGGCCGCCGCGGCGCCTCGCCGACGAGCTGCAGCGTCGGGTGGCGGTCGAGCAGGGTCTTGATGCTGATCTGCAGCTCGAGCCGGGCCAGCGGGGCGCCGAGGCAGAAGTGCACGCCCATCCCGAACCCCACGTGCGGGTTGGGGTCGCGCCCGACGTCGAACGTGTCGGCGTCCTCGAACACCGAGGCGTCCCGGTTGGCCGAGCCCATCAGGCACGCGATCCGCTGGCCCGTGCGGATCAGCTGTCCGCAGACCTCGACATCGGCCGTGGCCGTGCGCTCGAACAGCTGCAGTGGCGCGTCGAAACGGATGAGCTCCTCGAGGGCGGTCTCGACCGAGACCTCCCCGCTGGTGATCCGGGCCATCTGGTCGGGATGCTCCAGCAGCGCGTGGAAGCCGTTGCCGAACACGTTGACCGAGGCCTCGTGGCCGGCGTTGAGCAGCAGCACGACCGAGGCGACGAGCTCGTCGTCGCTGAGCCTGGTGCCCTCGTCCCGGGCCTCGATGAGATCCGTGATGAGATCGTCCCCGGGCGCGCTGCGGCGCTGGTCGACGACGGCGCGGACGTAGTCCGAGAACGCGGTCGACGCCGCGATCGCGTCGGCCTTGACGAGGGCGCCGACGTTGGGCTCGTACATGTGGACGATGGCCTGCGACCAGCGACGCAGGTCCGCGTGGTCCTCGCGCGGGACGCCCAGCAGGTCGGCGATGACGTAGACCGGCATGGGCTCGGCGTAGCGACTGAGGATGTCGACCGTCGCAGGCACTCGCCCATCGGCGCCAGGCTCGAACAGCTCGTCCGCCATCTCCGTGGCCAGGTCTTGGATCCTGGACCTCATGCGTTCGACGTGGCCCCGGCCGAACGCCGCCGCGACGAGCCGCCGGAGGCGGGTGTGTGTCGGTGGCTCGTTCTCCATCATCTGGTTGCGGTGGAGCGCGTTGAACGGCTCCATCTGCGACTTCGGCTCCCAGTCGGTCCAGATCCGGCCGAAGGCGCGGTTGCGGAGGACCTGGCTGACCGACTCGTGCGTCGTGGCGAGCCACACGCCCATCGGCTCGTGCCACAGGACCGGCCCGGACGCCCGCAACGAGGCCAACACGGGATAGGGGTCCTGCAGGAACTCCGGCGAGCCGGCGTCGAGCTGGACCGCGTAGCCGGTCAACTGAGACCCAGGTTGTCGGCTCCGAACGCGTCGGGCAGCACCTCGGTCATGGTCTTGACGCCGCTGGGCGTCATGAGCTGCATGTCGGGTCCGCCGTTCTCCCACAGGAGCTGACGGCACCGTCCGCACGGCATCAGCGCAGCGCCCTGCGCGTCGACGCAGGCGACCGCGAGCAGGCGCCCGCCGCCCGTCGCGTGCAGCGCCGACACCATGCCGCACTCGGCACACAGGGCCACGCCGTAGGCGGCGTTCTCGACGTTGCAGCCCAGCACGACCCGGCCGTCGTCGACGAGGCCTGCGACGCCGACCTTGTAGCGGGAGTAGGGCGCGTACGCGCGACCCATGACCTCGGTCGCGTACTTCGTCAGCGACTCCCAGTCGATCGGGTCGTCGGGTCCGGAGATGCCGAGAGCCACTAGCCCGCACTCCCTCGTCGGTAGGGCTTGCCGTCGGCGGCCGGCATGCGGAGCCGTTGGGAGAACAGGGCCAGGACCAGCAGCGTCGTGAGGTACGGCGTCATGCCGGTCAGGTCCTCGGGGATCGACTCGGTCGAGAAGTACCAGGCCGCGACGACGACGCCGAGCAGGGCGCCGACGAGCGACGCCTTCTGACGGGTCTTGCGGTACTGCCAGACGCCGTACGCCACGATGCCGACCGCGACGAGCAGCAGCAGGCCGTGGATCGTCTC
>NZ_JAOPXQ010000060.1 GCF_025965075.1 Aeromicrobium sp.
CGAAGTAGATGACGAACAGGGTGCCGACGATCCACATCAGCGGGTGCACCTGCGCGAGCTTGCCCTTGACCACCTTGAGCAGGACGAAGGCGATGAATCCCGCGCCGATGCCCGCCGTGATCGAGTACGTGAACGGCATCAGGGCGATCGTCAGGAAGGCTGGAATCGCGATCTCCTCGTCCTTCCAGTCGATCTCCCCCACCTGCTGCATCATCAGGAAGCCGACGAGCACCAGCGCGGGCACCGCGGCTTCGCTCGGGATGTGCTCGACGAGCGGCGTGAAGATCGTCGCGAGCAGGAACAGCACGCCGGTGACGACGGCGGCCAGCCCTGTCCGCGCGCCGTCGCCGACGCCGGAGGCCGACTCGATGTACGACGTGTTGGACGAGACTCCGGCAGCGCCGCCGGCCGCAGCCGCGATGGAGTCGACGATCAGGATCTTCTGCGCACCGGCCGGCGTGCCCTCTTCATCGTTCAGGCCGGCCTCTGCGCCGATCGCGGTCATGGTGCCCATCGTGTCGAAGAAGTCCGCCAGCAGGAGGCTGAAGACCAGCAGGACCACCGTGACGAAACCGACGCGCTCGAATGATCCGAACAGGCTGAACTCACCCAGCAGCCCGAAGTCGGGAGTGCTGACGAGCGAGTCCGGGATGGACGGCACGTTGAGGTTCCAGCCCTTGGGGCTGGGCTTGCCGTCCACGAGGCTCGGGCCGGCGTCGACGATCGTCTCCACGACGATGGCCAGGACCGTCGTGACGGCGATGCCGATCAGGATCGCGCCGGGCACGCGGCGGGCGTGCAGCGCGATCATCAGCAGCAGGCCGATGCAGAACACCAGGACGGGCCAGCCGGACAGCGTCCCGCCGGTGCCCATGCCGATCGGCGGGGCGGCGTTGCCGGTCGTCCGCACGAAGCCCGCGTCGACCAGGCCGATCAGGGCGATGAACAGGCCGATGCCGACCGCGATCGCGGTCTTGAGCTCGCGCGGCACGGCGTCGAAGACGGCCTTCCGGAAGCCCGTGAGGACCAGCACCAGGATCACGAGGCCCTCGAGGACGACGAGCCCCATCGCATCGGCCCACGACATCTGGGACGCGACCGAGTAGGCGACGAACGCGTTGAGGCCCAGCCCGGCGGCGAGCGCCAGCGGGAAGTTGGCCACGACGCCCATCAGGATCGTGAGGACACCGGCCACGAGCGCCGTCGCGGCGGCGATCATCGCCAGGTCGGGCGCCGAGCCGCCGCCGAGGAACTGGCCGTCGGCGTCCTGCACGTAGCCGAGGATCAGCGGGTTGAGGACGATGATGTACGCCATCGTCAGGAAGGTCACGACGCCGCCGCGGACCTCTCGGGCGACCGTCGACCCCCGCTCCGCGATCTTGAAGTAGGTATCGAGCTGAGTACGCATAAAGCTCCCGCGTCGGGCCGGTATGAACCCATGGAGCATGCCAGACGCCTCGGCGCGGTCGAACGGTGCCCGGTCTCAGCGCTTGCGGGTCGCGGCGACGCAGATCGTGGCGAGCAGCGCCATGACCGCCGCCGCCCAGAACCAGGTCGCGCCGGCGAAGCCGTTGCCCTCGCTCGGGTCGCCCGAGGTGCGCTCCGGCGCGACGGATGTCGGCGCGGCCGTCGGCGTCGGGGTCGTCGTCGCCCGAGCCGGCTCGGCGAAGGGGATGCGGACCAGTGCCGATCCCGCGCCCTCGCTGCCGACCAGGAACGAGCGGCCCGCGGTCTCCATCGCGAGGGTCTCGCCCTGCTCGGCGTCGGGCAGCGGCAGGCGGGTCACCTCGGCGTACGTCTTCGCGTCGATGACGTGCGCCGCGCCGTAGTCGCGCGCGACGACGTAGCGCCCGTCGGGCGTGAACGCCGCGTCCGTGACGATGCCCGGGGCGGTGGCGTCGACCGCGGTCACCGCGTTGGGTGTCCCGATGACGAGCTGGTCCGGCACGGCGTAGATCTCGCCGGCCAGCAGCCCCTTCGTCAGCAGCAGCTTGCGCCCCGTGCTCGGGTCGATCGCCAGCGCCTCGACGTCGCGCGGGCCGTCGGGGTACGTCAGCGGGTAGCGCGCGACGGACTTCACGAACATGTCGACCGCTCCCGGCTCGGGGAGCGCGAGGAGCGCGGCGTCGGTGCGCTGCCCGCGGTTGTCGCCCGTGTCGGCGATCCAGATCGTGCCGCCGGCGTCGATCGACAACGCCTCGGCGTCGACCAGGTCGACGCCCAGGGTCGTGGTGCCCACGACCGCGCCGGTCGAGATCCGCACCGCGAACAGGATCGGGGCGTTGCCGGAGTCGTTGATCGTGTAGGCGAGGTCGTCGACCAGCCGGCTCACGACGAGCCCGCTGGACTCGGTGACCCGCGGGTCGTCGATGCGGCTGACCTCGACCGGCGCCGGTTCAGCACCCTCGGCCCGATCGGCCAGCGAGCTCGCGATGACGATCACGAGCAGGGCGATCAGGAGACCCGGGATGAGCAGACGTCGATAGCGCGGATTCATGACAGGTTCAGCATGACAGCAGGCCCGGGCCTGTACGCCCCGGCGGGTAGGCTGGACGCGTGAGCGACGAAGACTGGGTCATCCAGCAGGGCGATGGTCCCGAGACGATCGAGCGCAAGATGGGCCACCGCGAGATCGCGCGCCTCGAGCGTGCGGCGCGTCGTCACGAGTTCGGCCGCCCCGAGCTCACCGAGCTCGAGATCGGCAGCACGACGCACCGCGTCGCCGAGGTCGAGCCCATGGACGTCGACGGCGTCCGCACCATGACGGTCGGCACGATCGTGTGGGGGGTGCTCGCGATCGGCCTGCTGCCGTTCATCGGCACGCTCGACGAGAACGGCCGCACGTGGTGGCTGTGGACCGCGGTCGCCGGCTTCGGCCTGGGCCTCATCGGCATCGAGTACTGCCGCCGCCGGCGCAACGCCCTGCGGATGCAGCCCGGCCGCCGCCGCAAGGCGGACTGAGCCGGACCGCATCACCGCCGGCGTCACGCCTGGTCGGCGTCGTCCTTGCGGACCGTGAGCCGCAGCGGGACCTCGCGGATCAGCAGCGCGGCGACGAGGCTCAGGACCGCGACGCACGCCGCGACCAGGAAGATCGTGCCGGTCGCGTCGCCGTACGCCGAGCGGACGATCTCGGCGACCTCCGGGGGCAGGTTCTTGACGTCGAGCAGCGAGCCGCCGCCGCTGGCGGGGTCCACGCCGAGCGCCGCGAGCTTGGACGTGACGTCGTTCTTGACCTGTGAGGCCAGGATCGCGCCGAGCACCGACACGCCCACCGCGCCGCCGAGCGAGCGGAAGAAGGCGACCGTGGCGCTCGCCGCGCCGACCTGTGAGACGTCGACGGTGTTCTGCACCGCGAGGACGTAGTTCTGCAGCAGCATGCCCATGCCGATGCCGACGAACGCGATGAACGTCATGGCGTGCCACTCCGGCGTGCGGTGGTCGATCGTCGACAGCAGGCCGAGGCCCAGGATCAGCGAGGCAGAGCCGATCACCAGGAAGCGCTTCCACCGGCCGAAGCGGGTGATGAGCTGGCCCGAGAGCAGCGTGCCGAACAGCGAGCCGAGCATCAACGGGATCGTGAGGAGGCCGGCCTCGGTGGGCGTCCGGCCGCCGGCGACCTGGAAGTACTGGCCGATGAAGACCGAGGCGCCGAACATCGCGATGCCCACCGCGATGCTGCCGACGATCGCGAGGGCCGTCGTGCGCTCGCGGACGACACCGATCGGCAGCAGGGGCTCGGGGTGCCGGAGCTCGACCCGCACCAGCAGCACCGACGCCAGGACGGTCCCGCCGATGAACGCCGCGGACTGCCACGAGAGCCAGTCGAACGAGTCGCCGGCGAAGGTGACCCACAGCAGCGGGAGGCTCGCCGCGATCGCGATCAGGACGGCACCGACGTAGTCGAAGTCGACCTTGCGCCTGACCGTCGCGATGTGGAGGTACTTCTGCAGCACGACGAGGCTGATCAGCGCGAGCGGCACGCAGACGAAGAACGTCCAGCGCCAGCCCAGGCCCGGTGTGTCCACGATCAGGCCACCGAGCAACGGACCGCTGACCGTCGCGACGGCCATCGTGGCGCCCATGTAGCCGCTGTAGCGGCCGCGTTGGCGCGGCGGGATGATCGAGCCGATGATCGACTGCGCGTTGGCGGTCAGGCCCCCCATCGCGACACCCTGCACGACGCGCATCGAGATCAGCTCGGGCAGGTTGCGGGACAGCCCCGCCAGCACCGACCCGACGACGAACACGACGATCGAGATCTGGACCAGGACCTTCTTGTTGACGAGGTCCGAGAGCTTGCCCCAGATCGGCGTCGAGACCGTCATGGCCAGCAGCGACGCGGTCACGACCCACGTGTACTGGATCTGCGAGCCGTCGAGCTCCGCGATGATCGTCGGCAGCGCGTTCGACACGATCGTGCTGCTGAGGATCGCGGTGAACAGGGCGGCCAGGAGGCCGAACAGGACCTCCATGATCTCGCGGTGGGTCAGCTCTGTGGGGGCCTGCGCGGGTGTCGACGCCACGCTCTCGGTGCTTAGTTGCATGATGCAACCATACGTTGGGGCGTGCGGCGACGCAAGACGACGCAACCCCGCGTGAGCGGACTCACGCGGGGTTGCGGTGGAGAGGGGGCCGAGGACGTACGGCTCGGTGGTCGGGCGGGGCGGGCTAGAAGCCGTCGACCTCGTCGACGCCGACGGTGTCGAACACCGGCAGCGGGAGCTTCTGGACGCCGGCGGAGCGGCTCAGCCGTGCGCCCGAGTGGGCGCCGCAGCCGTGGTCGAACGAGACGACCTTGCCGTCGTCGTTGGCCATGCCGTTGGCGCAGACGCCGAATCGCTCGGACAGCGGGCCGGCGAGGCTGACCAGGAAGCCGCACGAGTGGCAGACGCCGGGGGCCTGCTGGGCGATCGCGGACTCGGGACCCTGCTCGCCGTCCTGCCAGCGGTCGGCGGCGAGCTCGCGGCCCTCGAGCGACAGCACCCACTCGCGGCCGAGGCCGACCTCACGGGCGAAGAACCGGTCCGGTGTCTGCTCCTCGCCGTCGCCGGCGGACCACGAGGGCACGAGGCGCACGTCGTCCTCCTCGGGCGGGAGGACGTCACCGGGGCTCAGGTCACCGGGCCGGATGCGGTCACGGTAGGGCGTCCACACCGGGGCGACGATCGCGTCGTCACCCGGCAGGAGCACGACGTCGTTGACCGTGACCTTGTCACTGTCGGGAGCCCGGGAGATGCTGACCGACCAGTACCAGCCCTCGTAGCCGGGCTTGCGGCACTCGAAGAGGTGGGAGACGAGGCGCTCGCCGTCCTCGACAGCACGGAGGTGATCGCCGACCGTTCCGGCGTCGGCGGCGTCGTCGGCGGCCGCGCGGGCGACGTCGACGGCTGCGGACAGCTGGTCATCGATGGGCATTGACCCATTGTCGCCCATGTCCCGCCCCCCGCGCTTCCCGGGGTGAGGCAGGATGAGGAGCATGGAGGAGCACGAGGGGCCGTACGACTACGCGAAGGACCAGCCGCCGTCCTCGCCGACGCCGCCCTCCCGTCTGGCCCGGTCCGGCCGGGCCGCCCGCCGCATCTCCTCCGGCACCGCACGGGTCGTCGCGAAGGGCGGCACGTCCGCGTTCAGCGGCGCCCGCCGGTTCACCCACTCCGGGGGCGCCGGCGAGAGCGGCTTCGCCCGCCTGCTGGAGCTGCACGCGTTCAACACCGCGGGTGACGCGGCGGTCGCGATCTCCCTGGCCGGCACCCTGTTCTTCACCGTCCCGACCGGCGAGGCGACGGGGCAGGTCGCCCTGTTCCTGGTGCTGACGATGCTGCCGTTCGCCATCGTCGCCCCCCTCATCGGACCGTTCCTCGACCGGTTCCGTCGCGGCCGGCGGTGGGCGATCGGTGCGACCCTGGCGATCCGGGCCTTCTGCTGCTGGGTCCTCGCCGGGGCGGTCGTCGACGAGTCCCCAGCGTTCTACTTCGCGGCCCTCGGCTGCCTCGTGGCCTCCAAGGCGTACGGCGTGACGCGCGCCTCGGCGGTGCCCCGCCTGCTGCCCGCGGCGTTCACCCTCGTCAAGGCCAACTCCCGCATCTCCCTGACCGGCACGGCTGCGGCCGCCATCTCGGCGCCGCTGGCGGTCGGTGCCGCGACGGTCGGCGCCGAGTGGGCGCTGCGCTACGGCGCTGTGCTGTTCGCGATCGGCACGGTCCTGGCGATCCTGCTGCCCGCCAAGGTCGACTCCAGCGAGGGCGAGGACCCGGTCGACCTGACCCCGCGGGTCGGGGCGGTCCGCAAGGGGCTCAGCATCACCCGCCCCGTCGTCAACGCGTTGCGCAGCAACTCCGGGCTGCGGCTGCTGTCGGGCTTCCTGACGATCTTCATGGCGTTCACGCTGCGCGAGCCGCCGGCGTCGATGGGGTGGGACGGCAATCCGACGATCCTGCTGGGACTCGTCGTGGGCGGCGCGGGGGTCGGCAACACGATCGGTACCCTGATCGGCTCGGCGGCCAGCTCCCGACGCCCCGAGAAGGTCGTGATCGGCGTGCTGGTGCTCGACGTCGCGGTCCTGGCGACGGTCGGCGTGTTCTTCACGTGGTGGACCGCCGTGATCCTCGGGCTCACGGTCGGCATCTGCCAGTCGCTCGGCAAGCTGAGCCTCGACGCCCTGATCCAGCGCGACGTCCCCGAGCGGGTGCGCACCAGCATGTTCGCCCGCTCCGAGACCCTGCTCCAGCTCGGCTGGGTCCTCGGCGGGCTGCTCGGCATCGGTCTGTTCAGCCTCGACGCGACACCGCGGATCGGGCTGCTCGTGATCGGCGCGATCCTCATCGGGTGGCTCGCCCTGGTCCTGACCCGGGCGATGCGTCCCGACCCGGCGGCACCGTCGACGTCCGCCCCGCAGGGCGACGAGCCGACCCGCCGGTTCTCGAGCTAGATCTCGAGCTCGGTCGCGACGGCGCGCAGCACCTGGGCGATCGGCTTGGCCTTCTTGGCGTCGGGGTGCCGCCCGTGGCGGTAGCCCTCCCCCACGGCGTCGAGCATCCGGATGAGGTCCTCGACGATGACCGCCATGGTCTCGGGGTCCTTGCGACGGGCCTGCGCCTGCGACCGGGAGACCGAGCCGACCGGGTCGAGGACGCGGACCTGGAGGGCCTGGTCACCGCGACTGCCCTGGACGATGCCGAACTCGACCCGGGTGCCGGCCTTGAGGTTCGTGACCCCGGCCGGCAGGGCGTCGGAACGCACGTGGACGTCCGGGCCGTCCTCCTGGGTCAGGAAGCCGAATCCCTTGTCTGCGTCGTACCACTTCACTTTGCCCGTGGGCATGGCGTCACCTTTGAGTTCGCGGAGCGTTCTGGTGGACCGTTGTCCTACCACCAGCCTAGTGGGCGGGAGGGTCCTAGTCCGCCGGTGGCTCGACCGGCGGCACCGGCAGCCGGTCCTCGAACGTCACCTCGACGGACTGGAATCCCTTGTGCCGCTGCGACTTGGCGTACGCCGAGTACGCCTTCTGGTCCGCGGGGGTCAGGATCACGTTGTCGGTGAACGGGGTCATCAGGGCCCGCGGATAGAGATTGCGGCGCAGCACGACGTTGACCTCGAGCCCCATCACGACCATGATCGCCGCGATGTAGATGAACACCATCAGGCCGAGGACCAGCGCGAATGTCTGGTTGACCTGATTGGCCTTGCCGATGACCTCGCGGACGTACGTGTTGCCGACCCACTGCAGCGCCTGCCACAGCACGGCGGTCACGAAAGCCCCCGGGAAGACCGCCCGGACCTTGGCCCGGCGCAGGCTGATGAGCCGGAACACCGCGACGAAGATGACGACGGTCAACACGAAGCCGACGACCCGCGAGACCAGACCGATCGTCGGCGCGAGGTCCGCGCCGAGCGCGTCGGGATTGGCCAGGACCGAGGTCGCGACGGCCAGCAGCAGGATGCCGACGCCGCCGATCGCGAGGAACAGCAGGCTGCGGAAGCGCAGGAGGAACGGGTTGGCCCGGCTGTTGCGGGGCACCGACCACGCCACGTTGGCCGCGTTCTGAAGGGCCTGGCCGAGGCCCATCGCACCGTAGAGCGCCGCGAGCGAGCCGATCACGATCGCCGTGGTCGACCCCTGCAGCCCGTCGGGGCGGCCCAGCTGGTCCCCGATGATCGGGAACTGGCTGAGCGCCGAGTTGAGCAGGCGGTCGCGCAGGTCCTCGTCGCCCTGCAGCAGGAAGCCGAGGATCGAGGTGCTGAGCAGCAGCAGCGGAAAGATCGCGATGAACGCGTAGTAGGTCAGGATCGCCGAGAGGTAGGCCCCCTGGTCGTCGAAGTACTTGTAGACGACCGCGATCGGGAACCCGACCACGCGGTGCTTGCGCTGGAAGGCGTCGACCGGGCCGATGGGCCGCGGCGGTGGGCTCGTCACTCGGAGGCCGACCCGGTCGGCAGGTAGGGGCGCGCCGCGGCGAGCACCACGTCGAAGCGCGCGCGGTCGAGCACGGCACCCTCCCGGCGTACGTCGGAGGGATCGACCCGCAGGAACCGATTGAGCCGGATCTCGCTGGGCCGGCCGGCGGGGTCCCACGGACCGGCACCGAGGTCGAGCCAGAACCGACCCTCGCGGGCCTCCTGCTCGTGATCGCGGTCGTGGTCCTTGGACGTCATCGGGAGGGCCACCAGGTGCGACCCCTCACGGGCGATCAGCAGGACGGGGCGGTCCTTGCCCTGCGTCGGGTCGTCCTCGTAGGAGACCCACGTCCAGACGACCTCGCCCGGGTCCGGCGCCCCGTCCGGCGCCGGGGCGTAGGTGATGTCCACCCGGCAAGCCTGCCACAGCACACGCGTCGCGCCCGCCCACCTGCCCGCTGCAGGCTCAGGCCGCGTCGGACCGGCCGAGATAGGCCGCCCGCAGGCCGGCCCGCGCCCGGTAGCCCAGCGCCGACACCGCGTTGGCCGACACCCCCAGCTCGAGCGCAAGCTCCCGCGGGGGCACGCCCTCCACGTCGAGCCGCCACAGGACGTGGCGCCAGCGCGGCGGCAGCGTCCCGTAGGCGTCGCGGAGGTCCGCCTGCTCGGCGAGGTCGGGGGTCGTCCGCCCCGCCGGGTCGAGGTCGACGGTCGGCTCGCATCGGCGCAGCAGGGCCCGCCGGCGCGCCGCCTCGTGCCGGACCGCGGTCAGGAGATAGGCCCGGAACGAGACCGTGGGTCCCCGGCCGGCCCTGATCTGGACCAGCACCGCGACGAACGCCTCGGCGACCACGTCGTCGGCCTCGACCCCACCCAGGACGCGGGCCGCGACCCGCCCGGCGACGGCCCGGTGGCGGGCGTAGAGCAGCCCGAACGCCTCGTCGTTCCCCTCGCGCACGAGGGCCAGCAGCATGACATCGTCCATGCCCCAGTTATGTCCGAGATCCGCGCCGGCTGCCATCGCCGGACGCGGACCCTGTGGACAACCGGGCCCGGACCCTCGCCGCCCGCCCCAGACTGGCTGCGTGGAGACCCTCACCTTGTCCGAGGTCGGCGCACGCCTCGCGCGGCGTTGGCGGACCCTCGCCATCGGCGCCGTCGCGGCGCTGCTCGTGGCGGTGGCCGTCCACCTGGTGCTGCCGTCCCGCTACGCCGCCGTGACGGTCGTGCACGTCGAGGCCGATGCGCCGGACCGGGTCGACATGGCGGCCGAGGAGAGCCTCGCGAGCTCCCAGCGCGTCGTGGCCGAGGCCCGCGCCGCACTCGGCGGACGAGCCCCGACGGTCGGCCACATGCAGGACGTGACCCGGGCGACGGCCGTGGCGGACTCGACGGTCCTGCGGATCTCCTACGCGGCGGACGAACCAGCCGCGGCGGCCCGCGGCGCGGATGCCGTCGCCAATGCCTACCTCGCGACCCGTGCGGTCGACGCAGCCGAGCGGGCCGACCGGATCTCGGCCCGGATCTCACGCGAGATCCGCCGGGCCGACCCGACCACCCGGGCGGCGCTCGCGGCGGAGCGCGCTCGCCTCGCCGTGGTCGACGACGCCGGTGGCGTCGTGGTCGACGCCGCGCGGGTCCCCACGGCACCGACCGGCCCCGGACTCCCGGCGACGGCCCTCGCCGGCCTGGTGCTCGGGCTGCTGCTCGCCGCCCCCGTCGCGGCTAGTCGAAGCCGGGCAGGTCGCGCTTCATGACCTTGCCGGTCGGATTGCGCGGCAGCTCGTCGAGGAACATCGTGCGACCCGGGACGGCGAACCGGGCGACGTGCGTCTTGGCGTACGCCTTGAGGTCCTCCTCGGTCAGCGACGCGCCCTCCTTGACCACGACGTACGCCGCGAGGACCTGGCCGAACGTCGCGTCGGGGATGCCGGTGACCACGACGTCGGAGATGTCGGGGTGGTCGATCAGCGCGTCCTCGAGCTCGCGTGGGAAGACGTTCTCCCCGCCGGACACGACCATGTCGTCGTCGCGCCCCGACACGAACAGGCGTCCGTCGGCGTCGAAGTGGCCCACGTCCCCGGTGCTCATGAGCCCCTCGGCGAACGTCTTGGTGTTGCCGTCGGTGTAGCCGCCGAACGGCATGTCGTTGCCGACGTGGATCGTCCCGGTCTCGCCCCGGGGGACCTCACGGCCGTCAGGGTCGAGGATCTTGACCGTCGTCCGGAACGGCGGCACCCCCGCGGTGCCCGGCGCCTCCCGCAGGTCCTGGGGGCTCGCGATCGTGACCCAGCCGGTCTCCGTCGCGCCGTAGAAGTTGTAGACCGAGTCGGTGAACATGTCCATGTAGCGGTTGGCCAGCTCGCCGGCCAGGGCCGATCCGCTGCTCGCCGTGATCCGCAGGGACGACACGTCGGTGGCGCGGACGACCTCGGGGTCGGCGTCGATCATGCGCTGCATCATGAGGGGCACGACCACGAGCACCTCGGCCCGGTGCTGCTCGACGTCGCGCAGGACGGTGGCCGCGTCGAACCGGCGCCGCAGGACGTACGTCGGGGCGGTCGACAGTCCGAACGCGAAGTTGATGAGACCCCAGGAGTGGAACAGGGGCGCCGCGATCACGACGGTCGAGTTGCCCCGGTAGGGGATCGCCCCGAAGAACGCGATGAGGGGCTTGAGATCCTTGGGCTCCTCGCGACGCGCGCCCTTGGGGAGCCCGGTCGTGCCGGACGTGAAGATGATGATCTGGCCGTGCCGCTCCGGTGTCGGGTGCGCCTTGGTCGGTTGCCCCTCACGCAGCCCGTCGACGGTCGGCAGGTCGTCGGGCGCGTCGGGGTCGGCCCAGCCGAGCACGATCGCGGCCGGGTCGACGTCCCCGGCGACCTCCAGGAACTCCTGGTCCACGATCACGAGGCTCGCGTCCTCACGCTTGGCCAGCTCGCCCAGCTGCGAGCGGCTCGCCATCGTGTTGAGGAGCAGCACCCGGCCTCCCACCTGCATGATCGCGACGATCGACAGGATCATCTGGCGGTGGTTGCGGGCCAGCACCGCGACGGAGTCCCCGGGCCCGACACCGCGGTCCTTGAGCGCCTGCGTCAGCTGGTTGACCTGGCCCGCGAGCTCGGCCCACGTGACCTGTCCCGAGTCGTCGATGATCGCCGTCTGGTGGGGGAAGCGGGACGCCGCGGCGTTGATCCCCGAGGGAAGCCCCGGTCCCCACTTGGCGAGCTGGAGCCCGGCCCCCAGCAGCCGGTGCGGCAGGACCGGCTTGAGCAATCCGATCTGCTTGAACACCTTGAGCGTGTAGCCCAGCTCCCGCATGACATCCCCAGCCTTCTCGTTGGTCGACGGTACCTCCGGCGGCCGCCCTTGAGAGGGTAACAACGAGTTACACCGAACGCCTCCTGCGTGCGGGCCGTGGCGTCAGTGAGCACCGTCTCGCGACAGCACGGCCCGCACGGTGCGGGCCAGGATCGCGAGGTCGAGCCGGAGGTTCCAGTTGTTGACGTACTGCAGGTCCATCCGGATCGCCTCCTCCCACGGCAGGGACGACCGGCCGCTGACCTGCCACAGGCCCGTCAGACCGGGCTTGACGTGCAGCCGGCGCCACACCCACTCGCTGTACTGCGAGGTCTCCGCCGGCAGGGCGGGCCGCGGGCCGACCAGCGACATGTCGCCCTTGACGATGTTGAACAGCTGCGGGATCTCGTCGATCGACGTCCGGCGCAGGAACCGGCCGAACCGGGTGATGCGGGGGTCGTCGACGAGCTTGAACAGCAGGCCGGCGCCCTCGTTGCGCACCCGGAGCGCCTCCAGCCGGTCCTCGGCGTCGACGACCATCGTGCGGAACTTGTACATCGTGAACGGCTTGCCGTCGCGACCCGACCGCTGCTGTCGGAAGATCGCGGGGCCGCGGGAGCCGAGCCGGATCAGGGCTGCGACCCCGATCAGCAGGGGTGAGAGCAGCAGCAGCGCGACGGCGGCCGCCACCCGGTCGAGCACCGACTTGGCCGCGAGCGACATGAGGTGGTCGTTGGGGGCCCGCAGCGACAGCGCGATCTGGTCCCCGACCCGACGCGGCCGGAGCAGCTCGACGTGATCGCTCATGTCCGCCACGACGAGGCACTCGACCTCGGCGCGCTGCAGCGCCCACGCCAGGTGGCGCAGGGCCGGGGTCGTGAGCGCCCGCCCGCTCGCGATGACGACCGAGGTCGCGCGGCGCCGCGCCACGACCTCCAGGACCTCGCGGGCGACGTCGGTCAGCCCGTCGTCGGACACCGCCCCGACCGGGGCGTTCTCGTGCGGCGAGCGCCACGAGCAGGTCGCGACGACGTCGATGTCCTTGCGACGGGCCCACCGCGCCTCGAGCCGCCGGACCGACTCGGTCTGGCCCACCAGGATCGTCGGGGTGCGACGCAGCAGCTGTCGGTGCACCACGGCGGACGCCGCGAGCAGGGCCGGAGCCGTCAGGGTCGCGACGGTCGCGCGCTGCATGACCTCCGTGGTGTCGACGTCGGCGATCAGCCAGCCGAGCGACGCGACGCCGAGGACCTCGACCAGACGGATCGACGGCTTGAACGACCGGCCGCGCTCGTAGGCCGGGAGCGCCGCGAAGCTGTAGGCGAGCCATGCGCCCACGAGGGCGACGACACCGGCCGTCCACACGTCGGGCAGGGCGAACTGGCGGTCGGCGAGGAGGCCCGCGGCCGCCAGGGCGCCGACGTAGCCGAGCACGCCCTGCCTCAGGACCGTGACCGGGAGGTGCCTGACGCTCCGGCGACGCGCCGAGCGTCCCACCGATGAGATGGGGGCTTCGCGCAGCGGCGTGCTGATGTCCATCGCGACCATCGCTAGATCCCCTTGCCGGCGAGGTTGGCCACGCGGGCGACGGCGTCGGCCGACAGCAGGCGATAGGAGATCAGGAGCCCGAGCCAGGCCCGGAGGTTGAGGCGCTGCGCACGCAACGAGCGGCGGAGCCAGGGGCGGGACTCCCGGCGACGTCCGGCGGCGGCCAGGGCGAAGCCGATCTGGGAACCGATCCGGGCCAACGCCGCCGGGTCCTGGCGGAGCGCGGGGTGCTTGTCGAGGAGGTAGACGAGCCCTTCGGCGTACTGCGCCCACCGCCCGTAGAAGAAGGACTGCCCAGACCACCGGACCGACACCAGCGGCTCGTTGACCAGACGGATCGGGGCGAGCCGGGACGTCGTCAGCAGGACGTCGTAGTCCTCGCCGTAGCTGCCCGGGAGCGCCTCGTCGATCATCCCCACGGCGTCGATCAGCACGTCGCGGCGGAAGACGAAGCTGCTCGAGTGCAGGCCCGCGATCCGGTCGCGGACGAGGTCGGCGTGGGTCACGACCGTGGGGACGGGACGCTCGTGCGTCGAGCGTCCGTCGTCGACCTCC
>NZ_JAOPXQ010000078.1 GCF_025965075.1 Aeromicrobium sp.
CGGTAGACGAACTGCAGCGCCGCGGACGTGATGGAGATGCCGCGGGCCTTCTCCATCGCCATCCAGTCCGAGACCGTGGCGCGCCGGTCGCCCTTGCCGTGCACGGCACCGGCCTCGGTGATGACCCGGGCGTGCAGCGCGAGCGCTTCGGTCAGCGTGGACTTGCCGGCATCGGGGTGGCTGATGACGGCGAAGGTGCGGCGGGGGCGTTTGTCGGACACCTGCTGAATTTACCGGTGTCAGCGCAACGCGGCGGAGGCGGGATCCGTACTGAGCACGCGGATCGCCAGTGACGTCGTCGTCTCGACGTTGAGGAAGCCCACGACCTTGTGGACGCGGTCGGGATCCAGGGGGAGCAGTCCCGGCGTGCCGGGCACGTCGGGGGTGAGACCCAGGTCGAGGTCCTCGTGCCCCGACATGATCCGCACGTTGAAGTCGTAGCGCTCACGGGCCTGGGGGACCGTGAGCCGCCGGACGACGGTGGCACCCATCCGCCGCGCACCCGTCTCCGCGGCCCAGGAGTCCAGGGTCGCGGCGACGGCGCGTCCCTCGTTGTGGTCGACGTCGGCCCACACGCTCGACATCGACCCGACCTGGGTGAGGAGGATCGCTGCGGTCTTCTCGCCGATGCCGCTGACACCGGGCAGGTTGTCGCTGGCGTCCCCGCGCAGGGCGGCGAAGTCGAGGTAGTGCTCGGCCGCGACACCGTAAAGGGCCTGGAGCCGGTCGGGGTTGAGCAGCGGTGACGCGCTGATGCCGCCGTTGATCAGGCGGAGCACCTGGGTGTGGTTGCTGATGTGGGCGAACGCGTCCCGGTCGGAGGTGATGATGACGCAGCTCCAGCCGTGGTCGCGCGCCCACCGGGCGCCCGAGGCGCTGACGTCGTCGGCCTCGAGGCCCGGGGGAGTGAGCGTCGCGAGGCCGAGGGCGTCGAGCAACGCCCCCGCCCGCTCGAGCTGGTCGACCAGCGCCGCGTCCTTGTCGGCCCGGCCGGCCTTGTAGGCGGGGTAGAGGTCTGAGCGCACGGACGCGGTCCGGTCGTCGAGCCCGAAGATCACGGCGTCGGGGGCGAATCCGTCGATCGCCTCGAGGATCTGGCGCAGCATGCCGTGCAGCGCCCAGGCGGGTCGCCCCGACCGATCCGTGATCGCGGTGTGCGCCCGGGCGTGGTGGTTGCGGTGCAGGAGCGAGGGTGCGTCGACCACGAGCAGCAGCCTGCGCGGGCGGGATCCTGGGACTGGCATGGGCCTTGCCATCGTACGGGCAACGGGCCCATGGTCCCTTGACAACTATTCCTGTCAAGCGCATCGTGGCGACATGCAGGACGTCGAGGTCATCGAGAGCGCGCGGGCGGCCGCCGCCGCGCTGGACCCGGTCCGGGGCCGGTTGCTCGCCGAGCTGGCCGTCCCCGCCTCCGCGGCGGGACTGGCCGCCCGGGTCGGCATCGCCCGCCAGAAGGTCAACTACCACCTCAAGGCGCTCGAGTCGCACGGCCTGGTGGAGCTGGCGGAGGAGCGCCGGCACGGCGGCATCACCGAGCGGGTGCTGCAGGCATCGGCCACGTCGTACGTCGTGTCGCCGGCGGCCGTCAGCGCGTCGGCCGCCGAGCCGGACGCCAGTCCCGACCACCTGTCGGCGGGCTATCTCGTCGCGCTGGCCGGTCGGGTCGTGCGCGAGGTCGGCACCCTGGCACGCCGGGCCGGCGCATCCGGCAAGAGGCTGCCCACGTTCACGATCGACACCCGGATCGGTTTCCGGTCGGCCGCCGACCGGGCTGCCTTCGCGGACGACCTGACTGCGGCGGTGCTCGACCTGGCCGCTCGGTACCACCACGACGACGGGCGTCCGCACCGGCTGCTCGTCGCCGCCCACCCACTCCCCGAGGAGGAGATCGCATGAGCACGACACCGAACGTCCCGTACCGCCTGGAGTTCAGCATCGAGGTCCCGGGCACCCCGGACCAGGTCTGGCAGGCCATCGCCACCGCCAAGGGCATGAGCGCCTGGTTCCTGCCGACCGAGATGGAGGAGCGCGAAGGTGGCTCCGTGCACTTCAGCATGGGCCCCGAGATGGGCTCGGACGGCCACGTCACCGGCTGGGACCCGCCCCGCCGCCTCGCCTACGAGGAGGACTGGGCCGCCCTCATGGGCAAGGAGCCGGATGCGCTCAGCCCGCTGACGTCGGAGTTCCTCGTCGAGGCCCGGTCCGGTGGCACCTGCGTCGTGCACGTGACCAGCAGCGGCTTCGGCACCGGCGCCGACTGGGAGGCGGACTTCTGGGAGGACATGGGCGTCAACTGGATGCCGTTCTTCGACCACCTGCGCCTCTACCTGACGCACTTCCCCGACCAGGAGGCCACGCACCTCGAGGTCACCGCTTCCCGGGCCGGGAACGCGGACGCCTTCTGGGCGGCCATGCACGACTCGCTCGGGCTGGGCGCGGAGGGAGCGGCGGTCGACGTGCGAGGCAGCACTGGCACTGTCGAACGGGTCGGCGAGCGGCTGATGCTGGTCCGGCTCGGCGCACCGGTTCCCGGGATGCTCAGTCTCTTCGCATACGACGAGGGCAACGACCGGACGACGGTGGGCGTCCGGGCCTACGTGTTCTCCGCCGACGCAGCGGACTACGTGCGGCGTGAGGAGCCGGCGTGGCGGGCCTGGCTGGAGGAGCTCGATGCTCGTGCGCCGGCCACCGAATGATGTAGCCCCGCTACGCGCAGAACGCCCCTGACCCCGCGGTGGGTCCGGGGCGTCCTTCGTGATCGGGCGGGGGTCCGATCCCGCACGGTTAGATGCGGTTTCCCGCATGTCTGGCCGGTCTGGGGCAGCCGACGACATTGACCGGTTTTGCCCGGATAGCCTCCGGGTACGCCTTTGTGAGGGACATCACACAGGGCTCGGATGGAGTCGATCGAGGGCAAAGGACGAGGGAGAACCATGTCAGCAACGAGCAAGATTGCCGTGAGTGTGGCCAGCGGATACCTGCTGGGTCGCACGAAGAAGTTGAAGCTGGCCGTCACCGTTGCCGGCCTGTTGGCGGGGCAACGGATGGCGACCAATCCCCGGGCACTGTTGGAGCAGGGGTCGAAGGTCATCGACCAGAGCCCCGAGCTCCAGGACCTGCAGAAGCAGATCACCAACAAGTTGATGGAGGCGGCCAAGGCCGCGGCGGTGGCGACGGCGACCAGCCGCGTGGAGCAGCTGAGCTCGCGACTCCGTGACTCCGGCCGCGCCGAGCAGGGCGAGGAGGAGCCGGAGGACGAGTACGAGGAAGAGGAAGTGGAACGGCCCGGCGAGGAGTCGGAGGCCGATGAGCAGCCCGACGAGGGGGAGTCCGAGGAGGAGCCTGAGGACTCGGGCGAGGCCACGGATGAGGCCGACGAGGAGCCTGACGAGGAAGAGCCGGCAGAGGAGCCTCCGCCGCGGCGCCGCAGGGGCCGCCCGCGCAAGACTGCGGCCACGAAGGCCACGTCACCAGCCAAGAAGACCACCGCAGCAGCCAAGAAGTCGCCGCCCGCCGCCAAGAAGACGGCGGCCAAGAAGGCGCCCGCGACGAAGCAGGCAGCCAAGAAGGCGCCCGCCAAGAAGGCCACGAGCGGCCGTGGCTCGACGTCACGCTCGCGCGGCGCCGGGTCGAGGAGCTGATCGGCCATGGCTGACGCACAGAGCGAACCCCTGTCGCAGCTCAAGGACGCCTCTGCCGATCTGCTCAAGTCACTCGGCGACCGGGTGCTGGATGCCGTGAACGACCGGGTGGCCGGCCTGACGGACAAGCTCGAAGGTGTCGCGGAGGGTGGGCCGATCGGCAAGGCCACGGGCGAGGGCGCGAAGGCAGCGGCCGAGGGCGGCTCGCCGGTCCTCGGGGCGCTCAAGGGCGCGGCCTCGGGGGTCAAGGACAAGGTGAGTGAACGACTGGGTGGTGGTGGCGGCGGTGGTGATGGCAAGGCGACCAAGTCCACCAACATCATCGAGTCGATCGATATCGGGGTGCCGGTGACGGTCGCCTACAACCAATGGACCGAGTTCGGCTCCTTCCCCTCCTTCATGAAGAAGGTCGAGCGCGTCGACAGCGACGATGACACCAAGCTGGAGTTCAAGGCCCAGATCTTCCTGTCCCACCGCACCTGGGAGGCGACGATCCTGGAGCAGGTGCCGGACGAGCGCATCGTGTGGCGTTCCAAGGGCGAGAAGGGCCATGTCGACGGAGCGGTGACGTTCCACGAGCTGGGGTCCAACCTGACCCGGATCCTCGTCGTGCTCGAGTACTACCCGCAGGGGCTCTTCGAGAAGACCGGCAACCTGTGGCGTGCCCAGGGCCGTCGAGCACGTGCTGAGCTCCGACACTTCCGTCGTCACGTCATGACCCGGACGATCCTCGAGCCCAGCGAGGTCGAGGGGTGGCGGGGCGTCATCGAGGACGGCGAGGTCGTGACGTCCCACGAGGACTTCGTGCGGGAGGAAGAGGCGGACGACGGCGGCGACGAGCCCGAGGACGAGTACGACGAGGAGGAGCCCGAGGAGGGCGACGAGCCGGAGGACGAGTACGACGAGGAGGAGCCCGAGGAAGGCGACGAGCCGGAGGACGAGTACGACGAGGAGGAGGAGCCGGAGGACGAGGACCTGGAGCCCGAGGACGAGTACGAGGAAGAGCCAGAACCCGAGGACGAGGACGAGGCTGAACCCGAGGACGAGGACGAGTACGACGAGGAGGAGGAGCCCGAGGACGAGGAGGACGAGGAGGACGAGGAGGACGAGGAGGACGAGGAGGAGCCCGAGGAGGAGCAGACGCCTCGGTCCCGACGCCGCCGCAGCGCCTGAGCGCCGCGGGCCAGTCCCACGCCACGACCGACGAAAGGAAGATCATGCCGTCACAGACCATGTCCCGCCGCGGGGGCGGCGGCTACCTGGAGAGGCCGGCCCCAAGCGGGCTCGCCGATGTCATCGAAATCATTCTCGACAAGGGCATCGTCATCGACGCCTACGTCCGGGTGTCGCTGGTGGGCATCGAGCTGCTCACGATCGATGCGCGGATCGTCATCGCCAGCGTCGACACCTACCTGCGCTTCGCCGAGGCCACGAACCGCCTGGACCTCATGGAGCACGGAGGCGGGAAGCCGCTCGACGAGTTCATCGGTGACCTCCAGGAGACGGGAGCCGGCCGCAAGGTCAAGGGTGCCGTGTCGGGGGCCAAGAAGGCACTGACCGGCAAGGACGACGAGGACGACGAGGACGACGAGTCCCGGCGCCCGGCCAGACGGTCCTCGCGCCGGCGCACCGAGAGCGCGTGACGTGACGACGAAGCTCCACGACGGTGCCGAGACCGGATGCCTCGTGTATGCCGTGGTGCGTCCGGAGGAGCGCGAGGCCTTGCCGCCCGCGGGGGTCGACGACGCTCCCTTGCGCCTCGTGGTCCACGGCACGGTGGCCGCGGTCGTCAACGAGATCGCCGTGCAGCGCCCGCCGGGTCGCCGGGCGGACCTGATGGCATACAGCCGGGTGCTCGACGGATTGTTGCCGGACGGCGTCGTCGTGCCGGTCCAGTTCGGGTCGGTCGTGCCGGATGACTCTGCTGTGGTCGAGGAGCTGCTCGCGCCGAACGAGGACTACTTCGCCGAGCTGTTCGAGCAGCTCGCGGGTCGCTCCCAGCTCAACGTCCGCGCGACGTACCGCGACGGCTCGGCGCTCGCGGAGATCGTCGCAGGGGACACGGAGATCGCCGAGCTCCAGGCTCGTACGAAGGACCTGCCCGAGGATGCGGCCCTGACCGATCGCGTGCGTCTGGGGCAGCTCGTGGCCGACGCGCTCGACGTCGTGCGGGACCGGGACAGTGCGATGTTGTGGGACGCGATCATCCCGATGACGGTCGGGCAGCGGCTCGTGCCGGGGACCGGGACCGACGCGGTCTGCGACCTGATCGTGCTGGTGGACGACGGCCGGGTGACGGAGGTCGAGGAGCGGCTCGAGGAGCTCGCCGAGGCCGTCCACCCGCGGATGCGCCTGCGCCTGGTGGGGCCCGTGCCGCCCTACGACTTCATCGGAGAGGTGTCATGGGCCTGATCACGGGACTGCTCGGGTTGCCGCTGGCGCCGCTGCGGGGGACCGTCGCGATCGCGGAGCAGATCCGCCGGCAGGCCGAGGAGGACTTCTACGACCCGGTCACGATCCGCGCGCAGCTCGAGGAGGTGGACCGGCAACGGGCGGCGGGCCTGCTGTCGGAGGAGGAGGCCGTTGCGTGGGAGGACGAGCTGGTGGACCGGTTGTTGACCGGGCGCGAGAGAGGCAAGGAGGAGTGAACATGGCTACCGAGGAGAGGTCGTCCCGGCGCGGATCCGAGCCAGCGCGCCGCAAACCCGCGGCGGAGAAGGCGGCGGGCGGCAGCACTGCCGAACGCACCTCGGCGCGCTCCGACGCGCAGCGACGACCCACTGCGGGGCGGGTCGCCGAGAGGGCCATGGGACAGCTGCTGGACCTGACCGGCCGCGAGCCCGAGGGAGTGACGGGACTGGAGCGCACCGAGGACGGCTGGACGGTGCTCGTCGACGTGGTCGAGCTGCGGCGCGTGCCCAGCACGACCGACATCCTGGCGACGTACGAGGTCGCGGTCGATGCCCGCGGCCAGCTGGAGGGCTACCGTCGCGCCCGCCGGTTCGTGCGCGGCTCTGCCGAGGAGTGAGGATGACCGACTCAGATCAGCTGGCTGGACGCCGCTATCCGGGCCCGTTGGGGCAGGGAGCCTCACGTCCTCAACCGGCGAACCTGGCCGACATCCTCGAGCGGGTGCTCGACAAGGGGATCATCATCGCCGGAGACATCCAGGTGAACCTCCTCGACATCGAGCTGCTGACGATCAAGATCCGCCTGCTGATCGTGTCGGTCGACAAGGCGCAGGAGATGGGCATCGACTGGTGGCGCAACGACCCGATGCTCTCGACGAGTGCCAACGAGCTGCAGGAGGAGAACCGCGCGCTTCGTGCCCGGCTCGAGGCACTCGAGGAGGGAACGGGTGCGGAACGACCCGCGGCCGAGGAGCAGCGGCGGGAGGCGCGTCGTGGGTGACTCGGCACGCTATCTGTACGCCATCACGCGCGGGCTGCAGCCCGGCACGCTTGCGGACCTGACGGGGCTGGACGGGGGGCAGATCGAGGTCGTGGAGCACCGCGGGCTGGAAGCCGTGGTCAGCGACGTCGATCTCGACGAGTACGGCGAGGAAGCGCTCAAGCGCAACCTCGAGCAGCTCGACTGGCTGGAGGCGGCCGTCCGGGTCCACGACGCGGTCATCCAGGCCGTGACCGCCCGAGGACCGACCGCGCCCTTGCGACTGGCCACCATCTGCCTGGACGACGAGGGGGTGCGGCGACGACTCGACGAGTGGTTCTACGCGCTCCAGCAGATCCTCGACCGCGTCGACGGCAGGATGGAGTGGAGCGTCAAGGTCCTCGCACCGCCGGAGCAGGTCCCCGTGGGCGCCCCGGCCGGTGGTGATCTCGGCGGCGCCGACTACCTGCGACGCAAACGCGCCACGGCCGAGGCCCGGGCCGAGGCAGAGGCTGTGGCCGCTCGGGTGGGTGACGAGGTGCACGACGCGCTGTCGTCGATGTCCGTGGCGAGCCGCCGGCTGCCCCCGCAGGACCCCCGCCTGACGGGGCACGTCGGCACGATGCTCCTCAACAGCGCCTATCTCATCGCGGCGGACGACAGCGAGGCGTTCACGTCCCGGGTCACCGAGCTGGCGACGTCGTACCCGACCATGGAGGTCAGCTGTGTCGGGCCCTGGCCGCCCTACTCCTTCGCGATGCTGGAGCAGCGATGAGCGCGACCGTCGAACACCCCGTCGGCCAGATCGCCCTGGTCGATCTCCTCGACCGCCTGCTGGGGGCAGGAGTCGTCCTCGCCGGGGACGTCGTCATCTCGTTGTCCGGCGTCGACCTGGTGCAGATCCGCCTCCACGCCCTGATCACGACGATCCGTGCGGACATGGTGGAACCCCGATGACCGAACAGCCCCGCCTGCTGCCCCAGCGGCTCGAGACGGACCCCGAGTCGGTGGAACGCGACCTGTTCAAGCTCGTCCTCACGATCATCGAGCTGGTTCGGCAGCTCATGGAGAAGCAGGCCCTGCGCCGGGTCGACGAGGGCGACCTCACCGACGATCAGGTCGAGGCGCTCGGCACCGGACTGATGCACCTGGAGCAGGCGATGGAGGACCTGAAGTCGCGCTACGACCTGACGACCGAGGACCTCAACATCGATCTGGGCCCGCTCGGCACGCTTCTCGCACGATGAGATCACCCAGACGAAATCACCCAGACAAGGAGACGTCATGGACCCGCAGCAGTGGAGGCAACGGCAGGACGACGTTCGTCATGCGTTCGTCGAGCACCTGATCGACCGGGTGTCGGCAGACACGTACCCGTCGACGACGATGCTCGACCTGATCGAGCAGACGATGGGACCTCGGGAGCAGGAAGCGTACGTCGAGGTGCTGATCGGCAAGATCAGCCAGGACGCCTATCCGAGCATCCCCATGATGCACCGCCTCCGCGCGTTGTTGTGAGGTCGTCGGCGTCGCCGCAGACGCAGGGACGCCCCCGACCCGTGACGGGCCAGGGGCGTCCTGGCGGTCACGTCATCGTGACCGGCGCTGCGGCTCGGGCCAGGTGAGCGACGGAGGGGCCGTTCTCAGATCGACGACGTTTCCGCTTCCGGCTACACGACCTCCCCCTGGCCCCAGAAAGTACTCGAGGAACTGCGCGATGCTCGTGCGCCGGCATCCACCCACAGGGTGGTCAGGGACGGCGTAACACGGGGACACGGACACGTTACCGCTCTTTGTTCCGACCGTGACCAACCCGAAACATCGGGGGCGCTGACTTGATGCATGACCCAGCGAGTGTTCGACAGCCATCGCCACATCGGTGCCCTGCCGGCATTCCCGTTCTACGGCGGTCCGGCGATCCGCGCCGACATCACCGCCAAGGAGACCGTCAGCGCCTTCTTCGCGGACCTCGACCGTGAGGGCACCGAGCGTGCGCTGGTGCTGCCCAACTACGGAGTCCCCGTCCCCGACGCGGCCTTCGACCTCAACCCGCTGGCGATCGAGGCGGCCCAGAAGGACGACCGGGTCAGCTGTGGGCTCTGGGTGTCGCCGAAGGCTTCGGACGCCGCCCGCAACGACGCCGCGCTGGCCCTGGTCGGTGAGTCCGGCGTCAAGGCGCTGAAGACCAGTTTCCTGCTCGGCGGCAGCCCCACCGATCCCGACTGCGCCGACGAGATCGACAAGATCTTCACGACCGCCGCCGAGCACGACCTGGTCGTGCACGTGCACACCTCGCCCGGAGCGGCGTCCGACGTCGACCAGATCGGGACGCTCGTCGACAAGTACGGCGACGACACCAAGATTCACCTCGTCCACCTCGGCGGCGGGATGAGTGGGCACATGAAGCTCATCGGCGGCCGGCTGTTCGACTGGATCGAGTCCGGCAAGCAGGTCTACACCGACACGAGCTGGACGATCGGCTTCGCTCCGGTGTGGCTCGTGCAGGAGATCGAGAAGCGCGGCATCGGCCACGACCGCATCCTGTTCGCCACCGACTGCCCGTGGGGTGACTTCGAGGGCGAGTACGCCCGGCTGTCCGCAGTCGCGAAGGACCCCGAGCTCGCCCACGCCTTCTTCCGAGGCAACTTCGAGAGCCTCTACGGCTGACTCCCACGATCCCTGGCTCGCAGAGCCAGTGCAGGACCCAGTGAATCCCGACCCCAGCACCCAGGAGACCCGCATGACCGAGATCGACGACCAGCTCGCCGCCAACATCGAGGCCTCGCTCGCCGAGATCAAGCATCCGTCGCTGCCGAAGGGCACGAACCTCTATGGCTCGACGAAGCTGTTCCCCGACTACCAGGCCGAGGAGGGGCAGTCCTACTTCACCCTGATCCACGGCATCCCGCACGAGTCGTCGGTCAGCTTCGTCGCGATCCTGCAGGCGACTCGCGCCCTGCGCAAGGGCTTCGAGACCGCGATCTACTTCTACGGCCCCGGCACGCTGGCCTGCTCCGCCAACAGGGGGTTCCCGACCACCGGCGACGCCGGCTTCCCGGGCGAGCTCAACATGAATGCCTCGCTGGAGACCTACATCGCCGAGGGCGGGACGGTCTACTGCTGCCGCTTTGGTCTCGCGCTCCACGGCATCCGTGAGGAGGACCTGATCGAGGGCGTCATCCCGGCCCACCCGCTCGACGTGCAGGACGCGATCATCCACTACGCCCGCAAGGGCGCCATCATCAACTCCGTCTACAACCTCTGACCATGGACGCGCCCAGCTGCGGTGGAGCGACGGCCACCCGCACCAGCACACGAGTCGATGTCGCCATCCAGGGCATCCGACTGCTCGATGCGCCGGTCAGCCGGCAGTCGGGCGCAGGGCCGAGCGACGACGGCCACGTGCTGCTCGGGGGGGTCGGGACCGCGATCCCGATCAACCCGAGCAGCCCGTTCACGATCAACCGGGGTCGCCTGCTCCTCGACGGGGCCGACACCGGCCTCGGCGTGGAGCCGGTGCGCCGTCCGACGTTCTACGACCTCCGGACGGAGGACGGAGTCTCGTACGAGAAGATCGCCCGGCTCCACTCCGCGAACGTCCTCGCGACGACCGTCGTGCAGACCTGCGTCCGCTACGACGAGGCGAAGCGCTGCCGCTTCTGCGCGATCGAGAAGTCGCTCGAGGCCGGATCGACGATCGCAGTGAAGACCCCGGCGCAGATCGCCGAGGTCGCCAAGGCGGCGCACGAGCTCGACGGCATCACCCAGATGGTCATGACGACCGGCACCACCAACGGCCGCGACCGGGGGGCCACGCACCTCGCCCGCTGCGTCCGGGCCGTCCGGGCGGTGCTGCCCGACCTCGCGATCCAGGTGCAATGCGAGCCGCCGGCCGACCTGCGCACCATCACCGACCTGTACGAGGCGGGCGCGCGCTCGATCGGCATCCACGTCGAGTCGATGGACGACGACGTCCGCCGGCAGTGGATGCCGGGCAAGTCGTCCGTGCCGCTCGACGAGTACCGCGCCGCCTGGCGTGAGGCCGTCCGTGTGTTCGGCCACAACCAGGTCTCGACGTACCTGTTGGTGGGCCTCGGCGAGGATCCCGACGAGATGGTCGCCGCGGCGCAGGAGCTCGTTGACATGGGCGTCTACCCCTTCGTGGTCCCGTTCCGGCCGCTCGCCGGGACGCTCGCGACGGACGTCGACCACGTCCCCCCGCCCCCGGCGGAGGTGCTGCAGGACGTCACCCGCCGGGTGGCCCACGCACTGATGGAGGCCGGCATGCACGGCGCCGACCAGGCGGCCGGCTGCGCCGCATGCGGTGCATGCAGCGTCCTGCAGAGCGAAGGGGCCTGACATGACCATCGTCGATCTCGACCGTGGCATCCTCACCGGCATCCGTCCCACGCCGACTCCCACCTTCCTCGTGACCCAGGCGCAGACCCGCGCCGAGCTCGACGCCTACCGCGCGCTTCGCCGCGACGTGTTCGTCGCGGAGCAGGGCATCTTCGCCCGTGACGACACCGACCGGGTCGACGACGACCCGCGCACGATCGTGCTGGTGGCACGCGCGCCTGACGGCACGATGCTGGGGGGAGTGCGCATCGCCCCCGCGCTCGAGGGCCGCGACATCGGGTGGTGGTCGGGCAGCCGCCTCGCCGTCAGCGCGGCAGCACGGACCCACGCCGGCATCGGGCGTGCGCTCGTCCGTGCCGCCTGCGCGCGGGCCGAGGCCGAGGGTGCGCTGCGCTTCGACGCGACGGTCCAGGCCCAGAACGAGGCGCTGTTCCGACACCTCGGCTGGACGAGCCGGGCCACGGTGGACGGCTACGGTCGCTCCCACGTGCACATGCTGTGGCCGATCGACCGTGTCCAGCGGCTCGCGAACGCCACCAAGGCCGCCCTCGGAGCACTGCTCGAGGGCTTCGACCACCCCACGTCCCTGGAGGGGGTGGGCCTGAGCGACTCTGCCCTTGGTGGGGGCGGCTTCGTCGGAGACGACGCCGCTCCCGTCCCCGGCTCCGACCTGCTTGCCGCGTGCGACGCGATCCTGCCGTCGATGGTCGAGCGGGACCCCGAGTGGGCCGGCTGGTGCGCCGTCCTCGTCAACCTGAACGACCTGTCGGCGATGGGGGCCGCGCCGGTAGGGCTGCTGGACGCCGTCGGGGCACGTGACGCCTCGTTCGCCCACCGGGTCTTCCGTGGGCTGCGCGCCGCCTCCCAGGCCTGGGGCGTCCCGGTCCTGGGCGGTCACACCCAGCTCGGTGTGCCCGCTGCGCTCAGCGTCACCGCTCTGGGACGTACGGACCACCCCGTGCCCGGGGGAGGGGGCAGCCCCGGCGAGTCGTTACGGCTGACCGCCGACCTCGGCGGCGGGTGGCGTTCCGGCTACACCGGGTCGCAGTGGGACAGCTCCTCGACCCGGCGAGCCGAGGAGCTTCGCGCCCTCGCCGACGTGGTCCCCGCCCTGCGACCGACCGCCGCCAAGGACGTCAGCATGACCGGCGTGGTCGGCACGGCCGGGATGCTCGCCGAGTCCAGTGGCTGCAAGGCCGTGCTCGAGGTCGACCAGATCCCGATGCCGACCGGTGCCACGGCCGGCGACTGGCTGACGTGCTTCCCCGGGTTTGCGATGATCTCCGCCGAACGGACCCCGACCCGCGCGTCGCTCCCGGTTCACGTCGACACCGCCGTCTGCGGACGACTGAGCGAGGGCCGCGGCGTCGACCTGCGGTGGCCAGATGGGGTCGTGACCTCCGCGATCGCCGACGCCGTCACCGGTCTCGGCTCCTCCACCCGCCCCACCACGAAGGTGAGTTCCTCATGACCATCACCCACTTGGCCGCCGCGTCGGCCAGCTTCGGGCGCGACCTCGACGAGGCGTATGCCCTGATCGCCCGGCTCGTCTCCCAGGCCCGCGCCCAGGACGTACGGCTGCTGGCCCTTCCCGAGGCCGCGCTCGGTGGCTACCTGTCGACCCTGCACACCGACGGCGACGGCGCGGACTCGCTGCCGCCGATCATCGACCTCGACGGCCCGGAGCTGCGGAAGGTCGCCGGGATCGCCGGGGACATGACTCTCGTGCTCGGCTTCTGCGAGGCCGACGCGGGGGTCCGCTACAACAGCGCGGCCGCGGTCACGGGGGACGGGGTCATCGGGGTGCACCGCAAGGTGCACCAGCCGTTGGGGGAGAACCTCTACTACGAGGCCGGAGAGGTGTTCCGAGCGTTCGACACTCCGGTCGGACGCGTGGGCATGCTGATCTGCTACGACAAGGCGTTCCCGGAGGCGGCGCGTGCGCTGGCCCTCGACGGCGCCGAGGTCGTTGCCTGCATCTCGGCCTGGCCGTCGTCGCGGACGGCGGGGGCGACGGACATCGCGGAGGACCGCTGGACCAAGCGCTTCAACCTGTTCGACCAGGCCCGGGCGTTGGAGAACCAGATCGTCTGGGTCGCGGCCAACCAGGTCGGCACATTCGGCTCGATGCGGTTCGTCTCCCACGCCAAGATCGTCGGACCGGGCGGGGACGTGCTTGCCACCACCGGCTCGGAGGCCGGCCTGGCCGTCGCCGGCATCGACATCGACGAGGCGCTGGAGACCGCGCGACGCTCGATGTTCCACCTGCGCGACCGTCGCCCCGACACGTACGCGGAGCGCGTCCATGCCTGAGATGACCGTGACGGTGCGCTGGCCCGACGGGCGGGTCGTCGACTGCTACTCGCCGTCCCTCGTGATGCACGACCACCTGGCGCCGGGCACGACCTACCGGGTCGACGAGTTCACGCAGCGGTCCGAAGTGGCGCTCGGGGAGGCCAGCGAGCGGGTGCGGCTGAAGTACGGCTTCGCGTGCTCGGCCTCGGCCGCCTCCTTCGAGAGCATCCAGCGCATCGCGTCGGCCTTCTCCGCCGAGGACCTCGTCGAGGTCCTCGACATGCATCCGCCGCTTCCATCCTCCAAGGGGTCCTCATGACCATTCCCGTCGCGATCGTCGGAGCCGGCCAGGCCGGCATGTCCGTCAGCTGGTTCCTCAAGCAGGAGGGGGTCGAGCACGTGCTGCTCGAGGCGTCCACCGCGGCGCACGAGTGGACCGACCGGCGGTGGGACAACTTCACCCTGGTGACGCCCAACTGGCACTGCCGGCTTCCCGGCTACGCCTACGAGGGTGACGATCCCGACGGCTTCATGGACCGCGAGCAGGTCGCGGCGTGGCTCGCGGGCTATGCGGCCAGCTTCGACCCGCCGGTCCGGGAGCACACCGCGGTCACGGCGCTGACCGAGCGTGAGGGGGGCGGGTTCGTCCTGACCCTGCGGGGCCCGGACGGTGAGGAGGTGCTCGAGGCCGAGCACGTCGTGCTCGCGACGGGCGGGTACCACCTGCCGATCGTCCCGCCGTTCGCCGCGGCCATCGATCCGTCGATCACCCAGGTGCACTCCGCCGACTACCGCAACGCCGAGCAGCTGCCCCCGGGAGACGTGCTGGTCGTCGGGTCGGGCCAGTCCGGGGCCCAGATCGCGGAGGACCTCCACCTCGAGGGGCGCGCGGTGCACCTCGCGCTTGGCGACGCGCCCCGGGTCGCCCGGTCGTACCGGGGGCGGGACTGCATGACGTGGCTCGCCGACATGGGCCTCTACGACACCCCGGTCCAGCAGTACCCCGGTGGACGAGCCGCCCGGGAGAAGACCAACCACTACGTGACGGGCCGCGACGGCGGACGCGACATCGACCTGCGGCAGTTCGCCGTCGAGGGCATGCGGCTGTATGGCCTGATGTCCGGCGCCGAGGGGACCCGGTTGTCGTTCGAGCCCACCGTGGCGAAGGCGCTGGACTCCGCCGATGGGGTCTACAACTCGATCTGCCGCGACATCGACGCGTACATCGAGCGCGAGGGCATCGACGCGCCGCCCGGGGGGCAGTACGCGCCGGTGTGGTCGCCCGACCACGAGCCCCGGATGCTCGACCTCGCCGAGGCCGGCATCACCTCGATCGTGTGGGGCATCGGCTACCGGCCCGACTACCGGTGGGTCAAGGTCGGGGTCTTCGACGGGGCGGCGGCGCCGACCCACACCCGAGGGGTCACCTCGGTGCCGGGGCTGTACTTCCTCGGTCTGCCGTGGATGCACACGTGGGGTTCCGGGCGCTTCGCCGGCATCGCCCGCGACGCCGAGCACGTCTACCGCTGCATCGTCGGTGCACACCGTCCCGCGCCGGCAGATCTGTAGCCCGTGCGCCTCGCCTCGGTCGCCGCGCACTTCGGCCGCGACATCGACCGGTCCCTGGACAAGATCGCCGGGATCGTCGGGGACGCTCGCGCGTCCGGGGTGGACCTGCTGGTCTTCCCGGACGCGACGCTCGGCGGCTACCTGTCCGATCTGCGTCACCCTGACGCCCACGCGCTGCCACCGGCACTGGCGGAGGACTCGTTCGAGGTGGGTCGGGTCATCGCGATGGCCCAGGAGATGGTGGTCTGCTTCGGCTACACCGAGGAGATCGTCGCCGACGGGGACCTCCGACACTACAACTCCGCATTGTGCGTCACCGGCGACGGCATCCTCGGCCGTCACCGCAAGGTGCACCAGCCCGCCGGGGAGGCCCTGGCCTACCGGGCCGGTGACACGTTCGCGGCGTTCGACACCCCGGTCGGCCGGATGGGCATGCTGATCGACTACGACAAGACGTTCCCGGAGGCGGCCCGGTCCTTGGCGGTCGACGGGGCGCACGTCGTCGCGTGCCTGTCGGCGTGGCCGGCCAGCCTCACCGACCGGGCCTCACGGTTGCCGCAGGACCGGCAGTCGCGGCTCTTCGACCTCTACGACAGCGCCCGGGCGGCGGAGAACCAGATCGTCTGGCTGTCGTCCAACCAGACCGGTGTGATGGGCGGGCTCCGGTTCCTCGGCCAGGCCAAGGTCGTAGGTCCCGGCGGCGACGTCCTGGCCAAGACGTGGTCCAAGGGTGCCCTGGCGGTCGCCGAGGTCGATATCGAGGCCGAGATCGCCCGCTCCCGTCGGATCTTGCACCACCTCAAGGAGCGGATCCCGTCGTCGTACGTCGGGTCGCTGCGGGGGGAGGACGCATGAGGATCGCCCTGCTGACCTACTCGACCAAGCCGCGCGGCGGCGTGGTCCACACACTGGCCCTCGCCGAGGCCTTGAGCGAGGCCGGCGCGGACGTGGACGTCTGGACACTGGGTCGTGGCGGCGACTCGACGTTCTACCGACCCGTCGACGCCTCCGTGGGCATCCACGCCGTCCCGTTCCCGGAGGTGCCGGGTGAGGACGTCGGCGCCCGCATCCAGCGGTCGATCGCGGTCCTCGGGGAGGCGTTCACCCCCGAGGCGTACGACATCGTGCACGCCCAGGACTGCATCAGCGCCAACGCCGCGCTGCCGTGCCTGCGCACGATCCACCACCTCGACACGTTTTCCACCCCGGAGCTCGTGGCCTGCCACGAGCGCGCGGTCGTCGAGCCGGTCGGGCGGGTCTGCGTGTCGGAGTCCGTGGCTGCCGAGGTCAAGGCCGGGTGGGGGCTGACACCGACCGTGATCCCCAACGGGGTGGACGCGGCACGGTTCGCCCGGGCCGCCGGGCCGGACGGCGAGGCCGATCGAGCCATGTGGCGCGAGAAGCTCGGTCCGTATGTGCTTGCGCTCGGCGGCATCGAGCCGCGCAAGGGCAGCATCGACCTCCTCGAGGCGTACGCCCTGATGCGGCGTCGTCGGCCGGACGTGCGGCTGGTGTTCGCGGGGGGAGAGACCTTGTTCGACTACCGCGAGTACCGGGTCGCGTTCGAGCGGCGGGCGGCCGAGCTCGGCGTCAACCACGAGATGCTCGGGGTCGTCGACGAGCAGGTCCTGCCGGGGCTGGTGGCGGGGGCGTCGGCGATGGCGTTCGTGTCGACCAAGGAGGGGTTTGGCCTGGCGGCGATGGAGGCGCTCGCCGCCGGCGTGCCGGTCGTCGCCAGGGACCTGCCGGTGCTGCGCGAGGTGTTCGGCGGCGCCGTCCGGTTCGCCTCGTCACCGATGGCGATGGCCGGCTCGCTGGCCACGGTGCTGTCGGAGCCTCCCGATCCGGAGATCGGCCGCGCGCTGGCGGCGTCCTACACCTGGGAGGCGGCGGCCGCGGCGCACCTCGACTTCTACGCGGCCCACCTGGGGTGACGTCGGTCCCGATCGGTCGCGCGTTCGCGCTGCTCGCAGAGGAGGCGCCGCATGCCGTGGCGGTGCGATGCGGCGAGGACGTGCTCACTCGCCGGGAGCTCGACCTCGCCGCCAACCGAGTGGCGCACGCCTGGGCCGACCGGGTGGGCCGCGACGACCTCGTCACGGTCGCGTTGCCCAACGGCCTCGACTTCGTGATCGCCTGCGTCGCGACGTGGAAGCTGGGCGCGACGCCGCAGCCGCTGTCGCCCCGCATCGGGGCGGGCGAGCGGACCGCGATCCTCGAGCTGGTCCGGCCAGCTCTGGTCGTCGACGGACCGCTCGAGACATCCACCGACGACTCCTCCCTGCCGGACCTGGCGGCGTCGTCGTGGAAGGCCCCCACGTCGAGCGGCAGCACGGGACGCCCCAAGATCGTCCGTGCCGCGGCGCCTGCGACGGTCGACCCCCGTGGTCGGGTCGCGCCGTTCGTGCCGCGCGATGCCGTCCAGCTGGTCGCGGGCCCGCTGTTCCACGCCGCGCCCTTCGTCTACGCCATGCGGGGACTCATGACGGGGCACGAGCTGGTGGTGCTGCCGCGGTTCGACGCCGAGGAGGCCCTCCGGGCCATCCGGACCCACGCCGTCACCTGGACGATGCTGGTGCCGACGATGATGCACCGCATCTGGCGGCTCGAGTCCCGGGCGACGTACGACGTGTCCTCGCTCGACAGCGTGCTGCACCTGGGCGCCCGGTGCGCTCCGTGGCTCAAGCGGGCGTGGATCGACTGGCTCGGGCCCGAGCGGGTCGTCGAGGTCTATGCCGGGACGGAGTCGCAGGGGTTGGCGATGATCACCGGCGAGGAGTGGCTCGAGCGCCCCGGCTCGGTCGGTCGCGGGATCTCCGGATCGGAGTTCCGGGTCGTCGGGCCGGACGGGGCGGTGTGCGCGGCCGGGGAGAGCGGCGAGATCGTCATGCGCCGGGCGGGCGCTGCGACGTACTCCTACGTCGGCGACGAGCCCCGCGTCCGCGACGGGTGGCACACCCTCGGTGACGCCGGACGGATGGACGCCGACGGGTTCCTGTACGTCGAGGACCGGCTCGACGACGTCATCGTCACAGGTGGGGTGAAGGTGCACCCCGCCGACGTCGAGGCCGTGCTCGAGGAGCATCCGGCCGTGCGGTCCGCGGTGGCCGTCGGTCGGCCGGACGACGAGCTGGGCGAGAGGGTCCACGCCGTGGTCGACACCGACCGTGCCGACGTGCCGCAGGCCGAACTGGTCAGGTGGGTCCGGGGTCGGCTCGACCCCGAGAAGGTCCCGCGTTCGTGGACGCTCGTCCGGGAGCCGGTCCGCGACGACACCGGGAAGGTGCGGCGTGCCGCGTTCGGTGCATGACGACGACATGGACAGGACGAGGGCCGTCGAACCAACGAACTGAGTCCAATCTGAGATCGAGCGCGTCTTCGCAGGTCAGAGCGTTGTCGGCTCCGGTGCGCATGTCGACACTGTGCGGTCCTGGTGTACTCGGGGCAGAAGAGCTGATCAGCCGCTGACGCTGATCGCGACCTTGCCTCGCGCGTTGCCGAGCTCGAGGTGGCGGACCGCCTCCGCCGCCTCGTCGAGGGGGTAGGTCCGCTCGAGACTGGGAGCGACCTGGCCGGCCTCGATCAGGGCCGCGAGGCGTTCGAGGTCACTGCCTCGTTGCTTGGCGATGAAGGTGGTGAGACGTTGACGGAGGAACGGCGAGAGCAGCACAGCCCTCAGCTGGCGGTTCATCCCGCCGGAGAACGAACCACCTTCCTCGCCGCCCATGATGACGGCGGTTCCCGTTGGCGTAAGCGCTGCGCGAAGCCGGGTCAGGGAGGGGTTGCCGGCGATGTCCAGCACCAAGTCGTAGCGACCGCGGTCCTGCGCCAGCTCGTTGCGGGTGTAGTCCAGGACACGGTCTGCGCCCAGGGAACGCACCAGGTCGAGCTTTGCGGTGCTGGCAACCCCGGTCACCTGACCTCCCAAGGCCTTCGCGATCTGCACGGCGTAGCTCCCGACACCCCCCGATGCGCCAGAGATCAGCACCGTTTGCCCCTGTTGGAGGCGGCCGACGTCTGTCAATGCCTGCAGTGCGGTGCCCCCCGAGACCGGAACAGCGGCGGCCTGATCAAATGTCAGACTCTCCGGCTTCGGGGCGAGCCTGTCTTCACGGGCGACTGCGTACTCGGCGAAGGAACCCTGGGCAAAGCCGTAGACCTCGTCGCCGACCGAGAACCGGGAGACGGCCGAACCGACGGCTTCGACAACCCCCGCGGCCTCAGTGCCAAGAACGTGGCGCCTGGGCTTGCGCAGCCCGAAGAACAGTCGTCCGAGGTATGGGTTGCCGGTCATCATGTGCCATGCGCCCCGATCGAGACCTGCGGCACGGACCTGCAGCAGCACCTCATGTTCTTGAGGTAGCGGCCGGTCAACGTGGCTGATGGTCAGCACATCAGCCGATCCATAGGTCTCGTGGGTGACGGCTCGCATCGGGGTCACGAGTCCACCTGATGTCGGTGCGGACGGCGCCCGTCGTCAGCACGCCCCGCCGGTGTGTCTGCCGGTGCACGAACGCGAACAAGGACGACTGCCACGGCGATGAGCCAGACGCACCAGATCACGTAGCCCGCAAAGTTGGTCAGGCTAGCGGCCTCGATCAGGGGAATGACCACCCCGGTCGCGATGAGCGCCGCGGAGGCGAGACCGAGCACCGCCAACCATCGTGGCAGCAAGGTGGGTCGAAGCGCGATGACGATGAGCACGGTGAATGTCGCGGTGAGTGCGTAGCCGAGGGTCTCGCCAACGGCCTTGCCGAGGATGTTGTGCCAGAGCTCGAATCTGTCCTCAGCGTCGGCGCGCCTTCCCGGGTTCAGGGCATCGTGGCTGATGTCGGGCACGAGCGTCACCCATCGTTGCAGTCCGGCGACTTGGACGACGGCGGCTGCGATGCCCACGCCGGCGATCCAACGTCCGAGCGTGCCGCCTGCGAGTCGGCCCAACCAGATTCCGGCGGGGCCCATGAGGGCGGCGCTGAGAGCGAGGACAGAGAACCAGGTGACGATGGTGCCTTGGTGCTTGCGGTACGAAGCGAGGATGTCGCCGGTCGGCTCGTCGAGAATCTGGGGATACTCGAAGACCGACCCGAGCACCGTGAAGCCGGCGATGGCCAGCACCGAGGCCGTAGCCAGCGCCGCACCAGCCAGACGACAGGTTCGCACTACGGCTTCTGGGGTGAGACTCGGGTGTCGGTCTGCGTCAGAGCTCATCGTGTCCTCCGGTTGGCTGTCTAGGTCATGCGTTGACGTGGGGTGTCGCGGTCCGAGTGTGGAGAAGCGCCGTACAGCTTGCTCACCGCTGAGCGTCGGAAGCCTCTCGCGGTCAGGTAGATGCCCAGGAACAGCTCCCAGAAGAATTCCGGGATCGTCGCGACTGCCTGTCCAACACCACCGGCCTCGATCCACCCGAAGAGGACGGCCACTCCTGAGATGATGATCAGTGGCCCGCCGACCAGTCCGAGCACTGCCATACGGCGTGGTACCAGCTCGGACCGGTACATGAGATACCCCAGGATCAGCCCGTTGCCGATCCCCACGATGAACCCGGGGCCGAGCACGAATGTCCAGTCGTGCAGGGCGACCAGCGACTCGCCAGCGAGGCGCAAGCCATCCGGGTTTCCGCTCGGGGCCTCCTGGCGCAGGGTCACCAGCGTCATGAGGCTGAGGATGCCGATGATGATGAAGGTGCTCTCGATCACGCGTGCCGTGACGTAGCTGAGCGCGAGCCCTTCGTTCTGCCGTCTGAGGACGGGGAACAAAGCGGTGGCTGTGCCGATGTTGGCGATCACGACGATGAGCTCGCAGAGGGCGCCGGTCGCGATGCGCGTGTCGGCGCCGTCGCCGAGGATGTAGCCGGAGTGCTTCAGCACCGGTTCGTAGAAGATGAACGCCGCTGGGATGGACGCGATGAAGGTGATCAGGAACAGCACGCCGGTGATGAACGCGTACCGCCTTACCGGGTCCATTGCGAGCATGCCCTGCTTGCCCGACGCAGGGCGGCCCGGGTCAACCATGTTCACGACCCTGACTCCCGCCGGTGCCCACCCGGAGGTGAGTCTGAGCGAGCATCAGAGCGGTACCGGCCGTGCAGAGTTTGCGAACCTCATGCCTCGTGTCGATCGTGCCGGCCAATGTGACCACACCCTCGCCGGTACCCGTCGCGGATCGGACGGGCGTACGCAGCACCAGCCTGCGCCCGTTGGCGCGCAAGTGCAAGGACCCAGCAAGCGCTGACCTCGCTAGCAGGACCTTGGGTCCCGGGAGGGTGCCAGAGCATTCCGCCCTGCGTGGCGGGGTGCAGAGGTCTCCTTCACCGGATTCCTTCGTAGCCCTTCACGCAGCGCAGCAACTGCCTCCTTGTCTGCTTGTGGTGGCCCGCGGCCCACGTCTGGCCGGTGTACGGGCTGCGGCCGACCGCGAGGTAGTCCTCGATGAGCTGGACGAGTGGGGTGATGGCTTGAGGGCTGGCGGACCGCTCGAGGCGCTGCACGATCTCTCGTGTGCCTTCCAGCGTGCACCGTCCAGCGTCTTGCCCGCGGTCGTGCCCTCCGTGCTGCCGTCCACCTCGCTCAGGACGAGTGCGATCGGCTGCTGGGAGGCCGGCGAACCAGGCGAGGACCTCCTCGCGCAGTCACAGGTTGCGCGAGAAGCCAGCCTTGGCCTTCGGGAAGTCGTGCGAGTAGGTGTGTGCTCGCGGGCGGTGTCGACGCTCATGAGGAGCGCGGCGGCGACATGGTCGATGGCCCAGAAGGGGGCATTCAGGTCGATGTTCATGACCGGACCGTCCGGTCCGGCCCGGGGGCGACAACCCTGCACACAACGCAACGGCCCCCGCTGGGGGATTCCCGGGCGAACCACCAACGAGGGCTGCGCGTCTGTGCAGGTCAGGGCAAGTTTCAGCCCTTCGGTTTAGATGTCGTAGTAGAGCTCGAACTCGTGCGGGTGCGGCCGCAGCTGCACGGGCAGGATCTCCTCGGTGCGCTTGTAGTCGATCCACGTCTCGATCAGGTCGGGCGTGAACACGTCACCAGCGGTGAGGAACTCGTGGTCGGCCTCGAGGGAGTTGAGGACGGCGTCGAGCGAGGTCGGGACCATGTTGATGGCCTCGTACTCCTCGGGCGGGAGCTCGTAGATGTTCTTGTCGATCGGGGCCGGCGGCTCGATCTTGTTCTTGATGCCGTCGATGCCGGCCAGCAGCAGCGCCGAGAAGGCGAGGTACGGGTTGGCCGACGGGTCGGGGCAACGGAACTCGATGCGCTTGGCCTTGGGGTTCGAGCCCGTGATCGGGATGCGGACGCAGGCCGAGCGGTTGCGGGCCGAGTAGACGAGTGCGATCGGCGCCTCGAAGCCCGGGACCAGGCGGTGGTAGGAGTTGACCGACGGGTTGGTGAACGCCAGCAGCGACGGCGCGTGCTTCAGGATGCCGCCGATGTAGTGGCGCGCGAGGTCCGACAGTCCGCCGTATCCCGACTCGTCGTAGAACAGGGGCTTGCCGTCGCTCCAGATCGACTGGTGGACGTGCATGCCCGAGCCGTTGTCACCGAAGATCGGCTTCGGCATGAAGGTCGCGGTCTTGCCGTTGCGCCAGGCGGTGTTCTTGACGATGTACTTGAAGAGCTGCAGGTCGTCAGCCGCTGCGAGCAGCGTGTTGAACTTGTAGTTGATCTCCTGCTGTCCGCCGGTACCGACCTCGTGGTGGCCGCGCTCGAGCTCGAAGCCCGGCACCAGACGGTGGTACGAGTTGACCGACGGGTTGGTGAACGCCAACAGCGACGGCGCGTGCTTGAGGATGCCGCCGATGTAGTGACGCGCCAGGTCGGACAGTCCGCCGTAGCCCGACTCGTCGTAGAACAGCGGCTTGCCGTCGTTCCAGATCGACTGGTGCACGTGCATGCCCGAGCCGTTGTCGCCGAAGATCGGCTTCGGCATGAAGGTCACGGTCTTGTCGTTGGCCCA
>NZ_JAOPXQ010000121.1 GCF_025965075.1 Aeromicrobium sp.
CATGTCTGAGCAGCAGCACAAGAGCACCCGCAAGGCCACCGAGGCCGAGGAGCAGGTCGAGACGACCGAGGTCGACGCCGAGAGCAAGGCCAAGCTCGACGACGACGTCGACTCGATCCTCGACGAGATCGACGACGTGCTCGAGGAGAACGCCGAGGAGTTCGTCCGCAGCTTCGTGCAGAAGGGCGGGCAGTGATGCTGCCTGAGGGCACCCGCCTGACCGACTCATCCTCCTTCGCCGACTACCTCGCCGAGACCGCCCCCGAGCTCATGCCGGGCGCGGCCTCCCGCGCGAGCGGCGCCTACTCCGACATCGCCCCGCACGCCACGACGATCGTCGCGGCGACCTTCGACGGTGGTGTCGTGATGGCGGGCGACCGCCGCGCCACGATGGGCAACGTGATCGCCCAGCGCGACATCCAGAAGGTCTTCCCGGCCGACGAGTACTCCTGCATCGGCATCGCCGGCAGCGCGGGACTCGCGATCGAGATGGTGCGGCTGTTCCAGGTCGAGCTCGAGCACTACGAGAAGATCGAGGGCATCGTCCTGTCTGCCGACGGCAAGGCCAACCGCCTCGCCGCCCTGATCCGCGGCAACCTCGGCCTGGCGATGCAGGGGCTCGCGGTCGTGCCGCTGTTCGCCGGCTTCGACCTGGAGACGCAGCAGGGCCGCATCTTCTCCTACGACGTGACCGGCGGGCGCTACGAGGAGCACAGCGGCTTCCACTCCGTCGGCTCCGGCTCGGTGTTCGCCCGCGGCTCGCTCAAGAAGCTCTACAGCCGCCAGCTCACCGAGGGCGACTGCGTCACGGCGGCGATCCAGGCGCTCTATGACGCCGCCGACGACGACTCGGCCACCGGTGGCCCCGACCTGACCCGGCGCATCTTCCCGGTCGTCTCGGTCGTCACGTCCGACGGATACCGCCGGCTCGCGGACGACGAGGTCGGCGCGATCGCCGACGACGTCATCGGGGGCCGCCTCGTGCGCCCCGACGGCCCCGCCGCCCCCCTGAACTGACACCCCCGCTGGACTCCCGGCACGTGAGAGGACCCCGATGACGCAACAGTTCTACGTCTCGCCCGAGCAGCTCATGAAGGACCGGGCGGACTTCGCCCGCAAGGGCATCTCCCGCGGACGCAGCGTCGCCGTCATCCTGTACGCCGACGGGATCCTCTTCGTCGCGGAGAACCCGTCGCAGGCGCTGCACAAGATCAGCGAGATCTACGACCGCATCGGCTTCGCCGCGGTGGGCCGCTACAACGAGTTCGAGAACCTCCGCATCGCCGGCGTACGCCTGGCCGACATGCGCGGCTACTCCTACGACCGCCGGGACGTCACGGGCCGCAGCCTCGCCAACGCGTACGCCCAGACGCTCGGCACGATCTTCTCCTCGGGGGCCGAGAAGCCCTACGAGGTCGAGATCTTCGTCGGCGAGCTGGGCCACGAGGCGTCGGCCGACCAGGTCTACCGGCTGATGTACGACGGCTCGGTCGCCGACGTGCAGGGCTTCGGCGTCATGGGCGGCCAGAGCGAGCAGGTCGAGACGTATCTCGGCGAGAACTACACGGCCGGCCTCGACCTCGCCGCCGCGATCAGGCTCGCCGTCACGGCCCTGGGCCAGGACACCGATCCGGCCCGTACGGTCGAGGCCTCGGCCCTCGAGGTCGGCATCCTCACCCGGGCCCGGCCGCAGCCCCGCAAGTTCCGCCGTCTCCGCGACGCCGATGTCGTCGCCGCCCTCCAGGCCTGACGGGACGGTGAGTTCTCAACCTCATCTCGCGGCATGAGGTGGCAGACACCCCGTCGTATGGTCCGAGGGGTTGCGGATCCAGCTTCCCGAGCCCGGGGCAGTTCGCGCGTCGTCCCGCGCGGTTGACCCCTCCGGACTAGGCTGAACGACATGGACCGGCGGATCTTCGGTATCGAGAACGAGTACGGCGTCACGTGCTCGTTCAAGGGTCAGCGCCGGTTGTCGCCCGACGAGGTCGCCCGCTACCTGTTCCGCCGGGTCGTGTCCTGGGGCCGGAGCAGCAATGTCTTCCTCCGCAACGGCGCCCGCCTCTACCTCGATGTCGGCAGCCACCCCGAGTACGCGACTCCCGAGTGCGACGACCTGGTCGACCTGGTGACGCACGACCGGGCGGGGGAGCGGATCCTCGAGGGGCTCATGATCGACGCCCAGAAGCGGCTCGCCGACGACGGCGTCGAGGGTGACATCTACCTGTTCAAGAACAACACCGACTCGGCCGGCAACTCGTACGGCTGCCATGAGAACTACCTCGTCAACCGGCAGGGCGAGTTCGCCCGGCTCGCCGACGTGTTGATCCCGTTCCTCGTGTCGCGGCAGATCATCTGCGGCGCGGGCAAGATCCAGCAGACGCCGCGCGGCACGATCTTCTCGGTCAGCCAGCGCGCCGAGCACATCTGGGAGGGGGTCTCCAGCGCCACGACCCGCTCCCGGCCCATCATCAACACCCGCGACGAGCCGCACGCCGACGCCGAGCGCTTCCGCCGCCTGCACGTTATCGTCGGCGACTCGAACATGAGCGAGACCACGACGCTGCTCAAGGTGGCGACGACCGATCTCGTGCTCCGGATGATCGAGGCCGGCGTCTCGATGCGCGACATGACGCTCGACAACCCGATCCGCGCGATCCGCGAGATCGCCCACGACATGACGGGCCGCCGCAAGGTGCAGCTGGCCAACGGCCGCGAGCTGTCGGCGCTGGAGATCCAGGCCGAGTACTTCGGCAAGGCGGCCGAGTTCGTCGACAAGCACGGGCTGCACACGCCGACCATCACCCGCACCCTCGACCTGTGGGAGCGGACGCTCAAGGCCGTCGAGTCCGAGGACCTGTCGCTCGTC
>NZ_JAOPXQ010000183.1 GCF_025965075.1 Aeromicrobium sp.
GGGGTGCGCCAGATGGTGGCCTTGCCGGAGCTGGTGACCTGCCAGTCGGGTTGGTGCTTGATGGAGTGGGACCGTTTGCACAGTCCTTGGCCGTTGTCGGCGGTGGTGGGGCCACCGAGCTGGAAGTCGGTGATGTGGTCGGTGTCGCGGATGCTGCAGTCGCAGCCGGGTTGCCGGCACCTGCGGTCGCGGGCTCTGACGTAGGCGTTGATCGGGCCCTCGTAGCGGCGGCGGCGGGGGTCGCGGGCGACCAGGGTGCCGTCGACGGGGTCGGTGAGGAACCGGCGGGTCCAGCGGTGGCGGGCCCTGGCGATGATCTCCTCGGCCACATCGGGCGCGACCGGCCCGTAGCCGACCAGGTCGGCGGGGGTGTCGCCGCCGTTGAACACGGTGTCGGCGTCCATGACGACCTGGACCTCGACGTCGACGTCGTCGGCGAACGCCCGGCCGGTGACCCGTTCGACCAGGGTCTCGGCCATGATCGTGCCCCGCGACCGGGGGTCCCCGGTGGCCCGTAGCCCGCGGGCCCAGAAGTCCAGGGTGTTGAACGCGGCCACGATCTGCTCGGCCGGGCCGTGGACCCGCAGGGTGGCCATCCCATCGGCGTCCGGGTGCATGCTGACGTGCGTGTTGGCGCGGGCCTTGCTGGCCCGGACCCTCGCGGCTTCGGCGTCGATGCCGATCACGACCCGGGCGGCGGCCTGCCTGGCCCGGACGGTGGTGAGCCCGGGGATCTTGTCGGCCAACGCGGCGTCCGCGATCGGGAAGTCGTCCACCGACAGGGAGCAGGTCTCGTTGACCACCACCCGGGCGGTGAGCTCGCTGATCACCCCGGAGCGGAACAGCTCGAACACCTTCGGCAACCGCTTCAAACCCAGCGCCAGCCCCAGCTGGGTGCCGGCCGCGGTGGGCCCGATGTTGCGGGCCATCCCCACCTCACCGATGACCGACAACCCCGGGTCGCCCTGGCCGTGTCCCATCCGGTGGACCCGCTCGTCGTACAAGGCCGCGACCTGGGCGGCCTGCTCGGCCTGCGCCGCCCGCATCACCCGGTCCAGCGCGACAATCGCCTCGACCCGGACGAAACCGGTCTCGACCATGGGCAGCGACTCGAAGTCATACGACAGCACCTGCCCCAGCAGGGAGTCGATCGGCGCGTCCTCGAACATGTTTCAACTCTAGAGGCCGCCACTGACACAAACGTTCTGCGATGCCAGCGGTTTCCGCACGCCCGATCCTGGCCCCCGTTGACCTCGGTGCGGTGCGCCAGCGTCCAAGAAGCTCAAACAGGTGAACGCCAGCGCACCTGCCCTCGGCGGGGCTTGACGACCTAGCCGCAGCGGCAGGCGGCGATCGCGGCGGCGACGTCGTCGAGCGCCGCCTGGGCCGCGAACGGCTGACCCTTGTCGCTGCGGTCGGCCATGACCGCGAACACGACGGGCCGCCCCCGAGCGTCGGTCGCGTAGCCGGCGAGCGAGTGGATGCCCGAGAGCGTGCCGGTCTTGGCCCGGACCTTGCCCAGTGCCGAGGTCAGCTGGCCGAACCGATCCACCAACGTGCCGGTGAACCCGCTGACCGGCAGGTCGGCCAGCAGCCCCGAGGCGCGGGCGGAGCCGGAGGCGACCTGCAGGGTCCTGGCCAGCGTCACCGGTGCGATCCGGTTGCGCCGTGACAGCCCGCTGCCGTCGTGGAGCAGGAGTCCGGCGGTGTCGATGTCGGCCGCCTCGAGCGCCGAGCGGACGGCGGTGGCCCCACCCTCGAAGCTCGCCGGCTCGTCGTCAGCGAGTGCGACGTGCCGCAGCACGACCTCGGCCGCCTCGTTGTCCGAGACCCGGATCAACCGTTCGACGATCTGGGCGAGCGTCGCGCTGCGGACCCGGGCGAGGGTCCGGTCGTCGGGATCGGCCGCCACGGAGCGCGGGCGGCCGGCGACGTCGATGCCCCGGGCGGTCAGCAGCGTCTCGAACTTCTGCGCCGCGCTCTCGGCCGGGTTGCGCGAGCGTATGCCGTCGACGACCCCCTGGTCGGCCCACAGGGCACTGACCCGGGAGGTGATGTTCTGCCCGACGTAGGACGCCTCCCACGCGGGGCTCGCGGACGGCCCGGTGAAGAGCTTGGCGTCGTAGTCGAGCGTGATGTCGGTGTCACCGGCCCGCTTCAGTGCCTTGGCGGTGCGTCGCGCCAGGGTCGTCAGGTCGGCCTGGAAGACCCGGTCCTCGCCCTTCGCGGCGGGCGCGGCGGTGAGGTAGGGGTCGCCGCCACCGACCAGCACGATCCCGTCCTCGGAGCGGACGACCTCGGTCGTGAACCTCGTCTGCGGGTCGATCATGGTCAGGGCGGCGAAGCTCGTCAGGACCTTGGTCGTGGAGGCGGGGGCGTACGCGCCGGTGCCCGACGAGGCGAGCTCGGTGCCGTCGGCGGCCACCGCAGCGAAGCCGACGTGGGACCCGAGGACGGGGCTGTCCAGCTCGGGGCGGACCGCCGCGGACAGCCTCGCGGGGTCGACCGGACCGGTCGATGTCGGCTTCGCGAGGGCGTACGAGCCGGGCGAGGAGTCGATCGCCAGCTCACGCGGGGCGATGACGTTGGACGGTCCGCAGTCGCCGTCGCAGATCAACCGATTGAGGTCACCGCGGCCCCACAGCGTCACCGCGAGCGCGATGACGAGGCCCACGATCACGACGGGAACGGCGAGAGTCCCGAGGACGCCCGCGACCCTGACTTCTCGCTGAGGCGTCACATGCGCCAGACTATAGAGACCCCGCCCCGCCGTATCGTCGGCGCGCGCACCATGAACTCAACCGCCGGAGGCAGACGTGATTTTCGACGTCACCGTCGAGATCCCCAAGGGATCCCGCAACAAGTACGAGGTCGACCACGCGAGCCATCGCATCCGTCTCGACCGGACTCTCTTCACCGCGACGCAGTATCCCGCTGACTACGGCTTCATCGACGACACCCTGGGCCTGGACAGCGATCCGCTCGACGCCCTGGTGCTGCTGTCCGAGCCGACGTTCCCCGGCTGCGTCATCTCCTGCCGCACGATCGGCATGTTCCGCATGACCGACGAGGCCGGCGGAGACGACAAGGTCCTCTGCGTGCCCGCCAAGGACCCGCGCCAGGAGCACCTGCGCGACATCCACCACGTCCCGGAGTTCGATCGTCTCGAGATCGAGCACTTCTTCACGGTCTACAAGGACCTCGAGCCCGGCAAGTCCGTCGAGGGCTCGACCTGGACCGGTCGCGTCGAGGCCGAGGCCGAGATCCAGGCCAGCTACGCGCGCTACAAGGCCAACGGCGGCTACTGAGCCGCACCCGGCGCTGAGCCGGCGCTGCATCCGTGAGGCTCAGCGCTGGCCGCGCAGCAGCACCCGCATCGTGTCGGCGAAGATCGCGACGTCGATCGTGTGGTCCAGCGACCGCAGCGTGCCGAGGCCGATGCCAAGGCTCAGCAGCGCGGTCGCGGCCTGGTCGGCGTCGACGCGGTCGGCGATCCCGGCCTCGGTCGTGACCTGCCGTACGAGCTGGGCGATGGCCGCCCGGATCTCGCGGTGCCGCTTGACCAGCTCGGTCGCGACGTAGGGGCTCTGCCGGGCGATCGCGCCGAACTCGACCTCCAGCGCGGTCCAGCGCGGCCGGCCCAGCCCCTCGCGGGCCCATGCGGCGAAGGCCTCGATGCGCCCGTCGAGGTCGGTGTCGAGCGTGAACGCCGCGACGACGCCCTGGATCTGCGTCTCGTGGATGCTGTCGAGGACGGCCATGCAGAGCTCCTCCTTGCCGGAGAAGTTGGAGTAGACCGCGCCCTTGGAGAAGCCCGCCCGGACGGCGACCTTGTCGAGCGACGTCGCCGCGTAGCCGTCGGCCAGGAACATCTCGCGCGCGACCTCGATCAGCCGCTGGCGGGTCTGTGCCTGGCGGTCCGCCCTGCTCATCCGCGTGCTCTCGACCGTCACTGCGTCTCCCTCGTCCGTGCGGACCGTCGTGGCCCACGACACCCTTGCATCATACTCAGATACCGATAGTATCTGAACGGTGATCACCAAGGACATCGTCATCATCGGCACCGGCTTCTCCGGCATGGGCATGGCCATGAAGCTCCGCGCGTCCGGCCGCGAGGACTTCGTCGTCCTCGAGAAGGCCCACGACGTGGGCGGCACGTGGCGCGACAACACCTACCCCGGGTGCGAGTGCGATATCCCGAGCCACATGTACTCGTTCTCCTACGAGCTCAACACCGACTGGAGCAAGAGCTTCTCCGGCCAGGAGGAGTTCTGGGCGTACCTGCGCAAGGTCGCCGCCGAGCAGGGCATCCGGCCGTACATCGACTTCGGCGTCGAGGTCACCGGCGCGACGTGGGACGAGGACCGCAAGGTCTGGACCGTGCGCACCGGCGGCGAGGACTACGAGGCGCGTGTCGTCGTCGCCGGCGTCGGCGGCCTGCACATCCCCAACGTCCCCGAGATCGCGGGCGCCGACTCGTTCGAGGGCCCCCGCTTCCACTCCGCGGAGTGGGACCACACGGTCGACCTCAAGGACAAGAAGGTCGTCGTGATCGGGACGGGCGCCAGCGCGATCC
>NZ_JAOPXQ010000211.1 GCF_025965075.1 Aeromicrobium sp.
CCCGTCGACCGGCCGTCGTCGATCGTGGCGTACGGGTCGATGACCTTCGCGCGAGGAGCCGACGGGTCGTACGGCCAGCGCTCCTCGAACACGACCGCCAGCGCCGAGGCGGTGAAGATCGTGGACAGGATGCCGACCGACAGGCCGATCAGCAGCGCGATCGCGAAGTCCGTCAACGAGTCGCCGCCGAGGACCGCCAGCGCGGCGAGGATGAACATCGCGCCCAGCCCCGTGTTGATCGTGCGCGGGATCGTCTGCAGGATCGCCTCGTTGACGACCGTGCGCAGAGGTCGGCGACGGTTGTCCCCGGTGTGCTCGCGGATGCGGTCGAACACCACGATCGTGTCGTTGACCGCCAGGCCGATGATCGACAGGACCGCCGCGAGGAACACGCCGTCGATCGGCTTCCCCCACCACGCGAACACCCCGACGACGGTCAGCACGACCGACGACATCGACAGCACGGCCGCCGCGGCGTAGGTCCACCGGAACCGCCACGCGAGATACAGCATCTGCGCCGCGATCGCGATCGCGAACGCGATGAGAGCCTTGTCCCGCAGCTCCTTGCCGAGGCTGGGGCCGACGAGCTCGTCGCGCTCCTTCTCGACGTCACCGGCGACCGTGGCGAGCGCCTTCTCGATCTCGACCGCCTCGTCGTTGGTGATGTCGTCGAGGCGGATGCTGACGTTCTCGTTCTCGCCGTCGCCGCTCGAGGACTGGACGACCGCCTTGGGGAAGCCGGCCTCGCCGATGACCTCGCGGGCCTCCTCGGCGTCGACGGACTTCGACGTGCTGTACTCCAGCAGCCGGCCGCCGGTGAACTCGACGCCGAGGTTGAGCCCGCGCAGGGCGATGCCGCCCACGGACACGACCGCGACGACCAGCGTGATGACGATCCAGGTGCCGCTGCGCTTCATCAGGTCCGGGCCGCTCTCGGTGAGCCAGGCCCGGATCCGTCCGGTGCCGGCGAGGCCGCTGATCGCGGGCCGGCCGCGCACGAACGAGCGGCGGACCGCCCACTCGCACAGCACCCGGGCGACCACGAGGGCCGACACCATCGAGGCGACGACACCGATCGACAGGGTCACGCCGAATCCCTTGACCGGGCCGGACGCGAAGAAGAACAACAGGGCCGCCGCGAGCAGGGTCGTCACGTTGGAGTCGATGATCGCCGACCATGCCTTGTTGAAGCCGGTCGACAGGGCGGGGGAGAGCCCGGCCTCGGCACGTTCGGCGTACTCCTCGCGGGCGCGCTCGAACACCAGGACGTTGGCGTCGATCGCGAGCCCGATCGCGAGCACGAAGCCGGCCAGACCGGGCAGGGTCAGGGTCGCGCCGAGCCACACCAGCAGCCCGTAGGAGATGAGGGCGTACGTCCCGAGGGCGATCGTCGCGAGGAGTCCGACGAGCCGGTAGACGAACATGATGAACAGGCCCGTCAGGATGATGCCGATGACGGCGGCCTCGATGGAGGCGTCGATCGCGACCTTGCCGAGCGTCGGCCCGACGGTCCTCTGCTCGACGGTCTCGACGTCGACGGGCAGCGCGCCGCCCTTGATCAGGACCGCCAGGTCGTCCGCGGTCTTCTGGGTGAAGTCGCCGCTGATCGAGGTGCGGGCCCCACCGCCGGCCGAGCACAGGTCGGGCACGACGCCGGGCGAGGAGATGACCTCGTCGTCCAGGAGGATAGCGACCCGGTTGCCCGCGGCCGGGTTGGCGCAGGCGTCGGAGACGAGCTGGCGCCAGCCGGCCTTGCCGGTGCCGTTGAACGAGACGTCGACGAGCCACTGGCCCAGGCCCTGCTGCTCGGTGCCGGCGGTGGCGTTGCTGACCCCGTTGCCGTCGAGCAGGGTCTTGCCGACGATGATCGGGTTGCCGTCCTCGTCCTTGACGAGCTTCTCGCCCTTGCCGGGCTCGGTGTCCGCGGTCGGGATGGCGACGACCTCGTGGAACGTCAGCTGCGCGGTCTGGCCGATGACCTCGGCGGCCTCGCGGGGGTCCTGGACGCCCGGCAGCTCGACGATGATGCGGTTCTCGCCGGAACGGGCGAGCGTCGGCTCGGAGACGCCGAGCGCGTCGACGCGCCCGCGCAGGACGGTGAGCGCCCGGTCGGTGGCCTCGGCGTCGGCCTTGACGCGTTCGGTGTCCTGGGTCTCCAGGACGATCTGGGTGCCGCCCTTGAGGTCGAGGCCGAGCTTGGCGTCGGACGTCACGGCGAGCAGGAGGGAGACGGCGATCACGGCAAAGGCCGCGAGCGCGCGCCACAAGGGTGCACGGGAGGTCATGGATCAAGTCTTTCGAGGGAGCGCCGGAGCGGCGCGGGGTCGGACTGGTGGGCGCGGGCTCAGAGAGCCGGCGGCGCCCGTCCGACCGGGGTGACGGTGTCGATGCCGGGACGGACGACGTCGACACGGTCCACGACGTACGACACCGCCGCGGCGACGTGCGCGTGCGTGGTCGGCGGGGTCGAGGCGAGGTCGAGGTGGGTCCCGTGCCGGTCATGCGACTGTGGGACCGTCACGGCGGCATGCCGCACGGCGTGGTGCCCCTGGCTCGCGTGGGACGTGCCGGCGTCATCGGTGGTGTCGGACGCCCGGGCGGTGCCACCTGTCGCGACGAGCAGGACGGCGACGAGCGCCGCCATCAGCACGGCGGCGATGCGGCGCGCCGTGGTCGTCGTGAGCATCCCTCGAGCATACGGGAGCGCCGGGGTGGGACGGGACCTCTGCGCGTGCGGGCTGCTCCTAGGCTGGCCCCATGCACACCACACGCACCCTCGGATCCTCCGGCATCGTCGTCTCCGCCACGGGCATCGGCTGCAACGCGTTCGGCACCCGGATCGACCTGGACCGGACCCGGGCCGTGGTGGACGCGGCCTTCGAGCACGGCGTCACGTTGTTCGACACGGCCGACAGCTACGGCCGCGGGCAGAGCGAGGAGCTGCTCGGCACCGCGCTCGTGGGCCGGCGCGACGAGGTCGTCGTCGCGACGAAGTTCGGCATGGACATGGGTGGGGTCAACGGCGACGACGGTGGCCGGCGCGGCTCCGCGGCGTACGTCCGCACCGCGGTCGAGGCCAGCCTGCGCCGGTTGCGCACCGACCACATCGACCTCTACCAGCTGCACACCCCGGACCCGGCGACGCCGATCGAGGAGACGCTCGGGGCGTTGACCGAGCTGGTCAAGGAGGGCAAGGTGCGGGCCATCGGCTCGTCCAACCTGCAGGCGTGGCAGGTCGTCGACGCGGACTGGATCTCCCGGACCCACGGCCTCGCGGCGTTCGCGACCGCGCAGAACGAGTACTCGCTCTACAACCGCACGGCCGAGGTCGAGCTGGTTCCGGCGTGCCTGGACCGTGGCGTCGGGATCCTGCCGTACTTCCCGCTCGCGTACGGACTACTCACCGGCAAGTACCGTCGCGGGGAGCAGGCGCCCTCGGGCTCGCGCCTCGAGGCCCAGTCGGACCGGCTGCAGGGCGCGGACTGGGACCGGGTCGAGGCGCTCCAGGGCTTCGCCTCCGCCCGGGGCGTCTCGCTCCTCGAGCTGGCGATCGGTGGCCTGGCGGCCCAGCCCGCCGTGTCGAGCGTCATCGCCGGGGCGACGGGGCCCGAGCAGGTCGCGGCGAATGCCGCCGCGGCACGCTGGACCCCGACCGCGGCCGATCTCGACGAGCTGTCCGAGATCGGCCGGCCGGGTCAGTCGTACACGACGTTCGCGCCGAGGTGAGCCCGAGCCGATCGGCGGTTGCCCCTGGAACGACCGCCGATCGGCAGTCCGGGATCCCTCGACCCCCCGAGGCCTCCACGGTAGGCGAACGCGAGCGCCTGGTGAGGGAGATCGACCAAGAACTGGGGCGATGGTCCCAATCTGGTCCCGACGGGCCAGGGAACGCCCTCTCTTCGAGCCAGGGGGAGTGGTCACACCGGGGGAGAAGAAAGGCGTCGGGCTGGGAAGCGCCTCACGGCGCATGGCCGCTCGAAGCGGCTAATTGTGGGACCCGGGGCTACCGCAGCCCGACGCGTGCACCAGCCTAACCCCGCTCACGGCTGACACAAGGCCGATCCGGTGTGGCGTTCAATGCAGCTGGCCGGCCCGCTCCAGCTCGGCGGCGCGGTGCAGGTGCAGGGCCGTGTCGACGAGCTTGACAGCGCTGTGCGGATCGCCGGTGTCGAGCTGTCCGCGGCCGACCCCGACGATGTGGGCGAAGGCCGCGGCCCGGTCGAGGGTCACGTCGAAGTGCGCGCTGACGATGCCGCGGACGACGGTGTCGACCAGCGCGATGACCTCCTCGGGCCCGGGTGGGTCCACGACGCCCGCGAGGACCTCGTGCACCGGGGCGTACGCCTTGCCGGATGCGTACTCGCGCGCCGCCTGGTCCGGCTGGCGATGGACCCAGGTCCGCAGGAGGTAGAGCCGCCACAGCGCGCCGGCGAGGCTGTCGGGGGCGGCGTGGGACCAGAGCTCGGCGATGACTCCGAGCCCCTCCTCGTCGGCGAGGTGCAGGACCCGGTCGACGAGCCCCTGGTCGTCGTCGTTGCGGGGTCCACGCACCAGCAGGGTCGCGATGCGGTGCCCCGCCGCGGCCAGCTCGGCAGGATCGGACCCGCCGGCCTGCGCCTCGAACAGCGCGGCACCGGGCAGCGACGGCTTCTTGAACTCGCTCACGCGCTCACGGTAGCCCGCGGGGCCATCACGACGACGCGTTGACCGACTCCGAGGGTGCCGGTGTCGGTGCGGCGGGCGCCTTGGGCTTGCGCCGGTAGAGGGTCAGGACGATCGCGAGGTAGACGACCCAGACGCCGGCCTGCAGCCAGGTCGGATCGGGCTGGAAGTTGATCGTGCCCTTCAGCAGCGTGCCCATCCAGCCGCCGGGGTTCTGCGGGTTCCACGTCGCCGCCGCCGGGTCGCTGACGTCGAACGCCTTGGTGGCCAGCCCCGGCAGGAAGCGCGCCTCCTGGAGGTCGTGCACGCCGTAGGCCAGCACGCCGGCCGCGACGATGATCAGGAGGTAGCCGGTGACGGTGAAGAACTTGCCGAGGTTGACCTTCACGGCGCCGCGGTAGATCAGGTAGCCCAGGACGGCGGCCACGACGAACCCGCTGAACGCGCCGATGAACGGTGTCGCGGTATAGCTGTTGGCGATCGTCGCGTAGAGGATCGCGGCGGTCTCGAGGCCCTCACGGCCGACCGTCAGGAACGCCACCAGGGTGATCGCCCCGGCGCCGAGCAGGACGGCGGACTCCAGCTCGCCCTCGAGCTCCTTCTTGAGCCCACGGGCGGTGCGGCGCATCCAGAAGATCATCCAGGTCACGAGCGCCGCCGCGATGATCGACAGGGAGCCACCGACGCCCTCCTGCCAGCGGAACGGCAGCTGGTCGACCGCGATCGTGATGATCGTGAACGCGAGGACGACCAGGGTGATGGCCGTTGCGACGCCGATCCAGATGTAGCGGACGTCGCGGCGGCGGCCGGTCTTGACCAGGTAGGCGACGAGGATGCTGATGACGAGGCTGGCCTCGAGGCCCTCGCGCAGTCCGATCAGGAAGTTTCCGAGCACCGACCCAGTGTAAGGGAAGGTGAGGCTAACCTGCCGGTCGCGTTGACTGTGTTCCTGCTAGGAGACCGGCGCCAGCGCCTCGGTCAGCGGCTCGACGATCAGCCCGACCTGCCACTGGCGGGCTCCGGCGGCCCGGAGCTCGGCGGAGACGGACTCGACCGTGAGCTCGGCCGGGGGTGCCCAGGCGAGGTTGCGGACCAGCTGCGGGCTGATGAGGTTCTCGGTCGGCAGGTCGTGCTCCTCGGCGACCGCCGCGATGACCTCGCGGCTGCGGGCGAGGCGTTCGGCGGCCACGGGATTCTTGTCGGCCCAGGCGCGCGGTGGCGGCGGGCCGTCGATGCGCTGGGTCGCGGTCGGGAGCTGCGCCTCGGGCAGCGTGAGCCCACGCTCGATCGCGTCGAACCAGTCGCCGAGGAAGCGGCGGGGGCCGCGGTTGCGCATGATCCGCAACCCCTTGAGTGCGTTGAGGTCGTGCGGGGGAGACGAGGCCAGCTCGAGGATCGACGTGTCCGGCAGGATCCGGCCGGGGGTCGTGTCGCGCGCCCCGGCGATCCGGTCACGGGTCTCCCACAGCTCGCGCACGACGGCCAGGGCGCGGCGGCCGCGGGCCTTGTGGATCCCGGACGTACGCCGCCAGGGCTCCTTGCGCTCGGGCGGCCCCTGGAACAGCAGCAGCGACTCGAACTCCTCGGCTGCCCACTCGCGCTTGCCGGCCTTGACCAGGTCGGCGTCGATCAGGTCCCGCAGCTCGACCAGCACCTCGACGTCGAGGGCCGCGTAGACGAGCCACGGATCGGGCAGCGGTCGTGTGGACCAGTCGGCTGCGGATAACTCCTTGGCCAGGCTCAGCCCGAGGTAGTGGTCGACCAGGGCGGCCAGGCCGACCCGGGGGAGGTTGAGCAGCCGACCCGCGAGCTCGGTGTCGAACAGCTTCTCGGGATAGAGGCCGACCTCGGCCAGGCACATCAGGTCCTGCGTCGCGGCGTGGAGGATCCACTCGTTGCCGTCGAACGCCGTGTCGATCGGGACCAGGCTGTCGAACGCGGTGGGGTCCACCAGGTGCGTCCCGGACCCCTCCCGACGGATCTGGATCAGGTAGGCGCGCTGGGAGTAGCGGTAGCCCGAGGCGCGCTCGGCGTCCAGGGCGATCGGGCCAGTGCCGGCGAGGATCGCGTCGCACGTCGCCTGCAGCTGGGCGGGCGTCTCGACGACGGGGGGCAGCGGGTCACGCAGCTCCAGGCGCGGTGACTCGACGGCGACCGGCTCGGTCGCCTCCTCGTCGATCGCGGTCAGCGGTGCCCCGTCCGGGGTCGCCTCGTCCGGGGCGCTCAACGGGGACCACGCCGGCGCTGGAGCGGGATGACCCCGGGCGCCAGCGGGGGCAGCCCGGCGATCGCGCACAACAGGTTGGACCACGCCGAGGCGTGACCGCCCATGTCGGCGCTCGGGGTGTCCATGACCGGGGTCCAGGACGCGCGCACCTCGATCTGGGCGTCGGACCCGTCGGCCTCCATCTCCCCGAATCCCTCCGAGCGGACGACCGTGACGCTGCCGCTGGCCGCGGTGTAGGCGCTGCCGTACGCCGACAGGGCCTCGGTCAGCCAGCTCCAGCCGACGCTGGGCAGCACGGGGTCCGCGGCCATGTCGGCCTCGATGTCGGCCCGGGCGAACGTCACGCAGCGGAACGTCCCGCCCCATGCGTCGTTGCCGGCCGGATCGTGCAGCAGGATGAACCGCCCGGTCGCCAGCTCGTCGTCGTCGATCAGGACGTCGCCGCTGATCGCGAAGGAGTGCGGCGCGATGCGTTGGGGCGCGGGCATCTCGTCGACCACGACCTCGGGTCGAAGGACGGCGCGGCGCACATGGTCCACGGCCTGCGTGAACTGCGCGGGCGTGCGATCGATCTCGCTTCTGACTCCCACCCTGCGATGGTAGGCGTGATGGGGTCAGGCCTGGGCCTCGACACTCCGCACGACCTGAGAGACTGGTCGGGTGACCGCGACCTTGACTGACAGTGCCTTCCTGCGGGCGTGCCGCGGCGAACGCCCCGACCACACGCCCGTCTGGTTCATGCGACAGGCGGGACGCTCGCTGCCGGAGTATCTCGCGCTCCGCGAGGGCACCACGATGCTCGACTCGTGCTTCCGCACCGACATGGTCGTGGAGATCACGATGCAGCCCGTCCGCCGCTATGGCGTCGACGCGGCGATCTTCTTCTCTGACATCGTGGTCCCGCTCAAGGCGATCGGTGTCGACCTCGACATCGTGCCGGGCACGGGGCCCGTCGTCGCCGAGCCGATCCGCTCGGCCGCGCAGCTGGCGCAGTTCCGGGACGTCGAGCCCGACGACGTCACCGCGATCACCGACGCCGTGACGGCGCTGGTGGGCGAGCTCGGCTCGACGCCGCTGATCGGCTTCGCCGGCGCGCCGTTCACGCTCGCGTCCTATCTCGTCGAGGGCGGCCCGTCACGGGACCACCGACTGACCAAGCAGCTGATGTACTCCGACCCCGACCTGTGGCACGCCCTGCTGGGCCGCATGGCCGCGATCGCGGGCCAGTTCCTGCGCCTCCAGGTCGAGGCCGGCGCCTCCGCGATCCAGCTGTTCGACTCGTGGGCCGGAAACCTGTCGCTCGCCGACTACGAGACGTACGTCAAGCCGCACTCGGCCGCCGTGCTCGCCTCGGTCGCCGACCTCGGCGTGCCCCGCATCCACTTCGGCGTCGGCACAGGTGAGCTCCTGCACTCGATGGGTGACGCCGGCGCGGACGTCGTGGGCGTCGACTGGCGGGTGCCGCTCGACGAGGCGATCAAGCGGGTCGGACCGGGCAAGGCGGTCCAGGGCAACCTCGACCCGACCGCGGTGTTCGCGCCGACCGAGTTCGTGCACGCCCGCGCGGCCGAGGTCATCGAGGCCGGCCGGGCAGCCGAGGGGCACGTGTTCAACCTGGGCCACGGCGTCCTGCCGGCCACCGACCCGGACGCGCTGGCGCGCCTGGTCGACTTCGTCCACGCCTACGACCTCGCGTAGCCCGATGAGGGTCGCCGTCGTCGGTGGGGGCATGGCGGGGCTCGCCGCCGCCCACGAGCTCGCGACGGCGGGCGTCGAGGTCGTCGTCCTGGAGGGATCGGACCGGCTCGGCGGCAAGCTGCGCCTCGGTGAGGTCGGTGGGCTGACCCTCGACCTCGGCGCGGAGTCGATCCTCGCCCGGCGGCCCGAGGGACTGGACCTCATCCACGCCGTGGGGCTCGACGACCGGGTCGTCCACCCGGCGACCATCACGGCGTCGATCTGGACGCACGGCGCGCTGCGGGCCATGCCGCCGACCGTCATGGGCATCCCCGCCGACCCTGCGGCGCTGGCCGCCTCGGGCATCGCCGACATGCCCGATCCGCGGATCCTGCCGGCGCCCGACGAGGACATCTCGGTCGCCGAGTTCGTCACCGCGCGGCTGGGCCGTGACGTGCTCGACCGGCTCGTCGAGCCCTTGCTGGGTGGTGTCTACGCCGGCCACACCGACCAGCTCTCCCTGCGGGCGACGACCCCGCAGATCGCCGCCCTCGGTGACGACCTGCTGACCGCCGCCGCCGAGCACCGGGCCGCCGCGACGGCGACCGGGCCGGTGTTCGCGGGGCTCGTCGGGGGAGTGGGACAGCTGCCGGCCGCCGTCGCCGCGACACCCGGGATCGACGTCCGTCTCGACGCGACCGTGCGGGCCGTCGGACGTACGCCCGAGGGGTGGCGGCTGTCGGTCGGCCCGACGACCGACGTCGAGGTCGTCGACGTGGACGCCGTCATCATCGCCGCCCCGGCGCCCGCCGCGGCGCGCCTGCTCGCCGAGGAGGCGCCCGACGCCGCGTTCGCCCTCGCCGCGATCGACTACGCCAGCATGGCGATCGTGACGTTCGTGCTCGACGACGCCGTCGTGCCGGAAGGCTCCGGCTTCCTGGTCCCGCCCGTCGACGGCACCTTCATCAAGGCGGCCACGGTGTCGTCCAGCAAATGGGGCTGGATCGGCGAGTCCGGCCGCACCGTGATCCGTGCGTCCGTCGGCCGGGCCGGCGAGACCACGCTGCTGCAGCACGACGACGTGGACCTCGCGGCCCGCGCGCTCGCCGACCTGCGGGCCGCGTTCGGCAGCCTGCCCGACCCGGCCGACCGGGTCGTCCAGCGTTGGGGCGGTGGGCTGCCGCAGTACGACGTCGGCCACCTCGACCGGGTCGAGACCGTCGAGCGCTCGGTCGCCGGGGTGCCGGGGCTCGAGGTCTGCGGTGCGGCCTACCGTGGTGTCGGCATCCCCGCGGTCATCGGGTCGGGCCGGGCCGCCGCCCGCCGGTTGCTCGACGCTGGGACAATCGACTCATGACTGACGCTGCCCCGCACATCCCCAACAAGGGGAAACTGGCCAAGGAGATCAACGAGTCGATCCGCTACACGATGTGGTCGGTCTTCCGCCTGGACCGGGTCCTCGGTGACGCCGACCGCCAGGCCGAGGCCAACGAGGTCGAGGCGCTGTTCGCCAAGCTCGCCGCCGACGACATCGTGGTCCGCGGGACGTACGACGTCAGTGGCCTGCGTGCCGACGCCGACCTGATGATCTGGTGGCACGCCCCGACGAGCGAGGCGCTGCAGGCGGCCTACAACGGGTTCCGCCGCACGGCCCTGGGCTCGCGCATGGCGCCGGTGTGGTCGCAGATGGCGCTGCACCGGCCGGCCGAGTTCAACCGCTCGCACATCCCGGCGTTCATGGCCGACGAGCAGGTGCAGACCTACGTCTGCGTCTACCCGTTCGTCCGGTCGTACGAGTGGTACCTCCTGCCCGACGACGAGCGTCGCGCGATCCTCAAGGAGCACGGCATGGCGGCCCGGGACTACCCGGACGTGCGGGCCAACACCGTCGCGTCGTTCGCGCTGGGCGACTACGAGTGGATCCTTGCCTTCGAGGCCGCCGAGCTGCACCGCATCGTCGACCTCATGCGCGAGCTGCGGGCCACCGAGGCGCGGCGCCACGTGCGCGAGGAAGTGCCGTTCTACACCGGCAAGGTGCACACCGTCAGCGAGCTCACGAGCCTCTGGCCCTAGCCCCCGCCGACCCCGCTGGGCCTGACGTCTCGACGCCGACACGCCTGGCGTGTCGGTCAGAACGTCAGGCCCACGGGGTCAGGAGGCGTCGGCCTGGAGCTTGAGGCTGATGCCGTTGATGCAGTAGCGCTGGTCGGTCGGGGTGTCGAAGCCCTCGCCCTCGAACACATGCCCGAGGTGCGAGCCGCACGTGGCGCAGCGGACCTCGGTGCGGACTCCGCCGAACATCGAGCGGTCCTCGATGTACTCGACCCGGTCCTCCGCGAGCGGGGCGTAGAACGCCGGCCAGCCGCAGTGCGCGTCGAACTTCGTCTCGCTGCGGAACAGCTCGGAGCCGCAGGCCCGGCAGGCGTACACGCCGACCGTCGGATCCGTCTCGTAGGACGAGGTGAACGGTCGCTCGGTCCCGGCCTGGCGCAGGACCTGGAACTCGGCCGGGCTGAGCTCGGCCTTCCACTCCTCGTCGGTCTTGTCCACGTCGTACGTCTTCTCGCTCGGCTTGCTCATGCCTCCAGCGTACGGGGCAGGGCCAGCCGTCCCGGCCGACGGAACGCCGCGCCCCTGCCCGGCTCAGCGCTGGGCGTCGAACGGGACGTGCTCGAGCAGGTGGACGCTCGGGACGTCGAGCTTGCGCTGTGCGCGCGACGTCCAGTCGACGTGGAGGAACTCCTTCACGAGGTGCGGCTCGGTGAGCACGATGACCTCCGACGAGCCGGTCGCCTTGACGAGCGCCAGCAGCGCGTCGACGGGATCGTCCTCGGTCAGGGTCGCGGTGACCTCCTGGCCGCGGTCGACGAGCAGCTGGGCGCTGGCCTCGACGTCGTCCTGGCCGATGTTGACGATCTCGTCCTGGAGACCATCGATCGCGGCCGGCTCGACGAGCGGCACGACCTGGCCGCCGAGCGCCGACATCGACGAGGACATGATCGCGGTCGAGCTCTCCACGGGGAGCAGCAGGTGGTAGCGGACGGTGTCGTCGAGGCCCTCGTGGAGGGCGACGATCTGATCAGCGTCGAGCGGGTTGAGCCGGCGCTCGATGAGGAGTGAGACGTCAAACATGAGTGGGGGATCCCTTCGTCGGGTTCAGACTACGCGCGGTCCCGGAGCCACCTGGTCAGGAGGACCCCGTCGACGTCGAGGACGTGGCCGCGGGTCATCGGCCGGTCGACAGCGGTCGGTCCGTGCGCGATGCGGGGGGCGTCGCCGGACGACAGCACCGGCGCGATCGTGAGGCACAGCTCGTCGACCAGGTCGAGGTCCACGAGGTCGCCGTGCAGGGACGGGCCGCCCTCGCACAAGACCTTGTCCAGCCCGCGGCGGCCCAGCTCGGCCAGCACGGCGGGCCAGTCGATCGTGCCCGTCCCGAGGGCGATGACGTCGACGTCGCGCAGCCGGGCGAGCTCCACGGCGGGGGCGTCGGCGGTCGTGATGACGAGCTGGCCGGGCACGACGAGACGCTCGGGGATGTCGAGGCGGCGGCTCACCACCGCGATCGGGACGTCCGCGGGACCATAGCCCTCCGCGCGGGCGGTGCCGGCGCCCACCACGACGACGTCGGCGAGGGAGCGCAGGATCCCGAACACGTGGGTGTCGACGTCCCCGCCCAGGGAGCCGGAACGCCCGTCGGCGGCGTGCGCCGCGCCGTCGAGGGTCGTGACGAAGTTGGACCGCACCCAGGGGCGATCCGTGGCGGGATAGGCGTACAGGCGCGCGATCTCGGTGTCATCGGGCAGCATGCCCCGACCCTACGGGCACGGCATACTGCACAGATGGCGAACTCCCTGGACTCCCAGCTGACCGTGACCGGACCGGTCGTCCTCGCGTCGTACGACTCGCGAGCCACGACGGGCTTCGACGGCGGCAAGGCCAAGGCCAAGGGCGCGCTGCAGGCGCTGGGCGACGAGCTCAGCGACCAGCAGGAGAAGCTTTTCGCGAGCGGCCACGCTGGGACCGGTTCGCAGCGCGTGCTGGTCGTGCTGCAGGGCATGGACACCTCCGGCAAGGGCGGGATCGTGCGCCACGTCGCGGGCCTCGTGGATCCGCAGGGCCTCGCGATCACGTCGTTCAAGAAGCCGACGCCCGAGGAGCTCGAGCACGACTTCCTGTGGCGCGTCGAGAAGGCGCTGCCCGGGCCCGGCATGATCGGCATCTTCGATCGGTCGCACTACGAGGACGTCCTGATCGGGCGGGTCCGTGGACTCGCCGACCCCGCCGAGATCGAGCGCCGCTACGGCGCGATCAACGACTTCGAGCAGGCGTTCACGGCCTCCGGTGGGGTGCTGCTCAAGTGCTTCCTGTACATCACCCCGGAGGACCAGAAGGAGCGCCTCGAGGCCCGGCTCGAGGACCCCACGAAGTTCTGGAAGTACAACACCGGGGACCTCGACGAGCGGGCGCTCTGGGACGCCTACCAGGCGGCGTACGCCCTCGCGATCGAGCGCTGCTCGGCCGTGCCGTGGCACCTCGTGCCGAGCGGGCGCAAGTGGTACCGCAACTGGGCCGTGGCGACGCTCCTCGTCGAGCAGCTGCGCGCTCTCGACCTGCAGTGGCCGGCGCCGGACTTCGACGTCGAGGCCGAGAAGGCCCGCCTCGCCGCGATGTAGACGCTACGACGGATCGGGCGTCGGGTCACCTCACCCACGTAGTGACGCCCCGCTGGGCGTGACGTTTGCGCCCCCGATCTGGCGATCTGGGGGCGCAAACGTCACGCTCAGCGAGATCGTCAGGCGAAGAGGGCCTCGAGCGGGACCAGGTCGACGGCACCGACGGCGTAGCGGGCCAGGATGACCCGCGCGACCTCGACGTCGACGCCCAGCGGCTCGGCGACCGCGACGGCCCCGGCCTCGTACGCCAGCTCGTTGACCCGGTCGGGCAGGACGCCCGGCGCGAGGAAGAGCTGTCCGACCGCGATGTGACGACGTCCGTCGGCCCGGTGCTGCCGCACGGCCTCGCCGGCCGCCGGCGGCACGCTGGAGGCGAACGCCGCGATGGTCGGGAGCTTGTGATGGGCTCCCCACGCACGCGCCGCCCGGGAGATCGCGGCGTTGGCCAGCGGGTCGGACGAACCGGCTCCCGCCAGGACCAGCGCGTCGAGCTCGCGGACCCGGTTCTTGGACAGGGCCTCACGCAGACGCTTGTCGAGCACGTGGAAGAACGCGTTCTCGATGCCGAGGACGTCCGTGGCCTGGATCTTGATGCCCTCGTGACGCGCCAGGGCGCCCGTGATGACGTTCGGGACGTCGACGTTGGCGTGGAACGCCTCGGTCAGCAGCAGCGGGACCACGACGATCTCCTGGTGACCCTCGGCGACGAGCCGGTCGACGACGTCGTCGAAGCGCGGTGCGGCCAGGTCGAGGAATGCCGCTTCCACCCGGAGATCGGGACGCATGCACGCGACCATCTCCGTGAGGGCTGTGATGGTCTTGGCAGAGCGCGGGTCGCGGCTGCCGTGCGCCAGGGCAATGAGTGCTGGTGCGGTCATGATGCGTGCCTCCTTTCAGTTGGTGGTGCGGTGGTGGTGTTCACAGGGTGGTCAGGTCGGTGGGGGACAGCTGGCCGATGAAGCCGAGCCGGAACGCCCGTAGGCAGGAGCGACACTCCCACTCGCCGTGCGTCTCGCCGTGGGGACGCAGGTCCTCGTCGGCGCAGTACGGGCAGTGGAACGGGACGGCGCGGGTGGTCATCGAAGGACCTCCTCATCGGCGCGGGACACCCAGCGGGCGAAGGACTCGTCGTCCTCGCGCTGCTCGAGGTACGTCCGCGAGAGCTTCTCGATGTAGTCGGGCAGGTGGTCCCCGGCGACCTTGTGGGCGCGCAGCTTGCGGCCGAAGCCGGCCTGGAACCCGAGCGCGCCGCCGAGGTGGACCTGGAAGCCCTCCACGGTGTTGCCGTCGGCGTCGCTGACGAGCATGCCCTTCAGGCCGATGTCGGCGGTCTGGATGCGGGCGCACGAGTTGGGGCAACCGTTGACGTTGACCGTGATCGGTGTGTCGAGCTCGGGGACCCGCTGCTCGAGCTCGTCGATGAGGGTCGCGGCGCGATCCTTGGTGTTGACGATCGCGAGCTTGCAGTACTCGATGCCGGTGCACGCCATGGTGTTGCGGCGCCACTGGGACGGGCGGGCGTGCAGGCCGATGCCGGCCAGCGCGGCGACCAGGCTCTCGACCCGGTCCTCCTCGACGTCGAGGACGACGAGCTTCTGCATCGGCGTGGTACGGATGCGCGTGCTGCCGTGGGCCTCGACGATGTCGGCGAGCTGGTTGAGCAGGGTCCCGGAGATGCGGCCGACCGTGGCCGCGACGCCGACGTAGAACTTGCCGTCGCGCTGCGGGAACACGCCGACGTGGTCGGCGGGCGTCTCGGGCATCGGGGGCGCCTCGAGATCAGGCAGCCGGCGCTCGAGGTACTCGGTCTCCAGGACCTCTCGGAACTTCTCGATGCCCCAGTCCGCGATGAGGAACTTCAGGCGTGCCCGGGTGCGCAGGCGGCGGTAGCCGTAGTCGCGGAAGATGCTGACGACGCCCTTCCACACCTCGGGGACGTCCTCGAGCGAGACCCACACGCCGACCCGTTCGGCGAGCATCGGGTTGGTCGACAGGCCGCCGCCGACCCACAGGTCGAAACCGGGGCCGTGCTCGGGGTGCACCGCACCCGTGAACGCGACGTCGTTGATCTGCGGCACGACGTCGTGGTCGGGGTGGCCGCTGATCGCGGTCTTGAACTTGCGCGGCAGGTTGGAGAAGTTCCGGTCGCCGATGAAGGTGCTCTCGATCGCATCGATCGCCGAGGTGCCGTCGATGATCTCGTCGCCGGAGATCCCAGCCACGGGGGAGCCGAGGATGACGCGGGGGCAGTCGCCGCAGGCTTCCTGGGTCGACAGGCCGACGGACTCCAGCCGGTTCCAGATCGTGGGGACGTCGCGGACGTCGATCCAGTGGTACTGGACGTTCTGCCGGTCGGTCAGGTCAGCCGTGTCGCGGGCATGGTCGATCGAGATGTCGGCGACGGTCCGCAGCTGCTCGAGGTTGAGCTGGCCGCCGTCGACGCGCACGCGGAGCATGAAGTGCTCGGCGTCGAGCTCCTCGGGCTCGAGGGTCGCGGTCTTGCCGCCGTCGATGCCCTGCTTGCGCTGCGTGTAGAGGCCCCACCAGCGGAAGCGGCCCCGCAGGTCGCCGGGATCGATCGACGCGAAGCCGCCGTGCGCGTAGATGTTCTCGATGCGAGCGCGCACGTTGAGCGGGTTGTCGTCCTTCTTGGACCGCTCGTTGGCGTTCAGGGGCTCGCGGTAGCCCAGCGCCCACTGGCCCTCGCCGCGCTTGGGGCGCGGTCGACGGGCGGGGGTGTCGGTGCCGGTAACTGATGCCATGAACTTCCCTTGGGGCAGGGCGCACGGCGATCAGGACAGGTTCGTCACGGGATGGTCGCCGCGCGCCTGGATTGACTTGAGTCAGTGCAGAGGTCGCGCGTTGATCAGCGACACATCATGTTGCGAGCGCGGCCGAGGTCGACGTGGAGTCGTCCCACGAGCCAGAGGTGCTGCGCCGAAAGCATGTCCCCAGTCTGGGGAGCCCCGGCCCGAACGACAAGGACGAGTCTCACGATTCGGGACGGCCGTCCAACATGTGAAACCGGACGGTCGATCCACGCGGCAGAACGGAACCTGTGTGGGCTGGGTCACTCCGCCGGGACGAGGACGGACACGGTGTACGCACCCACGGCCGACGCCCCGAGCACGGTCCCGGCCGCCACGAGGGCCACGTCCCACGGCACGAGGCCCGCCGTCGCGAGGCCGATCACGACCGCCGGCTGGAAGACCGCCAGCAGGCCCAGCGGGAGGACGGCCCCACCGACGAGGACCGGGACGGCCGACAGGGCCTCGGACCCGCCGCCGTCGATGCTGAGCGTCGTCCACGCACCCACCAGGCCGACGAGCGCCGCGCCCACCGCGGTGAGCACGAGGCTGGGATCGGTGAAGACCAAGGTGTCGCCGAGCCGGTCCTCCAGGACCAGGGCCAGCAGGCCGCCGAGGACGCCGCCCACGGCGTGCGCCACGACGGCGGGCAGCAGGGTGGCCCAGGGTCGCCGCCCGACGACGGCGAGCGTGACGGCGGCGGCCGGGTTGGCCAGCCCCACGGAGGAGTGCTCCTCGGTCGCGTGCAGCTGGGCGTACCAGGTCAGCAGGACGACCAGGGCGGCGACGGCGACGACCGCCAGGGTGGCGTCGGCGGCGCGCAGCGCCATCGCGGACACGAGCGTGATCATCGCCGACATCGAGGCGGCGATGACGAGCAGGCGGCCCATTCAGGCGTCCAGGTGGGGGGTGGTCCGGGCGACGATGCCGGCGAGGTCGAGCCCACGGGGGAGCGTCCCGAACGTGCCGCCCCAGTCACCGCCGAGCCGGGAGGCGCAGAACGCGTCGGCGACGGCCGGGTCGCCGTGCTGCAGCAGGACCGTGCCCTGCAGGACCGCCGCCATCCGGCCGGCGATGCGGCGGGCCCGGGTCTCCACGTCGCTCAGGTCGGCGAGCTCGACGAGGACCTCGTCGACCGCGGCGTCGAGGCGGCTGTCCTCGCCGCGGACCGTCCCGACCTCGGTGATCCACGCGTCGAGGCTCTCGGGCTCGCGGGCCAGTGCGCGCAGGACGTCCAGCGCGTTGACGTTGCCGCTGCCCTCCCAGATCGAGTTGAGGGGCGACTCGCGGAACAGCAGGGGCATGCCCGACTCCTCGACGTACCCGTTGCCGCCGAGGCACTCGAGTGCCTCCGCGACCATGAACGGGGTCCGCTTGCAGACCCAGAACTTCTCCAGGGCCAGCCCGATGCGTCGCAGGGCCTGCTCGTGGGCGTCGTGCGGCTTGTCGACCGCCGAGGCGAGACGCAGGGACACCATCGTCGCGGCCTCGCTCTCGACCGCGAGGTCGGCGAGGACGTTGATCATGGCCGGCTGGTCGGCGAGTGTCGAGCCGAACGCGGCCCGCTGCGACGTGTGCCACGCAGCCTCGGCGACGGCCTTGCGCATGATCCCGGCCGAGCCGAGGATGCAGTCCTGGCGGGTCGCGGAGACCATCTCGATGATCGTGCGGATCCCGCGTCCCTCGTCGCCGAGACGGATCGCCCAGGCGTCGTTGAACTCGAGCTCGCTGGAGGCGTTGGACCGGTTGCCCAGCTTGTCCTTGAGGCGCACGATCGACAGGGCGTTGCGGGTGCCGTCGGGGCGCACCCGGGGGACCACGAAGCACGTGACGCCCTCGGCGGCCTGGGCCAGCACCAGGAAGACGTCGTTCATCGGTGCGGAGGTGAACCACTTGTGACCTGTGAGGAGGTACTCGCCGTGCGTCTCGGTCGGCCGTGCCTGCGTCGTGTTGGTCCGCAGGTCCGAGCCACCCTGCTTCTCCGTCATGCCCATGCCGGCGAGCAGGCCCGCCTTGTCCTCGGGTCGGCGGAGCCCGAAGTCGTACGTCCGCGAGGCCAGTCCCGCGGTCCACTGCTTGGCGATCGCGTCGTCGACGCGCAGGGCGGGGATGACGGCGTAGGTCATCGTGATGGGGCACATGTGGCCCTGCTCGACCTGGCCCCAGGTGAGGAAGCCGGCGGCGCGCTGGAGGTGGGCCACGGGGCTCTGGGAGAGCCAGGGCTCGGCGGTCAGGCCGAAGCCGACGCCCTGCGCCATGAGCCAGTGCCACGAGGGGTGGAAGTCGACCTCGTCGACCCGGTTGCCGAACCGGTCGGTGGTGCGCAGCACGGGCTCGTTCTCGTTGGCCAGGTGCCAGTGCTCGCGGGCCTCGGCCGAGCCGGCCAGGCTGCCCATCGGCGTGATCGCGTCCACGACCGTGGGGGCGTGGTCCCCGGCGAAGGCACCCACTGCATCCATCAGCGCCTGATCTGCGGTCGCGACGTTGTATCCGACAAGTGGGGACGCCTGGTTGGAAGGTGCGCGCTGCAGGGGATCCATGTCGCTACGGTAGAGGCATGGCGGTGCAACCGGTAGACCGACCGGGGATCCCCGAAGTGTTCAGCAGCCTGATCGCGCGGACGGTCAGCAGCTGCTTCCGCTACCGGGTCACGGGCCTCGCCGCCGAGGCCGCGTTCTTCGCGATCCTGTCGCTCCCGCCGCTCGTGTTCGGCCTGGCCGGGACGATCGGATTCATCGCCGACCGCTACGACGTGACGCAGGTCGACGTCCTCAAGGACCGCATCATCGAGCTGTCGTCCAAGGCGCTGACCGACAGCACCGTCGACAAGGTCATCGCCCCGACCCTCAACGAGGTCCTGGGCGGGGGCCGCATCGACGTCATCTCGATCGGCTTCGTCCTCGCCCTGTGGTCGGGGTCCCGTGCGCTCAACGTCTTCCTCGACACGATCTCGATCATCTACGGCTTCGGTGGGCACCGGGGGATCGTCAAGACCCGGGCGCTGTCGTTCCTGCTCTACGTCATCGCCCTGATGGTGGGGATCGTGCTGGTGCCGATGGTCCTGATCGGGCCCGAGCTCGCGGCGGACATCCTGTCGGACCGGTTGTCGTTCCTGCGGATGTTCTACTGGCCGGCCGTGCTGCTGCTGTCGATCGGCTTCCTGACGACGCTCTACCACCTGGCCGTCCCGGTGCGGAAGAAGTGGCGGACCGGGCTGCCGGGCGCGGTGTTCACGCTGACGTTCTGGATCCTGGGCAGCTATCTGGTCCGGTGGGCGCTGGGATTCTCCTCCGGCGGCACCTCGATCTACGGCCCATTGGCGGCGCCCATCGCGGTGCTGCTGTGGCTGTACGTCCTGTCGATCGCGGTCCTCATCGGCGCCGCGCTCAACGAGGCCGTCGAGCGGATGCTCGAGGACACCCGGTGGGGCACACGGACGCTGCGCAACCGCGACGAGCTCGACTAGTCGCCATTCGTGCGGTCGTGTCGGCGTTCGTGAGGAAGAATGGAAGTGCCCCACCTCGCGTTGTTCGAGGTGGGGCACCTGCGTTGCCGAGGCTGTCTGCTCAACCGCCGACATGACACTCGTACCCGACGACCTGTCACCTACACATGATGCGGGTCACATTTCCTCCGCAAGGTGGGGAACGACGAAGGACCCCTGACGAGTCAGGGGTCCTTCGGTGGTGTGGGCGATACTGGGTTTGAACCAGTGACCTCTTCCGTGTCAGGGAAGCGCGCTACCGCTGCGCCAATCGCCCGTGCGTATTCAATTGTGTGCGAGGTGGGTACGGGATTTGAACCCGTGTAAACGGATTTGCAGTCCGTTGCCTCGCCTCTCGGCCAACCCACCGCTGGATGGGTATGGAGACCCTCTCCGAGCGGACAACGAGATTCGAACTCGCGA